>NZ_NFHA01000001.1:0-346631 GCF_002159225.1 Flavonifractor sp. An91 | reverse complement strand
GTGGCCTGCTTGTAGATTTTCTCGATTTCCGCAGTTTCCAGGGTTTCACCGCAGACTTCGCATTCCTGATGCTTGCTGCCTTCGCTGTCGGTGGTGGGCTCCTGGTCAATGATCCAGTCACCGGGCTTGTGTCCGGCGGCGTCGGTATAGTCGCCCTTGTAGGTGTCGCCGCAGCTGGAGCAGGTATAGGTGGTGTAGCCCATTTCCGTGCAGGTGGGGGCGGTCACTTCCTTCTGGTAGTCGTGGCCCAGGGCGTTGACGATCACAGCGCCGCACTTGGTACAGAGTTGGGGCGTGGTGCAGGTGGCCGCTTCACCGGGTACATGGCCCGCCGCAGCGTCGCCCTCCAGCCGGTGATAACCGCAGCGGACGCAGCGATACTCGATCACACCCTCGCCGGTACAGGTAGCGCCGGTAATCTCAGTTCCCTCGTCCCAGGAATGGCCTAACGGCTCGGTGTAGTCCGTCACAAAACTGGAACCGCAACCCTCGCAGATATGGACGGTCTTGCCGCCGCCCTCACAGGTGGCCGGGGTTACTTTGGCAACGTAGTTGTGGGGCAGGGCCGCCGTGATGTCCTCAATGTGGCGCTCTCCACAGACGGCGCACTCCCGCAGGGTGTAGCCTGGGCTGGTGCAGGTGGCCGGGACGGTGGTAACGGAGAACTCATGCTCGCCCTTGGGGGTGATGCTTTCCTGGACAGGGCCGCACCGCTCACAGATTTCCAGCACCTTGCCGGGGGTTTCGCAGGTGGCGTCCCGAATGACAATGCTCTGGAACGCATGGCCCAGGGCGGCCTCATAGTCCCGCTTTTCGATTGCACCGCAGTCCACGCACAGGTAGCGGTCATAGCCCAGGGTCAGGCAGGTGGGGGCTACGCTGTCCAGCAGGGTCCAGTTGTGGTCCTCGCCGCAGGAGCCGTCCCCATCGGTTTCCTCGGTGCTTTCGTCCCGCAGATGGACATAGGCCACGCCGTCCTCCACCATGTCGGTATTCTTATAGGTATAGGTAATCTCATAGTACACAGCATAGTCCCCAGCCTCGGTATAGTTGGGGGCGCTGGTCAGGGTGCAGCCGTCCGCCGTGTGGCCGTAGCGGATAGCGGTGGTGACACCTGCCTCGGAAAGATCGGACACTGTGACAGTATGGGGCTGGCCGTCCACCACGCCGAAGTAGTCCGCCACAACAGACTTAGCGGCGGTGTAGGCGGTTTCGGCGTAGCCGCAGTCGGCGCAAGTTGCCATCTCTACAAAGCGGTCATGGGCCAGCTCCGGGCGGATGGCCGTTTCCATGTGGTGCCGCTCCAGGGTGGAACTTTCCTCCTTGTAGGTGCCGTAACAGAACGCACAGTATTCGCCGCTGGTGGTGATAATGCGATGGTAGGTGCTGTCCACCTGCTCAATGGTCTGCGTTTCCGGCAGTTCCTCAAAGAAATCCGCCGCGCAGTCATAGAGCCAATACACATTCTTGTTGCAGGCGTAACTGGTAGCACCCATATTGCTGTTGATGGTGCCGCAGACTTCGCAGACGGCTTTCGTCCAGTGATAGCCGGTATAGGTGGCGTCCTGGCCGGGGGTGCCGTCCAGAAGATCGCCCTTGCTCTTGCCGTCCAGACAGGTACCGTCCGAATATTTGACATTTCGGGTCAGCGCCGTTTCCCCGTTGCGGGTGTACTCGGGAACGCGGAACACCTCAAAGGCAGTGGCCTTGTCACAGACGCAGCAATCAAAGGTTTCCACTGTCACCACCGAGTTTGCGTCCAGTTCGTTGGTGCGGTTCAGAGCCTCCTGCCAATGCTCCGCCGGGTCGTGGTAGCTGTTCTGTTGGGCGGCAAAGGCCGAGGGGATCAGGGAGAGCATGACGGCTACGACCAGAAGGAGGGCCGTCAGCCTCCGGGGGGAATGATGATTGTTTTTCAAATTGTACCTCCTAAATTTGTCGCAGAAATCAGTAAAGCCCTTGGGACACTTTGTCCCAAGGGCTTACTTCTCCAGTTCCGCCTTTTTCTCCGGCGGCTGCTTTTCCTTCCACTCGTCCAGCAGGGCCATGATCTGGTCCTTCATCTGCCGGGGAGTGACCTCCTTGCCAAAATACTTGTTGAGTTCGTCGGTACTGATGATCACATTATCAACCTCCCTTTTTTGTTCACTCAAAATGGCGTCTATCACATCGCCGTTCAGTTTTCCCTCCTGATCCAGTTCCCGGAGCTTTTTGGCCTGTTTGACCGAGGGAGATGCCTGCTCCCCGTCAATGGACACAGCGATCAATCGCTGGTTTTCCGGCCTGATGTACGAGAGTTCCACAGCGGGCATGAACCCCATGTTTTTGGCGTCAACTTTGTCCAGCAGTTCCGGCACCAAACGGTTGAGGCGGAGATAGCGGAGCACCTTTTTGTAGTTGAGATCATGCTCCTTACCCACAATTTCAACCGAGCGTTTTCCTAGGAATTCCTTTTCTTGCTCGTTTTTGGGTCGAGTACCCTGGTGCTTGATGGCCTCTACCTCCAGTTCCAGGAGTCGGGCCAATTCACTGGGCAGGGGATCACCCCGTTGCTTGTTGCTGTTCCGCATCTCCCGGACGGCCTCCAGGTCGGTCATATCTCGGACGATACAGGGCATCTCATCCAGTCCAGCCCGTCCGCTGCCGTGGTGGCGGCGGTGGCCCGCAATAATCTCATAACCCTTGCCGTCCTTTTCCGGGCGGACGGTAGCCGGGGTCATCACGCCGTGTACCTTGATGGTGTCCACCAGATCGTCCATTGCCCGGTCATCCTGCACCTTGTACGGGTGTTCCCGGAAAGTATGGAACGGATGGAGCTCGGACAGCTTCAGATAGACGATTTTGCCTTCTTCCACTGGGCGGGGTGGCATAGGGGGAACCGGCGGCAGGTCAATTTTAGGCGGCTCAGGGGCGGGCTCCTTGGCGGGTGCTTCCTTCTGCGGTCTTGTCTCCTTGCCGGGTTTAGCAGCCGGTGCATCTCCGGGCCCCATTGCCTTGCCTTTTGCGTCCTTGCTTCCTCTGGACACTTTGTCCCGAACAGAGGGCGGGACCCCATCGCGGGCCTCCTTGTTAGCCTTGGACGGGCGGCCCGTGTGGGGCTCTGCCGTTTTTTCCTGTTTGCCAGTTCCTGCCTCGGGCTTTGCTTTGGGCGGACGGCCCCGGTGCTTTTGCTCGGGAGCGGCCTCTGGCGGTTTGTCGGCCACACCGGGAGCGATGGGCCTCTTACCATTGTGATCGGCGGCAGCCTGGATGCCGGACAAGTCAATCACCTTACTGGCAGGAACAGGAGCATCCTCAACTATACCGGGAATCATTGCCTGCTCATGCCCAGGCGGATCGCCAGGGCTTTTGAGTGGCTCCGGGGTGGGAGAATCACTCGGCCCGGGGGGAGCAATTGCCTCCGGGGGCTTATTGTTCTTCGGGTCTGGGCTCAGTTTGTCGTCTGCCATTTGCCAACCTCCTTCGTGATAGCATGAAAAAAGCCAGCCCAATGGCTGGCTTGTGAAGAGCATCCCTCCTTTAGCGCAAAGATATAAAATGCTGCCAATAGTCCCTATAAGCAGTCCATTTTTTAAAGACATTGTACTATATAGCATTGAAATCTGTCGCGTTTTTATGCATAATGTGATATAATGAAAAAACGGATTTGTATGGTGATTGAAATGGAAAAATATACACAGGGCTCAATTTTGTATGGGCTGCGTTCACAATATTATGATGGGATAAAGTGTTACGGAGTAATTATTACTGCTCGCTGTGAAATTGCGCAGAACAAATCTAAAGTAATACATTTATTATCAGCAATATCTCTCCATGATTGGGTATGCACAGAACTTTTCTCCAGAGCCTTTAATGATTACCTGCATAACGATATTTTAGGGCCCATAAACCAATGGGCAAGAGAGAGCGGGTTAGACTTTGATACCCTTTTAGCATTCGGTCCAGAAAAGGTATTGATAAACATAAAGGCCGATGAAAAACTAAAAAAGAGAAACTTTGATAAGTTGGAACAATCGGTACATAAGTGGAAAGCTTGGAGTGAGTTAACTGAGCATTGTTCAATAAAAGATAGAATCAAATTGTTAAACGGCGATTTGTCTAAACGGAAAAGTGCTATACTCAAGGATCTTTTATGTGAGCGGTTTCCAAATGAGTTTTGCTTTCTACCACATAAAGCAAAAATAGGTCAAAATGAAATTATGACAGATGGAATTGTTGTTAATTTAAAAGATATAATTCAAATATCTCTTGAAGAAATTGAAACGATTGCAAAAAACGGATTTGATTACGCAGAAATTTCAAAGCAGGAAAACGGCAATCTAGAGTTACAAAGACTAAATAGTAAGTATTTTTTGGAATGCAGTAGTGATTTTGTTATATTTGATGGCAGGATTGCATCGCCTTGGATTGAGCATCTTCTACAGAACTTTTCTAGTGCATTTGCAAGGATAGGAATTGACACTCTTTCCAATACTGAATTGTCTGCTTTTTGTGATTCGTATCAAGTTGATTAATAAGGGGATATACGATGAAATACATATTGTTTGAACAGAGTGCAGCCGAAGAAATTGTGACGAAAGTTGAGCTGCAAAGTTTTGAATACGAACTCAGCAAACTTTTCGTCGCTTTTATTCGAGAAGAAAAAGATAATTTCAAAATGAAGGGAATTATAGCCGATAAGCAACGCAATGGGATAATTTTTGCAGGACCTGGCTTGCATAAAAAAATAATGGTTATTGATTTAGAGCAATGCCGTATTCTAGAAGATGCCAATGACACTGAACTATTGCTCATATTACAAAAACTTTTAAGATTTTCTATACGCTACTGGAATCAGCAATCCTTTACCTCTGCTGAGAATATTGTTAATGATAAAGCTGTTATTTTCCCATTTCCTTATAGTCAGAAAAAAGCATATCGAATTGCTATTGCTCGTGAACCGCATTGTCAGCGATTACAAACTAGAGGCATATCTTTCGCGCTTTTGGCTTATAAATATAATGACAAAGGGGCACCAAAGGGCATAGAGATTCCTGATATAGGAGTATATCAAAAGGCAGGCGAAACATATCTTAACCAAATACATGATTACAAAAAGCATTTTGAACTGTATTCGTCTCCTTCCCAACATGAAAGCCATAATACAAATCCTATGCATCTAGTGGAGGCAAAAACATTGTCACCTGATCTAGCTTTTAGCTATATGACTTTAGCACAGCAACGGGTCAGATTGACTGATTCCCAAAAAAAAGTTGTGGATTCAGAAGATATAACTGCTCCTATACGTGTTGAGGGGCCTGCTGGAACTGGAAAGACAGTTTCACTTATAATGCGTGCAGCTGTCTTATTAGCAAATGCAAGAGAAAAAAACTTGCCGTTCAAAGTTGTTTTTTTTGCCCATAGCAAAACAACAGAAGCTAGTATTAAACTTATTTTTGATTCATCAACCAATGGGCAGTGGGAAAACGATGAAAATCAAAGTATCGAAATTACAACTTTACAAGAATACTGTGCAAACTATATTAATTTGAACGAAACACAAATTATCGATGGCGATGCTTATGAGGCAAAACAATATCAACTGTTAATAATACAAGATATTTATACTAAAATATCTGCGCAATATTATAAAACTTATCGACCGCATCTTTCAGAAGAATTAAAAAATGTTTTAGATAATGAAGATCCTTCTAGAGTTGTTTCGCTATTGCAACATGAGTTTAGTATTCAGATAAAAGGATACTCAGCGGAGGACTTTGATGTATATAAGAACCTTTCTGCCTTATCAAACGGTTTGCCAGTTATTACAGAAGATGATAAAACATATGTATATAAACTATTTACAGAGTATCAAAGTTATTTAAGAAGAGAATCAGTTTTTGATACTGATGATGTGGTTTTGGAAGCGATTTCTAGATTTAGAGGGCCATTGTGGAAGAGAGAGCGAGAGCAAAATGGCTATGACTATATTTTTGTGGACGAAATGCATTTATTTAATGTGAATGAACAACAAATATTTCATTATCTCACGAAAAAAATTAACCAAGAAAGTATCCCAATTTGTTTTGCATTAGATTATAGCCAAGCAATAGGTGACAGAGGAGATATCAGCAATAATTATATTGAGAGAGAATTCCCAGCAGGGAGTGTAATTTCTCAAGAATATAGTACGGTTTTCAGAAGTTCTCAGCAAATTGCAGAACTCTGTGCATCTATAACTGCATCTGGTGCGGCACTTTTCAATGCTTTCATTAATCCATACAAATCAGCCTTAAGCGGATTTACTGCTAGAGAAGACTCATTTTGTAGACATCCAAAACTCTATATGTATAATAGTGATCGAGAAATGCTATCTTCTCTAAAAAGCCATATTGATGACATGATTAAAACATTTCAGTGCAACCCAAACGAAATTGCAGTTATTATGTTTGGCCCGGGTGAGATTGACGCAGATCTCATTTCAGAAAATTCTGGTCATCCAGTAATTGAACTTATTAGCAAAAACAATGTAGCAGAAAATACGAAGGAAAAAAGTTGCATAGTGTTGTCTACTCCTGAAAATATAAATGGGTTAGAGTTCAAAGGTGTAATTTTGGTCGGAGTGGATGAGGGTAGAGTTCCTGTAACTTCCCAAAATGATATATCAGAAAATTTTATGCGCTTTAAAGCCCTTAATCAACTATATTTGGCATGTTCTAGAGCCCGTTTTCAGGTGCGAATACTCGGTAATCTTTCCAGGGGAGTTTCAAGTTGCTTAAACTATTCTTTAGGAAATGGAACTCTTGTAAAATAAGCTCATATATCCTGCGTACCAAAAGCACTCTCCCCACCCCTTTTAGAGGGTTCGCTACACGCTTGTACTGGGAGAGCGCTTGAATGGCATTCAAGAGGTCAGCGGTTCGATCCCGCTTATCTCCACCAAAACAATAACTCACACAGTCAATGCTGTGTGAGTTATTGTTTTATCCAAGAAGAATATGAGGACGAACACTCAGTTAAAAGATGTGTTCCTAAGCCCGTGCAAAAAATGCACGGGCTTTTTTTTATTTTCAATGAAGTAACAAGATTGGAGGTTTACAGTGGGGAGTAAATTTTTTGAGGAACTATCCCGGTGTCTCGGAAAGGAGCAAATTGAATCCCTTAGCAAAGAGGACAGGCGGCTGGAGATTTTTCTCCATGGACAGCCTGTCCTTTCTGTTTCTCCTGGGAACGAAGTATTTATGCTTCCGTCCGGGAGCAAGAATCCAGAGGCCAACGAGCTGTATCACAGGGTCGCCATTGCAGCCGACAGAGTATTTGAATATGTGGAGGCTATGGAAAACACCCCCCTGCTCCGTGCTCGTGGTCTTGACAATAAGTTTCATCTGCTTGCGGATTTCGGCGGGGCTGTGCTGGCGGGCAGAGAGCGAGGCACCGGCCGGGGCTATGAGTTCGTTACATGGATCTGGGATTATGAAAGGGTCGGCGTCAGCCATGGGCACTATTATGAGGATGATTTTGCAGGAGCCAAACGGGACTTCGCTGTCCGCTCTGGTCTGATCCCCAAAGCCAGTCTCTTCTCCAATGAGGAGTTGACAGAGATTTATCGTGCAACGGATCATCTGTTGGCAGAAGACCCAAATTTGAATGACAAACAGATAAGAGCCATTCAAGAAGCCAGAATCAAAATCGAGTTCTCTGTCCCTGACCTGGACACCCAATTGGAACACAGACAGGATTATAGCCCTCAGATGGAGATGTAGGGCTCGGCATTGGAGGAATACGATGAGAATGAATGCTGTGTTATCAAATCCGAAGCATCCCGAGTACGGACAGTTTACCGTTCCCCTCCCAATCCCGCACAACCAGTATGACGGAATCATGGAGGCGCTGAATGCGATGGACATGGGAGATCCCCTGGCGAGGGACTGCCAAATGGACGAGATCCTTGGTGAGTACCCCATCCTGAAGCGACTGGAGGGAAAACCTGTAAATATCGACGAGCTGGACTATCTGGCCAAGCGGCTGGACAGCTTCTGTTATGCACAGGAGGGCGCTCAGTTCCAGGGTGCTGCAGTCAGCTACGACTATTCCGACATGACCGACCTGATCAACTTGACATTTTCCTGCCAGCAGGTCACGGTCATCACAGTTTTTTCTGATTTAGAGCAGGTCGGCAGAGATCATTACATGGTGCTGAATGGCGGCTGCGCCAGCAAAGAGGAGCTGGACGCCCTTGACGGCTATGAAACCGCCTTGCTCCTCATTGATGAGGGCAATGGAGTCATCACACCATACGGAGTACTTCTTGGACCTGGCTGAATAGAGACAGCACCAGTGATTATGACACCTATAAGCGCTATGTGGATTTGAGTGCTGAGATGGGATGGGAGTATCTTCTCCTGGATGATGGCTGGCAGCCTGAATTTGGAGAATACTATGACTGGTTTGATGACTTGCTGGAGTACGCAAAGACTAAAAATGTAAAGCTTCTGGTTTGGGTCGATCACAATAAGATCAAAGACCAGGATACTCGGCGGGCTACTTTTGAAGAGTGGGCCGATATGGGAATTGCAGGGGTAAAACCGGATTGGTTTAATAGTGATTCTCAGGAATATATGCAGCTGTATGATGGGATTATGGAAGATGCAGCCACCTATCACTTGTTGATCAATCTGCACGGCTGCCCGCAGACTCATGGTGAACGGCGTACATATCCCTTTATGCTTACGCGGGAAGGACTGCTGGGCGGCGAGACGCCGAGCCGGCTGACAGCATTCCACAATTGTATGCTGCCCTTTACAAGAATGGCTATTGGCCCTGCAGATTATACCCCGATGTTCCACATTTACAGCGATGTAGACTTCAGCGTAGCGCAGATGGCGGCGATGGCGGTCGTCTATGAATCTGGTATTCAGTGTTTGGCGGATAAGCCGGTATATTATCTCGCCAGCCCCGCCAGAGAGTATTTCCAGGATATTCCTTCCGGTTGGGACGAGTCCAAAATGTTGGCGGCTGATCCGGGCAATCTTGTTATCATGGCTAGGCGCAGTGGGGAAGAGTGGTATATCGGCGGAATGTGCGTGGAACAGCACAACGCAGAAATTGACCTGTCTTTCCTGGGCGAGGGTGATTATTATGCGGTCATCTGTAAAGATGGTGCGGATATATCTGAGTTGGTCAGTGAGAAAAAGATTGTAACAAACCGTGACGTCCTGACCGTGCCGATGCTAGAAAATGGCGGATTTGCCATTTGTATCATGCGTGAAGATCCGTCTCCGGACAGTCTGGTTTTGGATTATGCTGAACTGACGATGGAATTGAATGATTCCCAGACAATTACTGCCACAGCATATCGGGACGGCAATCCGGTTGCGGCCTCTGTTAATTGGTCGAGCAGTGATCCTACTGTTGCTACCATAAACAATGGTGAAATCAGAGCGGTAGGAGCAGGTACGGCAACCATTACTGCGACGGTTGATGCGTATGGGAAAACGTTAACAGCCAAGTGCGAGGTGAAAGTGACTCTGCCCGCGTATATTCCTGCAGAGGGGTGGACTGTAGTAAATCAGAATGAATACTGCAAGGTTGAGGCAGAAAATAAAATTCTAATTACTACACAAGTAGGCGATTTTGCAAAGAATTACCAGGAACCGAACAACTATTGGCTGTATGATGCACCGGAGGGGGATTTCACCCTGACCATTAAGGTGAGCGGCGGGCTGAATGCACATGCGCAAAAGGTAGGTGTGATGGTGTTTGACAATTGGCAGGCCATTGCATCGGTTACCAGACGCTACCATAACAGCCTTGGCAAAAACATCTTTGGAATGTTCCAGAACCTGGATGGAGTCTGGGGCGAGAATGCAGTAGCGGATACTCAGAAAGATGTGCCTGCATATCTTAAGCTGGAGAGAACCGGGAACACCTTCAAGGGTTGGTACAAATATGAAGGGGAAGAGGATTGGACTGCTGTAGGCGAGCTGACCAATGAGACGGTTGGTCAGTCTGCAGACATGAAAATCGGCGTGTTTGCAGTCAATGGCAGTACCGATGCAAATATTCCTGTTACCATCGAAGACTTTAACTGCAATGGCGAACAGATTGCTTTTGGCGCAAAGACGGTAGAGGGCGTAACGCTTAACAAATCTGCACTGATTCTCGAACAGGGGGACAATGAAGTTCTGGTTGCCACTGTGCTGCCGGAAAATGCGGTAGATAAGACGGTTACTTGGTCCTCAGATAATGATTCTATAGCTACGGTAGATCAATTTGGCAATGTCGTTGCGGTAGGCGAAGGAACAGCGGTGATCACTGTCACCACTACAAACGGAGGATATACTGCTTCGTGTGTTGTTACAGTTACAGGGAGTTCCAGCAGCAGCGCCTCCGTGACCCGCTACGACGTGACAGTTGAGGAAACATCCAACGGTACTGTGAAGGTGTCCAACAGCCGTCCTTCTGCCGGACTGACAGTCACTGTGACACTGACTCCCGACGAGGGTTACAAGGCCGATGGTGTTACCGTTACCGATGCCAAGGGGAACGCCGTTGCCGTGACTGACAAGGGCGACAGCAAGTATACCTTCAGAATGCCCAGAAGCAATGTCACCGTGAAGGCGTCCTTCACTAAGGACGATACCCCCGTGGAGACCGGCCTGCCCTTCACCGATGTGGAGAACGGTGTGTGGGTACACCGACGCTGTGAACTGGGCCGCCTCCAAGGGCATTGTCAAGGGCTACAGCGACACCGTCTTTGCTCCCAACGACACCGTGACCCGCGAACAGCTGGCTACCATCCTGTACCGCTACGCTGAGAGCAAGGGCTACGATGTGTCTGACAAGGGCGACCTGACCACCTTCGCTGACAGCACCGGTACCTCCTCCTGGGCCGCTGAGGCTATGGAGTGGGCGGTTGGTTCCGGTCTGCTCACCGGCAAGGACGGCGGTAAGCTTGACCCCACCGGTACTGCTACCCGGGCTGAGATTGCAACCATCCTTATGCGATTTGCGGAAAACGAGAAATAAGCAGCTGCCAATAGGCGTTTCTCCTCCGAAAGCGGGGCGGAAGTTTTTGACTTCCGCCCCGCTTTTATTTGAACTCCGCAATGGGATTTCGCAGAGTTTTCTTGCTGTGCGAAGAAAGGGGATAGTTGTAGAAAGGACAAAGGTGTAGTATAATAATTGACAATCTGTAAAATATCGGAAGGCCTTGTGGCGAGAATCATTTGCTGCATATTGGGTCGGGAGCAGCAACCAAATGGGAAGGAGAAGTGAGCACTCATGGAAATTGATGTATTTGTCAGCCATCATACCGCGTCCTCCTTGCATATTGTGGAAGGTATTGTCAATAAATTGGAGGCCGACGGCGTTCGCTGCTGGTATGCGCCCAGAAATACAGAGGGCGCGTATGCCTCCAGCATTGTAAAGGCGATCAACCAATGCGCAATTTTTCTCCTGATCCTGAATCGTCAGGCATCGGAGTCTGTTCATGTGCTGAACGAAATCGACATGGTGAGCCGCAGACTTACCCGGAATGAAGAAGTAAAGATTATCCCCTTCCATGTAGCCGATGATGAGATCGGTGAGGAGGCCCAGTATTACTTGGGCCGGCTGCACTGGATCGATGCTATGACGCCGCCCATGTATAAGCGCATCGATGAGCTGGTGGAGCGCCTGGAGATGCTGCTGGGCAAGAAAAAGGGAGAGCGTACACAGCAGACGCAAAGCCCCATCCGTCAATATCGACTGCTGGCCCGTATGCCCCAGGCCAGAGATGTATTTGAGGGCAGAGAGACACTTTTGGAGCAGATTCACGCCCACTTTGCTCAGGGGAAACGTTGCATCTTTCTGGAGGGGATCGGCGGCATCGGGAAGAGTGAACTAGCAAAGCAGTATGCGTTAAGATTCCAAAAGGAATACGAGCAGACGCTGTTTGTCAGCTATCAGGGCAGCCTCCAGCGCCTGGTTTGCGACGAAGAGGCGGTCTCCATTGAGAATCTGGAGCCGCAAAAGCCCACAGAAGATGAGCGGGCCTTTTTCCTGCGGAAACTGCGGGTGATGCAGAGCATTACCAGCGAGAAAACCCTGCTGATCGTAGATAATTTTGATGTGGATGGGGACCCGGACCTGGACAAATTCCTGGAGGGCAGCTACCATGTGATCTTTACCACTCGCAATGCCCATCCGGGATATCCGGCGCTCCGGGTGGAGGCCATGCAGGATTTTGATGTGCTGCTGGACATTTTCCAGAAAAACTATGGCGAGTGTGTGGAAGAGGGCGACAAGGACAGCCTGAAGAAGATTTTTGACAGGATTGCCTGCCACACTTATACGGTGGAACTGATTGCCAAGCAGATGAGCGCCAGCTTTCTCAGTGCGGACGAGATGTTGGCACTGTTGGAGCAGGGAGATATGCAAAGCGGACTGGCGGAGACCGTATCCGGCCGACAGTCTGTAAATACCGCTTTTGGGCATATCTGCTCGGTGTTCAATACCAGTAACCTGAGTGACGAGGAGAAGCAGATCCTGCGCTGCCTGTCTCTGATGGGGCACAGCGGTGTGCCTGCGGTCCGTTTTCGGGAGTGGATGGATCTGCCCTCCTTTGAACCCATCAATCAGCTGATCCGCAAGAGCTGGGTGCTGAAAGGGGCGGAAAGACGGATCTCTCTGCATCCGCTGGTGATCGAGGTGGTCCATGCGGTTTTACGGCCTGATGTGGATCAGTGCGGCAAATTCCTGGACAATATGTCCCGGTTCCTGTTCACTGCCTGGCTGCGGCCTTATCAGGAAAATCTGGCGGTTACCGACAGTGTGCTGGCTCTGGCGGATTATTTTCCGGAGCCGGATACCCGGGCAATCGATGCCTTTGAGCCGATCTCCGGCTTTCTATGGCAGGTCGGGCGTTTTGATGCATCTATTGAAAATGCCCATCGTTTTTATGATGCCTGCCGCAAACAGCTGGGAGAGGACAACCCCATGACCGGCTACGCAGCGAAAAACCTGGGAGGATGCTACTTCAACAGCCGCCGCAATAAGGAATCCATCCCCTGGTACCGACTGGGACTGGAGCTAATGCTCCGCAGCGGTATGCCAGAAAATGAGGATCTGGCTATGGCTTATGAAAAGGTGGCCCGCTGCTATACCTGGGAGTACGACCAGGACTTTGACAAGGCGCAGACCTATTTTCAACAGGCCCTTGACATTCGCCAGCGCAACATTGCAGCCCTGGAGCGGGGAGAGAAGCGGGATATGCTCATGAAAAATGAGCAGTATGACCTGGCGCTGGCCCGGGAGCGGGTGGGCGAGACCTATATGGAAATGGGACGGATGTACCAGAGACAGGGAAACTATCAGAAGGCGCTGGAATGTACCCTGCTGCATGAGCAGACACTGTCAGAGCGAAACCCGTCAGGACTTGCTTATTCGCTGTACGATCAGGGTGTATCTCATTATCACCTGGGCCTGGAAGCGGAGGCGGATGGGCGCGGAGAGGATGCGCGGGCTCAGTGGGCACAGGCGGAAGATAAACTTGTCCGGGCCCTGGAAATCAACCAGCATATGCGGGGCGCCCTTGCGGCGGATACCATTGAGAATCAGGAGATGCTTGGCGACCTGTATGCCGCGCAGGGGCGCTATGGCGAGGCCTCCAACGCCTATATGGCGGTTATTTCCATGGTAGAAAAACTGTTTGGAAAGGATTCAGACAGGATTGAGTCGGTAAAGCAGAAAATGGATTTTTTCGGGGCGGATATTTAAACTGCAAAAAGCCACCTGCGCACCAAATGCTCCGGCCGCACAAGGGTATCATCAAAAACCGTCCAGGGCAAAGGAGGACTCGCCGCTTTTAGTGGCGGGTCCTCCTAAATATTTAACTTTTATTCATACTGAGTTCATGGTATGATGTCCACGAGGTGATGTCCGTGGAACTGAACTTGGAAGGCGTTGTCGTGGGAGCCGCGTCGCTGCTGGTGATTGGCGCCTTCCATCCCCTGGTGATCTGGTGCGAGTACCGCTTCACCCAGCGAGCTTGGCCGGTGTTCCTGATCGTCGGCCTGCTGTGTCTGCTGGCGGCCCTTCTGATCCAGGGGTTTTTGTCCATCCTTTTGGGGCTTCTGGCCGCCTGCCTGGAGGAGCACTTCCCCCACTCTATGGCTAACGCCGTGGTGGAGGAGGCCCGCCGCCGGGGTCTAAACCATGAGGAGCGCCACGCCAAGGTAGAATACCTGGTGGCCCATGGCATCGCCAGTTCGGTGGACGGAGAGCAGGTGCGCATCGGCATCGCCCACTTCATCTTTGAAGACGAGAAGTGCGTAGTCCCGGAGGGGGAGCAGTCTAAGTTCGACGCCCTGTCCCCGGAGTATTCCCAGCTGTATCTGGCCATCGATGGAGTGCTCTCCGCCGTGCTCTGCATCTCCGATCCCCTGCGGGAGGAGGCGAAGGACGTGCTCTGCCCTGCGGGATCTGGGCGTGAAAAACGCCGTCATGCTCACCGGGGACAGACCCCGCACCGCTGCTGCCATTGCGGAGCAGCTGAGAGTGGACGATTTCCGGGCCGGCGTGCTCCCAGCGGACAAGGCGGAGTATGTTGCTGCTCTGCGGCGGGAAGGGCACACCGTTCTCATGGTAGGGGACGGCATCAACGACTCCCCAGCCCTCTCCGAGGCGGACGCGGGCATCGCCATCAGCGACGGGGCGGCCATCGCCCGGGAGATCGCCGACATCACCATCGCCGCCGACAGCCTGTGGGAGTTGGTGCGCCTGCGGCAGTTGTCCATGGCCCTGATGCGCCGCATCCAGAACAACTACCGCTTTGTTATCGGCTTCAATGGGGCGCTCATCGGCCTGGGCGTAGCGGGCATCCTGCCACCGGCTACCTCCGCCATGCTCCACAACTTGTCCACTCTGGGCGTGAGCCTTCACAGCATGAGCGCACTACCCCTGCCCAAAACAAAATAATGTCTCCCGACAGAGCCCGGCGCGAGTGCCCCGCCCTCACAAGGGTATCACTAAAACCGTCCAGTGCACAGGAGAACTCGCTACTAAAAGTGGTGAGTTCTCCTTAAATATTTACGGTTAGTTCTATCCACTTAAATGAATGCAGCTGTGCCTTTTAGATTTTGAAACGGATGAAACAATGAAATCGTGGAAGGTTAATTCAGATATGTGGTATCACCTTGTGTGGAGAAACCCCAAAATATTTTTTGAAGGCCTCTGAAAAATGACTGATATTTGTATATCCGACAGTAAAAGCGGCCTGACTCACATTATAATGACCATCCTGAAGCAATACATATGCTTTCTTCATTCGTTCTTCTCGAAGATACTGATAGATTGTTTTTCCGTAATACTGCTTGAAAAGACGCTTCATCTTATAGTCATTCATTCGGATTAAGTAGGAAAGTTCCTGCAGGGAAGGCGGGCAATCCAATCGACGGATGAGAATCTCGTGGGCGTTATGAAGACATTCCATATCAGCGGCTGAGAGAGGCAACGGACGATCTTCTTTCCAATCGGGGCATAAAAGCCGTTCAATATTTATGGAAAGCAGTTCCAACACTTGGCTTTCTAACAAAAGGCGATTCAACTGGCCCGTCGACATTTCCATTTCATTGTCAAGTTTGCTCAGCAGTATTTCTTCACGTGTATCATGACGAAAGGAATAATATGGGCAAGCAAAATTTTGGAAAGCAGAGAACTTTTGCCCCTTTTCCCCACAGACTGCTTCACAAAAATCATCAAAAATATGAGGCTCAACCCAAATAGAGTATGTCCTGATTTCTTCTCCGCATTGATACTCTGAACGACTTCTGGTTTCCCCTAAAAACCCAAGGTTGGAATAGCCAGGTTTGATTTCAACAGGAACATTCCCTAATTCGCTGTATAAAGAATTCTTTTGACTATATGCAAGTTCAAAGATAGGACTAGTGGTAGCTGTTACCCACTGCAGTTTTCGATCTATGATCCCGGAAGAAAAGAAAAGCTGGACACCTGGGCGAACTTCGATCTGTTTGCGCAATGGAAATCCAGATGACGATTTGAATTTCAGAGATAAGTCGGACACATTTCCCCTCCCCTTTTTCACAAACTAACTAAGTCAAAAATTGAAGTACACAGATCTCTGTAAAATAGATTATAGTTAGTTAGTGCTAACGTGTCAAGTTGCTGTTATCCCTTTGGGGGCAAAAAAAATCCCTCTTGGGGCTGAGAGTGATATGGCAATGTGCTAATATTCACATAGGTTAGTTTGTGCTAACCGATGTATATCAAACAAGGAGGACAAAACAATGAAAAAAATGTTGAGCGGATTGCTTTGTTTTGCGATGTTATTCAGCATGGTGGCTTGCTCAAGTACAACAGAAACGTCCGGCAATTTAGAATCACAGCCGGGTGAAATGGAAACTTCGCAGACGGGGCAGAACGGCGACACGATTACAGTAACAGATATGAAGGGAACAGTTGAAATCCCCGCAAATCCGCAGCGCATTGTAGATACATCCGGATCTGCCGACGAACTGATTATTTTAGAGATGCCTTTTGTCGGATCAGCCAATACCAGTATGTTTGATCCCACCACAGTTCCTGAATATCTGCAGGAATACTTTGCAGAAAACAACGTGGAAACCGTAGGTAATTATTCCGGCTCCGCCGGCGACCTGGATCTGGAAAAAATTGCAGAGTTGGAACCGGATCTGATTATTATGAATATCCGTCACGACAATGTTTATGATCAGATGTGTGAAATCGCCCCTACTGTTATGCTAGACGATGATATTAGCTATGTAAACTGGAGGGGGCGCTTCCAGCAACTGGGGGAATGGTTCGGGAAAGAAGATGTGGTCGAGGAATGGCTAGCGAACTATGATGCACAGGCTGCTGAATATGCAGACCAGCTCAAAGCGGTCACGGGAAATGACACTTTTGCTGTCATTGAGGACAACTCCGTGCGTTCTGGTACATATTATGTCTACAGTACGGGTGGCCCTGGAGAACTGATTTATGACGCTTTGGGGCTTCCGGCATCTTCCGGAGTCCCTGAGAATGTCTGGGGTGCAGAAGTAGATGCGGAATATTTTTCTCAGATAGATGCCGACCACGTTCTTTACTTCAGCGATGACGGGACAGTAGGTGATACAGCAGATCTTCCTACCTGGAAGAATTTGAAAGCTGTACAGAACGGGAACGTATACTGCGGCATCAACGAACAGCAGTATGATTTGGCCTATACGCCTAACGGTAAATTGATTTACATGGAGCGAATAGTCAATGCAATCCTCAACCACCAAAACATTGATGAGTAAAAAGCGCTTTGCGGGTGGGTCCACTGCTTCTGGGCAGTGGATCCACTCCAAGACCGGATACATCCTTTTTTTGCTGATTTTAGCTGCACTTTTAATTGTTTCTGCACTTATAGCGGTAGGCGTAGGTATTGCCGGGGGGAGCGTTTCGGAATTGATCCATGCGCTTCTACACTTGGATCTGTCCACATCGCTTTCACAGATCATGCTGGAAATGCGCTTGCCAAGAGTTGCTGCCGCCTGTATCACCGGGGCGGCTTTTGCACTGTCAGGCACTGTTATGCAAGGAATCACCCGCAACCCTCTGGCTGACGCCGGCCTTTTAGGTATCAATGCGGGGGCTTGCTTTGCTGTTACACTTTGCACTGCGTTCTTACCGACACTATCTTATAATGGGTTGATGGGTGCAGCGTTTCTGGGCGCAACTGTAGCGGCCCTAATAGTTTACGGATTCGGCGCGAAGAAGAAAAAAGCCGATCCGATTCGGCTGATTTTGGCAGGTTCGGCTGTTTCATCTTTTTTAACAGCACTCAGCCAGGGAATATCTCTTGCATTTGGCCTTTCTAAAGACCTTTCCTTTTACACGGCGGGTAGCCTTTCCGGAATACTCTGGCCTCAGGTCAAAGCAGTGACTCCCTGGCTGCTGATAGCCGTTATAATCGGACTTCTTCTTGCACCTAAACTATCCATCTTGGCGCTGGGCGATGAAAGCGCTTCAGGCCTCGGGGTAAATGTCGGCCTTGTCCGTGCATTTGGCCTCTTTGCCGTGTTGCTATTGGCCGGGGCAAGTGTATCGCTGGTTGGAGGCATATCCTTTGTCGGGATTATCATTCCTCATGTGGCACGAAAACTGGTAGGGGCAGATTATCGACGGCTAGCCCCTGCTGCCGCACTGATGGGCGCCGTTCTCTTGGTGCTTTCTGACGTTGCGGCCCGCATGCTCCAAGCACCTTTTGACACCCCGACAGGAGCGCTGGTTTCTGTGATCGGTGTGCCGATTTTCCTATTGCTGACCTATCGGAACAGGGGGACTAAGTTATGAGAAGAAAGCGCGCATGCCTGATACAATTCATCTTAGTCCTTGGCCTCATCGCCACCGTGTTGCTTTCACTTAACAGCGGATACTTACAGATCGGCCTCGCTGATCTGTGGGGGGCAATTACCGGTACGGCAGAGAAAACAAGCACACTGATTCTGTTAAAGATGCGGTTGCCAAGAATCATATTGGCCGTTTTATGCGGTATGGGACTGGCTCTGTCTGGCTGCACTTTGCAGGCCGTGACAGATAATTCTCTGGCAGATCCGGGGATCATTGGTATTAACGCTGGGGCAGGCTTTTCCGTCATGATTTTTATGTGGATGTTTCCGTCCCTGCATATTGACACCAAGTTCTATCGCCCCTTGTTTGCGATGATGGGCGGTCTGCTGACAGCATTTTTCCTTTATAACTTCGCCAAACGAGACGGCAGAATACGCCCGGCACATTTCCTTCTTGGTGGCATTGGCGCCTCAGCTGGCTTCACTTCTATGATGACCATATTGGGAACAAATATCAACAGCTCCATTTATCAAATGGTTCAGCGCTGGCTTGTGGGCAATATTTGGGGTACTGATTGGTATCAGATCAAGATCCTGTTGCCCTGTCTGCTCGTATTGGTTCCGCTTCTCTTCTGGCGGGTTAATGTTCTCGATCTTCTTTTGCTGGGAGAAGATTCAGCGTCTGCATTAGGCGTTAGAGTCGGACAAGAGCGCAGGGTGCTACTCTTTCTTTCTGCCGCACTAGCCGCAAGTTGCGTTTCGGTCAGCGGAGGAATCGGGTTTATCGGTCTGGTTGCGCCTCACATTGCCCGAAGGATTACGGGGGTGCGGCATCGCAATTTGCTTCTTACTTCTATGCTGACTGGCGGAATTCTGCTGGTGCTGGCAGATACAGTGGGGCGCGTCCTGCTTTCTGGGATAGAAGTTCCGGCAGGTATCGTCATCTCCATATTGGCAGCGCCATATTTCCTGTATCTACTGCACAAGCAAATTTAAGGGGGTGAATTTGATGCAGCAGGGAATCGTAGCGGAAAAATTGTCGGCAGGTTATGGGGACACACCTGTTTTTCAAAATCTTAATTTGAAAATATTGCCTGGCAAAATCACAACGCTGATCGGAACAAACGGTTCTGGTAAATCCACAATTCTAAAGACGCTGTCCAGATTGCTGACACCTGCAGAGGGTACTGTCTGCTTGGATGGCGATTCGATCTTTCGTATGTCAACAAGAGCAGTGGCACAAAGGCTGGCAGTGCTTCCACAAGGGGCGCAGGCCCCCAGCGGCATTACGGTGAAAGACTTGGTCGAATATGGAAGATATCCTTACCGCAAAAGACTATCTGGTCTGACAAGCAAGGATGAAGAAATTATCAAATGGGCACTGGATAGCACAAATATGCTGGATATGGCTGGCCGGGAAATGGACCAACTTTCCGGCGGGCAGAGACAGCGAGCGTGGATCGCAATGGCTTTGGCACAGAAAACAGGAATCCTTTTTCTGGATGAACCTACGACATACCTGGACATTTCTCATCAACTGGAAATCTTGCAACTGCTCAAACAATTGAACAGGAGGCAAGGTGTGACGGTGGTTATGGTGCTGCATGATTTGAATCATGCGATAATGTTTTCTGACCATTTGGTGGCGATCAAAAACGGAGAAAAATATCTGGAAGGCGCGCCGGAGCAGGTTATTACCCCGCAGATGTTGCGGGAAGTTTTTGATGTGGAGGCAGAGGTTATACAGCATCCTGTGTTAAATGTGCCAGTATGCCTGCCTTATGGTGTGCGTGGCCAGATGTTTGAAAATCACAAGGAGGAAAAGAGACTATGAAGGCAAGAAAATTTTTATCTATGGCAGTGATCTGCGCTTTTAGCAGTGTCCTGCTTCTCTCCGGATGTTCTGAATCCAGAGGTTCTGGCAGCGCGTATCAGGCGGGCACCTATACGGCCAGCGCTGAAGGGTATGGAGGGGATGTAACTGTCGAAGTAGAATTTGACAACGAAAGCATCCTGTCCGTTACAATTTTGAGTCAAAATGAGACAGAAAGTGTAGCAGGTCAGGCCCTAAAGGAAATCCCGGAACAGATTGTAGAGGCACAGACCAGCGAAGTTGACGCTATTACGAGTGCAACTATTACAAGTGATGCGATTATGACCGCCGTAGCGGATTGTATCCAGCAGGCTACACAGGGATAAGAAAGGGATGCGCAAAAGGACTTTGCAAGGGGATGGAGACTTATATGTCTGATAAGAAAAAGAAACATACTGCATTTATAGAATTTGCGAGCTCTTATCAGAATGTGTTGATCTTGGTGCGTATTCCTTTTAGTATCAGCTCTGCCCGATGCATTTAGATGGCATGACCCGTGATAATTTTGCACCTTGGAGCGGGGGCGATGCTGATCCCGCCAGGAAATGACACGACTTCACTTTGGCACGTAACCAGAATATGATCGACCTGATGCCAAATCCCGCAGTGGTCATCGATCTGACTGGTGGCCGCTTGGCGTTGATGGTACGATTAGAACGGTACGTCCCAATAGTCATAAGATTTATTGACGGGTGCGTGCAGGAGTGTTCCACATGCACCCGCCCAAAACTGTCATGTGTGAACATGGACGCCTCTTGACAAACCTCCTTGCAAGCCGTAATATAACATTGATATATAACAATGTTATAAGGAGATGCTCCATGGAAGAAAAATCTACTACCACATTGGAAAAGATCCAAGAAGCAGCCATGACGGAGTTTCTGGACAAGGGCTTTCTGGGGGCCTCCCTGCGGCAGATCGTGAAGAACGCCGGGGTGACTACCGGGGCTTTCTACGGCTACTTCTCCAGCAAAGAGGCGTTGTTTGCCTCTATCGTGGAGCCTCACGCCAAGGCGCTGATGGGCCGGTTCATGGAGGCCCAGACCACCTTTGCCGAACTGCCTGAAGAGCAGCAGCCTAACCACATGGGGGTGGAGTCCAGCGACTGCGTCCACTGGATGGTAAACTACATCTGTGCCCACCGGGAGCCGGTGAAGCTGCTCCTGTGCCGCTCGGAGGGTACCGGCTATGAGCATTTTGTCCACAACATGGTGGAAGTCGAGGTCGAGTATACGCTCCGATACATGGAGGTGCTCCGTCGTCTTGGACGAAATATCCCGGTGCTGGATCACTCGCTGTGCCATATTATTGCCAGCGGAATGTTTAGCGGCATCTTCGAGATCGTGGTCCATGATATGCCCCGAGAGCAAGCTCTTCGAGACGTAGATCAGCTGCGGGACTTCTACACCGCGGGATGGATAAAATTGATGGGGGGATAACGCCTGTCTTTTTGGGGTAATAGTTAGTTTTTGCTAACTTTTAGAAGGAGGTTTTTTCCATGAAGCAGAAGAAAAAGAGCGATATAGCGGCCCTGCTGAATTATGCGGGGAGCCACAGGGGGCTAACCTTCTTGGGTCTCGGCCTGTCGGCGTTGTCCATGCTATTGAGTATGGCGCCCTACCTCTGTATCTGGCTGGCGGCTCGGGATCTGATTGCTGTGGCGCCCGACTGGACGCAGGCACAGACCGTCGCACGGTACGGGTGGGTCGCCTTTGGAACAGCGTTCGGCGGCATTGTGCTATACTTTGGAGGACTCATGTGTACCCATCTGGCGGCCTTCCGCACAGCGGCCAACATCCGAAAGCGGGGTGTAGCACATGTAATGAACGCCCCTCTGGGCTGGTTCGACGCCAACGCCTCCGGCCTGATCCGCGGCCGGCTGGACGCGGCGGCGGCCGATACCGAGACCCTGCTGGCCCACAATCTGGCGGACATCGTGGGCACTATCGTCCTGTTTATAGCCATGCTGGTGCTGATGTTCGTCTTCGACTGGCGGATGGGCTGCGCCTGCTTGCTGGCAGCGGTAATCTCCATCCTCAGCATGTTCGCCATGATGGGCGGCAAGAACGCTCAGTTCATGGCGGAGTACCAGGCGGCCCAGGATCGAATGACCAAGGCCGGCACCGAGTATGTCCGGGGTATCCCGGTGGTGAAGATCTTCCAGCAGACGGTCTACTCCTTCAAAGCCTTCCAGCAGGCTATTGAGGAGTACAGCACCAAGGCCGAGCGCTATCAGGCGGACGTGTGCCGGGTGCCCCAGTCCATCAACCTGACCGTTACCGAGGGTGCCTTCATGTTCCTGGTGCCGGCGGCCCTGTTCCTGGCTCCAGGGGCCCTGGTCGCCGGGAGTTTCGCTGGATTCTTGACCGACTTTGCCTTTTACGCGGTGTTCTCCGCCATCATCTCCACGGCGCTGGCACGGATCATGTTCGCCTCCTCCGGCATCATGCTGGCCAGCACCGCCCTGGGCCGCATCCGCATGGTCATGGAGGCCCCGGAGCTGAAAGCACCAGAGCGCCCCAGGGCGCCTCAGGGCAGCCGGGTAGAGTTCCGGGACGTGAGCTTCACCTACGACGGGGCAGAGACGCCCGCTCTCAGCCATGTGTCTTTTACAGTAGAGCCGGGACAGACCGTGGCCCTGGTGGGCCCCTCCGGCGGCGGCAAAACCACCGCCGCCAGCCTGATCCCCCGGTTCTGGGACGTGTCCTCCGGCGCGGTGCTTGTGGGCGGCGTGGATGTGCGGGACATGGACCCCCACGCGCTCATGGATCAGATTGCCTTTGTGTTCCAGAACAGCCGGCTGTTCAAGACCTCCATCCTGGAGAACGTCCGGGCCGCAAGGCCAGAGGCCACCCGGGAGCAGGTGCTCGCCGCCCTCATGGCCGCCCAGTGCGGAGACATTCTGGAAAAGCTGCCAAAGGGCATGGACACTGTGATCGGTACAGAGGGCACCTACCTCTCCGGCGGAGAGCAGCAGCGGGTGGCCCTGGCCAGGGCCATCTTGAAAGACGCCCCCATCGTGGTGCTGGACGAGGCCACCGCCTTTGCCGACCCGGAGAACGAGGCCCTGATTCAGAAGGCCTTTGCCCAACTGACGAAGGGCCGCACGGTCATCATGATCGCCCACCGCCTGTCCACCGTGGTGGGGGCGGACAGGATCCTCGTCATGGACCAGGGGCGCATAGTGGAACAGGGCACGCACGAGGAGTTGACTGCCGCCGGCGGGCTGTATGCCAGGATGTGGGCGGACTACAACCGGGCGGTCCAGTGGAAGATCACCAGCGAACGGTGAGAAAGGGGGAAGGGAAATGTTCAGCAAAGCGTTTCAGCGCAAATACGCCCTGACCGACCAGGGCCTGAAAAACACCAAAAGCGGCGCGTTCTGGACCGTCGTCACCAACCTGGTGGTCATGGGCGGCATGGGCATCCTTTACCTGCTGATGGGGGGCTTTATGGGCACCCTGACGGACGGCGCGCCCCTGCCGGGGGCGGCGCTGCCGGCAGTCCTGACCGTGGGGTTCGTCCTGCTGTCCTTTGTGACCCACCTGCAGCAGTACCGGGCCACCTACGGCCTGGTGTACGGTGAGGTCAAGACCACCCGCCTGCGCCTGGCGGAGCGGCTGCGGAAGTTGCCCCTGGGCTACTTCGGTAAGCGGGACCTGGCGGACTTAACTGAAACCATCATGGGGGACGTAAACCGGATGGAGCACGTGTGGAGCCATGTGCTGGGATACCTGTACGGGGCCTACATCTCCACTGCCATCATCGCCCTGTGCCTGCTCTTCTACGACTGGCGGCTGATGATCGCCTGCCTTTGGGGTGTGCCGGTGGCCTTTGGGCTGCTGTTCGGCAGCCGGAAAATCGCGGCTCGGAGTTCCGAGGTCACAAAGAAAGCTGCCCTTCGGGTCTCCGACGGCATTCAGGAGGCGCTGGAGAACGTCCGGGAGATCCGGGCCGCCAACCAGGAGGAGCGGTATCTGGCCAGCCTCTATGAGAAGATCGACCAGCACGAAAAAGTCACCATCCGGGGCGAACTCACCACCGGATTGTTCGTCAACGCCGCTAGCGTCATCATGCGCCTGGGGGTGGCCACCACCATCCTAACGGGAGCCAGCCTGATCCTCTCGGGGCAGATCGACTTCATGGTGCTGTTCCTGTTCCTGCTGGTCATTACCCGGGTATACGCTCCCTTCGACCAGAGCCTGGCCCTTATCGCGGAGATGTTTGTCTCCCAGGTGTCTGCCGACCGCATCAACGAGATCTACGAAACCCCCATCGCCAAAGGAGTGGAGACCTTCCAGCCACAGGGCCACGACATCGTCTTCGACCATGTGGGCTTTGCCTACGACAAAAAGCAGGTGCTCCGGGACGTGAGTTTCACTGCCAAAGAGGGAGAAGTCACGGCTCTGGTAGGGCCCTCCGGCTCTGGAAAGAGCACCTGCGCCCGCCTGGCCGCCCGGCTGTGGGATGCCACCGAAGGGACTATCCGGGTGGGCGGCGTGGACATCGCCACCGTGGACCCGGAGGTGCTGCTCACCGACTACTCCATGGTATTCCAGGACGTGGTACTTTTTGATGACACGGTACTGGAGAACATCCGCCTTGGCAAGCGGGGCGCAACGGACGAAGAGGTACGTGCCGCTGCCAGGGCTGCCAACTGCGACGAGTTCGTCAGCCGTCTGCCCCAGGGCTACGACACGCCCATCGGGGAGAACGGAACGAAACTCTCCGGCGGGGAGAGGCAGCGGATTTCCATCGCCCGGGCCCTGCTGAAGGACGCCCCCATCGTCCTGCTGGACGAGGCCACCGCCAGCCTGGACGTGGAGAATGAGACGAAGGTGCAGGAGGCCCTGTCCCGCCTGCTTCAGGGCAAGACGGTGCTGGTCATCGCCCACCGAATGCGTACCGTGGCGGGGGCCGACCACATCGTGGTGCTGGAGGACGGCCATGTGGCCCAGCAAGGCACACCGGCGGAGCTGATGGAGCAGGGAGGCCTCTACCACCGCATGGTGGAACTTCAGAGCGAGAGCGCCCAGTGGCGGCTGAACAGATGAGTAGCATTGTATCATAAAGATATTATTATTTACAGAAATTGCATTGGTGCATTAGAAAAGTCCTTTGCACCACAAAAATCAGCGGCTAGGAGGTAATGATGAAACTTCATGCATCGGGAGAAGATTACCTGGAGGCTATCCTTGTCCTCCACAAGAAAGCGGGCATGGTGCGCTCCGTGGATGTCGCCCGGCATTTGGATGTATCCAAGCCCAGCGTGTGCCATGCGGTGGCGACCCTGCGGGACGGAGGCTTTCTGACGATGGACGGGGACTACTTCCTGCACCTGACCGACATTGGCCGGGAAGTAGCGGAACAGATCTATGAAAAGCACCGCTTTTTTACTGAGCGCCTGATCGCTGCTGGCGTAGCACCCGAGACAGCCGAGCGGGACGCCTGCCGCATTGAGCACGTAATCAGCGACGAGAGTTTCCAAAAATTAAAGAAACAACTCATGTAATCTGTGGAGATTGAACTCATTCCACCAAGAGTGTCTTTGAAATTGAGGATGACCAATATGCAAAACGCTCCGCGCTCCCGAATTCTCCTATTGCTGCAACTTCTCCTGGAGCAGACCGATGAGCACCACTACGCAACTGGCGCAGATATTCTCCATTTTTGGGAGACTCATGGCATCCAGGCCAACCGGAAAAACGTCTACAGCGATATCCAGCTGCTCATGGAATTTGGGTTGGACATCATCTGCATCAAAAGCACGCAGAACCGTTACTTTATCGGCTCCCGGCTGCTGGAGCTGCCGGAACTGAAACTGCTGGTGGACGCCGTGGAGTCCTCCCACCTCATCACGGAGAAGAAAAGCGCCGCCCTCATCGAGAAGTTGGGCCACCTCACAAGCCGGCACAACGCCGCGCTCCTGAACCGCCCCGTCTACATGGACGGCACGGCCAAGCCGGACAACGAGGCCGTGTACTACGCCATCGACGCCATCCAGACGGCGATCCACGAACAGCGGGCCATCTCCTTCCAGTATTTCGAGTACACGCCGAAAAAGGAAAAGATCCTGAAACATAAAGGTCCGGCCGCACAAGGGTATCACCTCAAACCGCCCAGAGCAAAGGGAGGACTCGCCACTAAAAGCGGCGAGTCCTCCCTGAAACATTATGGTATGCATTGCAACCATAATCATAACCACCGGCCGTGCCGGTGGTTTGCACAGGACCCCTTAGGGCCTTTTGCCTGCCAAACCTACAGGCTCATCGAAATATTTTCGCTCGCATGAGGTGCCCTACTGCTATTGAAATAGCGGTAGGGTGCTTCTTTTCCCTACTTTCTAAACCATCAGAATCCTATCCTATCGTTTTGTTGTGTTCCTCGCCTCGCTCGGATATTTTATTCCGGGCATAGCTAAAACTTTTTGGAACCACCAGCTTTGCTGGTGGTTTTCTTTACAACAAGAGTGGCTTTTGTTGTAAAATAACTCCATCGGGCCGTGAATGTCTGCTTTCCATCGGCGGAGCGGCCGTTTTCCACATTTCCATAGCGCAAAATTGCAGGATGGCATCAATGGTGCATTGCTTTTTCATGCGGGATAAGATATACTGAACATACAGGTTAGTTATTGCTAACCTATTGATTTGCTTACAAGTGAAAGGGGATGTATATGAACTGGACGCGCACCATCCTGGACGGGCTCGCCATGGCGGCCTATTTTAACCTGTTCGCCGCGGCGGTGGCACTGTATAAGCCCCGGTTGATGTTTCCCTGCTATCCGCCCGCCATCATCAAGGCGGCGAAAGAACCGCCGACAAATGCCGAAAATCATTTTTACTGGCTTTGGATCTGCTTTGGAGAATTGCTGCCCCTCCTACTTTATGGCGCGGCCAGCACTGCGGAGGGCGGCACAACAGGATTCTGGCGTCTGGCCCTGACGGGGTATATCCAGTGGATGATCGTCAATGTCTGCGACCTGTTTTTTCTGGACCTCTGGCTGATACAGAAAAAAGCAAAACCCCACTTTGTCATCCCAGGAACCGAAGGGCACCCCGGCTATGCGTTCAAAGTCTGGATGAAGGGCTACGCTCTGCCGGAGCATCTGCTTCAGTGGCCGCTCTTGCTGTGCCCGCTCATGGCGGCGGCCCAGGCGGGATTGTGTCTGCTGTTGCAAAAAATATGATAATAAGGAGATGGTTCAAATGAAGCAAAATCAAGTCCAGCAAAAAGAGATTCGCCTTGGGACGCATGGGGAGAATTACGGGAGCTGGATGTCAAACCCTGTTTTCTATGTGATGGGTGGCCTTTTGGCGCTGTCTGTGGTACTGGCGGTGCTGTCCTTTGCGGTGTTCCATATCACGGCGCTTGGTGTGGTGTTCGTGATTGCCGCAGCGATCCTGCTGGTGCTGCTCCTGTGGTGCGCCTGGATACGGCGTCAATATGCCTTTGGAGGCGGCGGTATGATGGATCGGACCCACATGGTTGTCCTCTCCCATCTGGATTTTGACGGGCAGGGGCAGCTTCTGGAAGTGGGCTGCGGCTCCGGGCCGCTGTCAATCCGGGCGGCCCTGATGTGGCCGGAGGCAAAAGTAACGGGCATTGACTATTGGGGCGCGGACTTCGGCTACAACCAGGCTATGTGCGAGAAAAATGCCGCCAGTGAGGGCGTTGGCTCCCGGTGCCGGTTCCAGCATGGGGACGCCAACAAGCTGGACTTCCCGGACGAGAGTTTCGACGCCGTGGTGAGCAACTATGTCTATCACAACATCATGGGCGCAGACAAGCGGGCGTTGCTGCTGGAGACCCTGCGGGTGCTGAAAAAGGGCGGCGTGTTCGCCCTCAACGATGAGATGAAGCCCCGCATGTACGGGGACATGGAGGCCTTCGCCCAGGAGCTGCGGGACATGGGATATGAGAATGTGCAGCTCATCGACACGGCCCAGGAGGCCTTCGGCTCCCGCCGGCGGGCGGGCATGATGATGCTGGGCGACTCCCGGATGCTGGTGGGGCGGAAGTAAGACGGAGGTTTGTCATGACCTATACATATTGTGAAAGGCTGATGTGGGCTGCCATCGCTCCTGCCGCATTTCGGTATCTGGCAAGGCAGGAGTTGGGATGGGATATTTCTGCGTTGAAGCAGCTCTCTAAGCAGATTTACCGGCAAATGGTATCCCGTACCCCGGATATTGGCTCCATGATGGAAAACCCGTTGCGGGTCTGCCTGACTGGTGGAATTCTATGGCTGTCTATCTATAAGGCGGCAGAAGAAAAAATGAGTGAAAAGCGCTTTGAGGGCATGGTAAGTGCCAGTATGCGTTCTCCTCTGGTTGTGGCTGCCTTCCGGGGCAAAGCCAAGACTGCATTTACTTTGAAGGCTCAATATAAGCGAGCAGCGACTGCATCTTTGGCGGATGCAGATAGGAACCCCTTTCAGTGGAATGCCGAGGTCATCTTCGGCCGGGATGCAGAGGAATATACGATCCTTTACCACCAGTGCGGTCTGTGTGCCTTGGGCCGACAGGAGGGCCTTCCTCATCTGGTTCCCTATCTATGCGCTCTGGACACGATGTCCGTCGACTGGATGGGTGGGCGGCTCTACCGTACCAAAACACTGGCTACCGGCGGAGACTGTTGTGACTTTTATATCTGCAAAAAGGGTTCCCGTTGGGACAAAGAACGGCAGGGAAAATAGAAAGAGGAAGATTTGATGACGCTTGCGGAGTTTCGCCGGGCCTATCTCGCCGCCACCTTCCTCCCGGCCTGCCGGGAGGACCTGATTGCCTTGATGCCGAGTCCCACGGTGATCACTGACCTGGCCGGCGGCCATCTGGCTCTGATGGTAAGATTGGAGCAGCACGTCGGCCTTGTGACAAAATTTATTCTGGAGCGGACACCATGAGGAAAGCCGGCTGGTTAATTCCAGCCGGCTTTCCTATACCATTATTCCATTTTAATGCCCCACGATCAGTCGGTAGATGGTGAGGGGCACATACCATACCGCCACCAGCAGGCGCCACACCAGAACAAGGCCCCCGATGAGACCACCAATGATGAAGTTCAGTATGAACAGCGCGGCGCCGCCGCCCAGGGAGCCGCCACCCGGCACGATCCAGACGCACATCCGATGGATGCCGAAGGGCAGGCCGCAGAGTATCCAGAGCCAGAGAAGATCCAGCTCCCCATTCCTCATACAGGCGGATTTGAAAATGCAGTACAGAAGCCCGGCGATGGCAACGGGCAAAACTGCCTTCTTGAAAAAATCCTTGATGGCCTCGGTCCTCGTCATTTGCGCCACCTCCATTCATATCACCATTATACAGGCAAAATCCAAACAAGCCCAGGGGCTTTTGAAAAGTCTGGAAAAGCGCACAACCGCCCCTATTCCAATTCGTTGCTCCGCTGCCTCTGCGGTTCCGCCTCTCTCGGCTTTTCCAGCAAGGCTTCCACATTCTGGCGAAGGGTGTCATACTCCCGCTCCTCCCGCTGGGCTTTTCGATATTCCGATTGCAGTGCGATCCTTCTGGCGGTGAGTTCATCCATTTCGGCACGGAGCCGCTGGGCGGCGGGCAGGGGTACAGCGTTCAACCGTTTCAGTTCCCTTGCTGCCGCCTCGAACAGGATGATCTCACTCTCATGTCCCCGGAGAAATTTCTCCTTGTCCCTGGACTGGCGGTATTGGTCATACAGGGGACGGAGCTGGCGATAGGTGGCGGCGTGCTTCATGGTGAGGGTCAGCCGCTCCATTTCCTTTTCAGTGGCCCGGAGATCCGCCTTTACTCTGTCGGTGGCGGCCGCTGCCCCATCGCACCGCTCGGACAGTTCCTCTAAACTTCCAATGCCATGCTCCGTCAGGAAGTTCAGCGTTTCCGCCGCCCGCTTCAAGTTCTCGATGGTTGCCCAATGCTTGTAACCGGCGCTCTGTTGGGCCTTGATATTGTTCTGGATGTCGATGAGCAGGCTGGGCTTCCCGGTGCGCTGCTTCGGCTGGCGGGAGGGGCTGGGCCTGCCGGCGATCCGGGCGGTCAGGGCCTCCTCTGCGTAGTCGGCGCCCAGGGCCTTCAATCGGGTGAACCGCTCCTGGCCCGGTGCCCTGGCGGAGATGTACTTGCCCCGTTTCAGTTCGTACCCTTCCCGCTGAAGGCGGCGGAGCAGGTCCTCCAGGCCGGCGCAGCCGGGCAGGAGCCGGTCGATGGCGGAGCGCAGCTTCGCCTTGTAGCTGGTGCCGTTCTGTTCCGCCTGGTGTTCGATGTAGCTCTTGCCCTTGTCCCGGCCTGGGACGATGACGGACAGGCCATGCTCCTTGCAGATTCGGTCGCTGGTGCGGCGGATCTCATGGTAGCTCCGCTTATTGGAGTGGTAGTGCCGGTGATCCTGGAAACTGACCGCATTGAAAATCAGGTGGTTATGGACGTGATCCCTGTCTATGTGGGTGGTGAGGACAAACTCATATTTTCCCCCCAGGACCTCCCGCGCCAGCTCCATGCCGATCCGGTGGGCCTCCTCCGGCGTGACCTCCCCAGGCTCAAACGCCTGGATGAGGTGCCGGCCCAGGTTCGTGCCCTTGTCGATGGCATGGCGGCGGGTCCATGCAAATTCAATATCGGCGGTCTCCACGGTGCAGCCGAAGGAGGACACCAGCAGCTTCCCGTCCGTCTTGTCTGGATTGCAGATATAGTCGATGGCCGCTTTCAGCATTGACTTAATAGGATGCGTCTTTGTAACTGCCATATCTGCTCCAATCTCTCCAGGATCTCCTCCATATCGGCTTGATAGGTTGGACCGCCGGCGTTCACCCGCCTGGCGATTTGATTGATGTTCCGGCCGATGGAGCCCAGGGCCTTTGTCATCTCCTTGATGTCGGTGGTGTCCACCTGAATGATGTATCCGTCAATCGCCATCTTCCGCAGATATGCCTCATACCGCTTTGTGGGGAGCTGCGCCATCTTCTCGTCAATGAGCCGCTTCTCCTCCTCCGTCACCCAGAACTTCATCTGGATGTTCCGCTTTCTGTTTACCATTCCGCTTCGCCTCCGTTTCTCATAAGGGTCTGGGATTATCCCAGCAAGCAATTTTGCGTTTAGGGGCAGGGGTCCCCCTAAACACAAAATTCGCAAGCGGGTACTCGCTTGCTGTGCTTGCTACCGTAACCCTTCCCTCGTATTTACCCTCTACTAATACTACAATTCGGAGACCGCATTTTGGCCATATCTTGACTGGAGAGCAAAAAAGTTGTATCATGGTTAGCATAAACTAACCAACTCGCTAAAGTGGGTGTTGATATGATAAAAGATAACAATTTTCTCGATAAATTATATAGCGAAATGATTGCAAATTCTCCGAGGACTTGCTCTATGAACGTGCCATCAGAAATGGGGACGGGGAGGATTACTCAAACAACGACAAAGCAAGGAGTCGTACTTTCTGACTGGCAAATGTGCTATTCATCTGATGTGAATGTGCAAGGTAGTAATAATGAAACATTTCTTCATATTATTTTTTGCTTAAATGACGGCATTTCGTGGAACTTAATGAAGGGTGAACATGCTGTTAGTATATAGCTGTGCCAGTGCGTCACAGTTTACAATATCCGGCACAGACTCGCCAGATTCCCATTTTGCCACAGCTTGACGGGAAACGCCAATCTGCTCGGCCACATCTTCTTGGGAGTATTTATTAAGCTGCCGCAATGTGGTTAAATTGCGGGCAATATTACTTTTCAGCGTTTTCATACTTTTCACACCTCCTTAGACCATTATAACCTTGGGCTTCTAGAAGTTCCACCAACCACTGCAAACAAAAAATGTTATGTTCAGTTGCAAAAGCCTATTATCGTTTGGCTGCTATTTGCTGGCTTCGATGTTTCGTATTGGCCAACTCACCGAACCAACTGTTTTAGTTCAAACAGAAACGCAGAGGCAATTACTTGCGTGCGGCTTCTCTTGAGCTTTGAGATATCAACAGCAGATAAGTTCATGTAGTATGATCTCATCTACCTGCGCCTTTAATTCGTTCATCAGCCCTACCCAGCGCATGGGATCATGGGCTTTCAGTTCCTCAGTCACACCTGCCGCCTCCATCATACGGGGCAGCATGGCGTCCATCCGTTCCCGCGCCGCCCGGTCAATCTCCAACAGGTGCGGGTACAGCTTTTCGCTTAAAATCAAGCTGCTGTAAAGGCCGGGCCGGTGTTCCTTCAGATAGCGTTGTCGCATAGCCCTGCAGGCGGCCCTCAACGGAGGGCCGCTCATCACTCGTCGTCCTCGCCGCGCTCCCGGCGTGCATAGGAGAGCTGGTGCTGGTATCGCGCGAGGCGCGTCCCGACCGGGAATCTTTTTTTGGCGTTCCAGGTTCCTTCTCCGGTTGCCGCTCCCGTTCCGGCTGCTCCTTCTGGGGGGCCTCCGGCTGCTGGTACATCATCTTCTGGAACACCAAGTTGGCCCGTTCCACCTCTGTGGCCGGCATGACAACATCTACCATGCTTTGGTGGTCATTGGGATCTCTGGAGTTTTGGATGGCCGCATAGAGCAATTTCGGTTCCCGCGCCTTGTGCCTGAACTCCCGGTATTCCTCCTGCGTCATGGGGAATACCCGCAGATCCCGTGTCTGCTGCAGCATTTTGCCCATGCGGACCTTGCCGCTGATCTTCTTGTGGTTTTTTGCTAAGGCCAGCGACATGGCCAGCAGGTTCTTGGCTGCCGAACCGCCCAGCCGGACGGCCACCTCTCCGCCGGAGAGCAGCATGCGGACCAGCTGGTCCGCAGCCTCACCGCCTCCGATATTCATCTCGTTCCACCTCCTTTGCCTTGGCCTCGGCCACATGGATGTCGTGTTCCATCTGGGGCCGGTTCCGTTCAATGGTTTCGCACAGGGAAATCTCCTTCCGTGCCTGCCGGATCTCACGGTTGACGTCCGCCAACTGCCGGTACAACTCCGCCTTTTCCGCCATGAGCTGCTCCCTATGGATCCCACACTGCTCCAGCGCGGAGACGGCGTCCATGTAGCGGGCGAAGGGTTCCTCCATGCCGGGCATGCCGGACTCATAGCAGTCCTTTGCCGGGGCGAGGGCCTCCGCGTCGGAGAGGGCGTCGTAGAGTGCCCGCCGTTTCTTCTTCCGCACGTTGAGGATGGTGCGCTGCTTGTTGAGGCTGGCCAGCGTTTCCTCTGCGCGGGCGCGGACGGCCTGCAGGTCCTCTGCCGTGGAGACGCCATGCGCCCGCAGGAAGGCGAATTGTTCCTTGTAGCTCTCAAACTTCATGATCTCCCGCCTGAGATGGGGCGTCATCTTCGGCGGGTACTGCCGCTGCCCGGCCTTGCCCAGCAGATAGAGGTAGTGGACGTACAGGGCCATAAATCCGGTGTACTTCTGGGGGTGGCGCCTGCGGTACGGCTCATACCGGGGCCGGTAGATGATGGCAGGGCGCGTGCCCGCCTCGATGGCGGTGAGGTTCCCCTCGATAGCGGCGCGGATGCCGTCCTCGGTGAACAGCGGGTTTTTTCGGCCCGGTACCATGAACCGATCTTGGCCCCGTAGGCGGAAACTGAGACGGGTGCCATGCTTTATCTCATACCCCTTGTGCTCCATGATGAGGAAGAAGTGGCCGATGTCGTTGGCGTCCTCTATGGCCTCCCGCAGATCCGCCTCCAGCATTGCCCGGAAGGTGGGCTGGCCCCTGCTCTGCCGCAGCCACTCAATGTAGCTGACGGCCTTATCTGCTTTTCCCTCCATGATGACGGACAGGCCATGTTCCCGGCACAGCCGGTCTGAGATGGCGCGAATCTGGCTGTAGTAACTGCGGGCATTGCTGTGGTACTTCTCGCCGGTATCCGCATTCACGGAATTGAAGATGGTATGGGCATGGATGTGCTCCTTGTCCACATGGACGCCGATGACCGCCTGGTAGCCGGGCAGATGCTCTGCCGCGAACTCCCTGGCGATCTCCAGCGCCAGCTCCGGGGTGACCTCGCCGGGCTTGAAGGACTGGATGATGTGATAATACTGGACGCCGTCTGTTTTGCCCATTGCACGTTTCGTATCCAGCATCTGCCTGCATGCGTGGCCGGGATCGCAATTCAGATAGGCTGTAAGAATCTGTTCGTTAGTCTTATCGCCATTGAGCACATAGTGGATGCCGACATCCAGACGACCTTTCCTGGCAAGAACTTTTGTAACAGCCATTTACTTTTTCGCCACTTGGTACATGAGTTCATAGACACGATCCAGCATATACAGCCCGTGTTTGGCATCGTCCGGTTTGGCAATTCCAGCATTGACACTGCGGGCGATTTGATTGATATTGTTGCCGATATGATGGATCTCCGTGCGGAGGGCTTTGATCTCCTGAGAAGGGAGCGCGCGAACCTCCGCCCCCAGAATGAGGCGCCGGAGGTAGGCGGTTTTGGAAAGGCCGCAACATCGGGCGCTGTTCTCCAGCAGCGTTTTTTCCTCTTGGGACAGCCGTAGGCAAATCTCGTATTTCTTCTGCATGCTCACTCCTTCCACGGCTCACAGCCGGCAATTTTCCGCCTGCAGGCGGCATTGGGGCCAGGGGGATCCCCCCTGCAAGCGCGCAAAAGATATCTTTGCGCTATGCTTGCGCCATCGCCGCCGAAGGCGGCGGTGGCCTCGCCGCGCAGGGCGCGGCCATTTTCAAGCGGTAGGTGGATTTCAATTCCCTCTCCTGCGGAAAAGAAAAATGCTCACCGCTCATGGGCCTTGAAGTCCAGGTTATCCCGCGGGACGCCGGCCAGATCCAGTTCGCGCTTGTCCCGCACATACGCCGCATAGCGGGCGTAGGTGTAACCTTCGCTGTCAACGAGGATGCCGTCCTGCCGCCTGCGGGCGGTGACCAGCAGGCAGCGGAAGCGGCCGAACTTCTCGCTGTACCCGGTGAGCTGGGTCCTTGCGGCGATGAAAGGGGCCTCGGCCAGCAGGTCCGCTTGAAAGCGGCGGTATTTGGATTCCGGCAGGATGATCTCCCGCACCACCGTAAAAGGCGCGGTCTTGATGATCGGGGTGTCGTTTTGCAAATCAGCAACAGAAGCCGCCTTTCTGAAAAATCGTGCTTGCTGCTCTTTTGCTATGGTGCAGACCTCCCTTCAATGGCAGGGCGTGTCATTGGACGTCCTTGCCGTCCACGGTTGAAAAGCAAGGGCGTGTCATTGGACGTCCTCCAGCGCCTGGCGGATCCGGCCTCTGGCCAGTGCGGCATAGGCGTCCGTGACTTCGATGCCGATGGCGGAGTAGCCCTCCAGCACAGCGGCCAGCACCGTGGTGCCGCTGCCGGCAAAGGGGTCCAGGATCCGTCCGCCCGGCTCGGTGATCTTCACGATGTCCCGCATAAGTTGCAGGGGCTTTTCCGTCAGGTGGATGCGGTTCTGGGGGTTGCCGTACTTGAACACGCCGGGCAGGCAGGGCACAGGCCGGCTGATGGGCATGTCCCCGTTGGATCCCCAGACGATGTACTCCGCCTGCTGGCGGAAGCGTCCCTTCTGGGGCCGGCTGTTGCCCTTGTCCCAGACGGCGGTGCCGCGCCAGATCCAGCCAGCCCACTGGAGGGCGTCCGTAGCTGCGGGAAGCTGCCGCCAGTCGATGAACATACACACCGGGGCGCCGGGCTTACAGATTTTTCTGGCGTCGTACAGCCACTCCGCCGCCCAGCGCGTCCATGACCGCTGGTCCTTGGCGTCCCCGTCAAAGGGCGGCGGAGCATGGTCGCCCATGTTGGAGTATTTCTTGGCCGTGGACTTGTTCTTTTCCGCCTGGGTGCGCCCGCCGGATGCGTAGGGCGGGTCTGTGATCACCGCGTCGAAGGTCCCAGGCGCAAAGCCGGACAGCACCTTCAGCGCGTCGCCTTGGATGATTTCCCACTGGGGGTTATCGCTCATAGGCAGGTTTCTCCTTCTTCTTATTCTTTTTGGGTGTTTGCAGTACAGGTTCCTGATATTCTTCCAAATGCACTGTTCCGTCTTTTTCCGTTATGATTGCAGGCCGGTGGACCCGCTGGCCGAGATCCAGCAGTGTTCCTTCGATGGCATCCGCTACTTCGCCTATATAATGCATATCCCAGGGAAATTCATCTTCCGTCTTGTTGAGGAAGGTGAGGATCGTTTGGTAAACGGCATTGTCAATCGCATCTAACTGCTCGATCTGCCTGCCTGATAATTCGATCTCCAGTTCTTCTGGCGGAATGTTGTCCACCATCACATCATCGCTCCTTCCCTTGCTTGGTTCGCCGGCGCGGGGGCTTTCCCAGCTCCTTTTGGTCTGTCAGGACAGGGATCCCCAGCCTCTCGGCGTGGTTGATCTCCGCCCACATGCCCTCCGTCCAGACGGGGCCGTAGACGTTGACCTGCTGGCAGGACTCCACCAACCGCAGGCCCATCTCCCGTGCCGCCTGATCCTGTGCCGGGTTTTCCGGGTCGGCAATGGGCGGAAACATCAAATGGGGGCAGATGGGCACGTTGCCCTCCACGAACACCTCCCGGGCTCTATCTCTGGCAAAGGCGATATTTTTCTCTACCTCGCCACGGAGCGGGGCGCAGATGTAGACGAGTCTTGGGCCATCCTGCCGGCGCTCCGTCACACGATCCCGGAACACTCCCAGGTACTCGCTCACAGCCTGCCGCATGGCGGAATAGTCCGCCGCGGATGGGCGGAAGGCGTACCACTCCGCTTTCCCGCTATCTTCCCAGATATGCGGCGCTACGCCATTACGGAAGTTGGGGTTGCCTGGCACCTGCTTGACGCCGAGGATATCCTTCAGCCGGAGGCGGAGCTTATCTACTACGCCGTCTGTGCGGTTCAGCACCGTAACGCTGATGACGTCATAGTGGTCCGCGTGGCCTGATGTCACAAACTGCACACGGGCACGGAGATCCTTTCCCAGCGTTCCCAAACAGGCCCGGCCTGTAAACTTGGGGCTGCCGATCACCGTGCCGTCTGCAAACAGTTTCCGAAGTTCCTGTTCGTAAAATGTCATCTCGCCGGCCCATCCTTGGTGCGTTTTGTTTTGGGTGGGTCCTCATGGTACTCATAGGTGCTTTTATCCGCAGAGAGATAGAGGTCAAAGTCTGCAAGGTCGATCCCCATGATATCCGACGCCAGTTCATACGCCTCTCTGGATCCGGGTTCCGGGATGCTTGCATCGATCATTTCTCCGTTTTTGTATACAGCCTCTCCCACATTGCTCCCGATGTCCTCGTCTGCCCAGCAGTAGGAGATAGTCTGATCCGGGTACTTTCTCGAAAGGGCCTCCAAAATTGTCGGGACGCTGCTCCAGGCAGTAAAGAACTCCAGGGTATCATCATCCTTACCCAGTTCCACACAGGAATACGCATTCCATTTGGTTCCCCAATTTTTATTACACCACTCGTACCAGGTGGGGGAACCGTACTGCTGAATATTCTCATACGCCTGTTTCCCAAGCGCCCATTCCTCCGGATGTTCTTTTTGGAAAGCTTCCGCGCCGGCTTTGTCACCAGTTATAAACCGGCGATATGCGTCAAGGCCGTTGGTTGTCTTGGTTCCGGATTCAATGTCTAAGGCTTTTGGCATAGGGATGAGTTTGTTAAAATCGATGCTCCCGTAAACACCATCCTTCTGGCGCAGATCCCGCAGCATTTGATGGAAAGCGGCGACCTGCTCCGGCTGATCTCCAAATGAGATCAAATTTGTGATATGATTTGGCATGAAACCTCCCTTCACCGCTATGCGGCGTTTTTCCATAGGCTGAGTTGTTCATCTTCACGCCGAAAACCTGCGTCAATTTCCGAAAATGTCGTGGTCCGGTTAAACTTCTCAGTGACCTTTCCCGGCAGGGCCTGCAGTTCCAGCATCCTGGCCCACAGATCCGGGTGGTGGTCATAGAGATGGCGGAGTTCCCGTCGCCTGGCGTTGGGGCAGAAACAGCAGCCGCCCCTGTCGGTGAAGTCATAGACAGGAGAAAGCAGCCCCGCCTCCCGGCAGAGCTGCTTTGCGTCCTGTTCCGTATAGCCATACTTGTCCAACAGGGAAACACGGCGTCCGTCCAGCCGGAGCAGCCGCTCCTGCTCATCCCTGGCGATGCCGATGTATTGGACCGTGTCCGGCGGGAGGCTTTTCTGGTACCGTAAAATCGGTTTCAGTTTGCAGTCCCGCTGGACGGCGCATCGCCCACAGATGGGAAAGGAGCGGAGCAGGCCCTTTTTCGGCCCGCGGGTGATCCGCCCGGTGAACAGCCCCACATAGGTCTGCAGCCCACGAAGAATGCGGATCTTTACGCCCATGCGCTCCAGCGCGGGGATGGCCGTGCCATAGATGAAGTCCCGGTGTTCCGGCACCTCGCCGGAGATATGGCTGTCAAACATAACTTCGCAGTACACCGCCTCATCCAGCGGTTCCCCGTAGCGGAGCGCCAGCAGGATGGTGGCGATGCTGTCCTTACCAAAAGAACAGGATGCTATATATTTCAGCCGCCACCATCTCCGTGATCCAACTGCGCACACAGCTCCGCAAACTTTCCGGCCTGACCGGTCTGCTCCCACGGCAGGTTTGCCCTGGTAAAGTGGCCATAGTTGCAGGCGTCCGCAAAAATCGGCTGGTTCAACTGCAGGGTATGGATCATACCTGCGGGCGTGAGGTCAAAGAAACAGCGGACCGCCTGTTCCAGCAGTTTGTCCGAGTATGTACCGGTGAGGTGGGTATCCACGTCGACGGCCACCGGATCGGCCCGCCCGATTGCATAGGCCAGAGCGACTGTGCATTTCTCCGCGAGGCCGGCGGCCACAATATTCTTGGCGATGCAGCGGGCCATGTAGGCGCCGCTGCGGTCCACCTTGGTCCCATCCTTGCCGGACAGCGCGCCGCCGCCGTGGGGGGCCAGCCCTCCATAGGTGTCCACCATCAGTTTGCGGCCGGTCAGGCCGGTGTCCGCCTCGATCCCACCCAGTACAAAGCGGCCGGAGGGATTGATGAAAATCTCCGTGTCCTCATCCGCGGGGAAGATGCGGAGGGCTGGCTGGATGACGACTTCCAGCAGTTCCTCCCGCAGTTGGGACAGATCCTTATCCTCCGCATGCTGGCAGGAGAGGACGATGGCGGAGATCCGCCGGGGTGCGCCGAAGACATACTCCACAGACACCTGCGCCTTTCCGTCCGGCCGCAGGCCGCTGATCCTGCCCATCGTCCGCGCACAGGTAAGCAGGGCGGTCAGGCGGTGGGCCAGCACTACCGGCAGTGGCAGGAGATTTTCTGTTTCACTGCAGGCGTAGCCGTACATGATGCCCTGATCGCCGGCACCTGCTTGGCCGCTGTCTGCGACAGCGTCTGCAATGTCCGGGCTTTGGGGGTGGATGAGAACCTCCACATCAAAGTCCCTGCAGTTGTATCCGGCCCGGCGCACCGTGTCGCGCACGATGGAAGAGATATCCGGGATCGTCAGCGCGCTAATCTCGCCGGCCACCACAAATTTGCCCGACGTCGCCAGAACTTCACAGGCGACGCGGGCGTTGGGGTCGTGTTCCAGGCAGCAGTCCAGCACAGTATCCGCTATGGTGTCGCACAGCTTGTCCGGGTGGCCCGCTGTGACAGACTCCGCTGTCAAAATGGTCTTATCTTTCATGCTCATTCTTTCTCTCTTTCTTTTTGGGGAGCGGGAACAGCATCTCCCGGCTATACAGGGATTCATATTTTCGGAGCTGCTCCGGCGTCAAAGACACAAAGGTTTCCCCACCGAGGCCAGCCAGAAAAAAGGTGCCGCACACAACATCATAGGGATCTCCGTTTTCCAGCCGGAGGAGGCGATTCGGCTGCAGACCGGTAAACTTGCCGCTGCTGTTAAATACAAGCGCCACGGGATCCTCGTAGGGATATGTGGCCTCAATGTCCCCGCCGATAATCTCCTGCATGGCATGCAGGGTGTCCTGGATCTGCCGGGGATATGGCGGTTTCCCCGGCTCTACAACGAGGACTGTCAAAAGGTTATCGCTCATGGCGGCCCTTCTTCCTGCCTGGCTTTTCGCCGGAAAACAGGTCCACCTCCTGCATGCGCTCGAAGTGCCGGACCTGCCGTACCTCGTCATGCACATTCTTCAGCGCGGCCTCCAGTTCCGGCACCGGCAGGCCGTTTTGGCGGTATCCCTCCAGAATGCCGCCATAGTAGGCGGGAGAAGGGATAGTGGGATCCCGCCATAGTTCCCCTGTCATGATGTAGGCCATGACGACCACGTCTTTGCCGTCCCCGGTGCGGACCGTGATATTCTCTTTCTCATACAGGCGCGGGTATCCCTCATAGACGTCCAAGGATCGCTCACACTCCGGCGTCAGCTTCCACAGAAGGCCGTGGACCTGGCTGCCAGGCAAAGGCTCGATGGTAGCGACGCCGGTTCCGCGCCGGTTGCCGCGGAACAGCAGTTCATAGCCATCCAGCACCGCAGGTCCAACCACTTGAGCGGCGGGACAGCGGACAGCCATCTGCTCCAGATTGATATTGCTGCCATAGGCAAAATACAACCGTTCCGCCATATCAGTCCTCCAGAATCGTGAGGACACCTACTTTCGCCAACTGGGAGAACATCATGCGGGCCTGCTGCTCCACATCCCCCTCTGGCAGTGGGAAGTCCAGGCCGGTAGTACGCACCACATTGTTTCGCAGGAACCAGATGTAACTCTCCGTGTCAGGGAACTCCGTGGGGTCAAATACACGGGCGCGCAGCTGGTCCATGATCTCCGCCCCGGTACCGGACAGGATATCTTCTTCAATGCGGATCTTCATCTCGTCACCTCTCCATCTCTCGGTTCTTTTTCTTCTTTTTGTTGACTTCGTAACTGTCCTTGTCGTAGCGCCAGGCACGGTCACCATCTAAGTTGGCCAGCAGATGGTCGCGGGTGTTCTTAAACTCCGGCCCGTTGAGGCCCAGGCGCACCAGCCATACACGGAAAGTGAATAGTTCATTGTCGCTGTGGGTTTTCCGCATGACAGTGCTGCGCTGGGCTATGGCCTGGGCCGATATGGCGAGGCACAGGTTGATGTACGCCGCGGCACGGCCTGCATGGAGGGTGGAGTTGAAACAGCGCCACTCCACCGTGCCGCGATAGAACACCGAGTGCAGGTTTAAGGCATAATAGCGTGTCCAGTTGTAATGCTCTCCTGCGCTGACCTCCCCTTCATACCAAATGCTCTCCAACTGCGTCAGATCCTTGGTTTCCTCGGCAGAGAGGGTGCGGGCCTGCAGCAGCATGGGTTCCCGCACCTTTTGGCACCAACGGGCGGCACGGGCCTCATTCACCTGCAGGGCCTTGAACAAGATATCCTCCTTGGAGTACATGATGCTCAGAAGGTTTTTCAGGCTCTGGCGGTTGTGGTTGGCCGCGTCCACATGGATGTGCAGGCCGCAGGACTCATTGACTTTGGCGCCTGCACGGCGGCCCTGCCGCACACACTCCTGGAACTTGGGCAGCTCCGCATAGGCCAATTTGGGCGAAACCATCTCTACCTTATATTGCCTGTTATTTGTCTGTTCGTAGCCATGTAATGTCTTTCGCTCTGCATGGATGCTCCCGTCGCTCATCAGTTTCCACTCTTTGTTCTCTGTATCTTTGACGACCCATGCATCATAGGTACCGCCTTTGTACCGCGGCACCGTCCCGAAATAATCTGCCAGTGCCTGCGCGGCCTGTTCGCGGGTGATGCCCGTCATCTCTACTTCGACACCGAAGCACTGGTCCTTCAGTCCGGTCATGCTGCCGCCTCCTTCCGCAGTTCTTCATCCACAGCCCGGATCCGCCGGCCGATGGCCTCGATCATTGTGACCGTGACACTGTTTCCCGACTGCTTATAGGCTTGAGCGTCCGAGTTGATGGCGAGGATCCTGTCGATCTGCTCATCTTCGAACCCTTGCAGGCGCAGGCACTCCCTGGGCATGAGGCGGCGGATGCGTCCGCCGCGCTCCACGATGCCCTGCACACTGGCGGCATCATGGGCGACCCCGGCCCCGACCCGTCCGGCGCGTGTGGTACTGCCCGGATAGCCCAAGTCCACGCTGTCGCCGGGGGCCGCCGCCTGATAGCCTTTTTGGGTGGCTTCCTTGATCAGCAGCGCCCCGGAGCGTTCCGCCTTATGATTGGACAGCGTCGTCTGCCCATAGCGGGCAGTGATGCATCGGGATTGCTGCGTCCGTTTCGGATGCCCCGCACACAGATCCACAAAAGGCGCGTCCGGCGGCAGCAGGTATAACCCGGTTTTCACACCGAGACCGCCACCACCGGCTGTCTGGGTACAGGCTACTCCTTCTGGGTCATAGACCCGGTGTCCTTGCGCCCCGCCGATGAGTTGTATAAGAGCTTTTGCACCATTTCCGAAGACAGGTAATATTTTTCCGGCGCATCGGGGATCAAGATAGCAGATAAGGAACACCCTCCTCCTTGACTGCGGGACTCCAAAATGTTTGCTGTTAAGCACAGCCCATTCGACATGGTACCCCAGGTCAGAAAGCGCGGAGAGGATGGCCGCAAACGTCCGGCCGCCGTCATGGTTAAGCAGTCCTGGCACGTTCTCGAGCAGAAGATACGAAGGCCGTCTGGTTTCAGCCAGGCGGGCAATTTCAAAGAAGAGAGTACCTCTTGCATCGTCAAATCCTTTTCTGCGGCCAGCGAGAGAAAACGCCTGGCAGGGGAATCCCCCACATAAAAGGTCGAAGTCGGGCAGGTCGTTGGGGTCAATGGCTCGGGCGTCTGGATAGTATCGCTCCTCCTTCCTGATGTCGTGGATCGCGCGGTAACTGGCTTCGGCATATTTGTCGATCTCGCAGTGTCCGACGCACTGGAAGCCGCCGGCGCGGGTCAGCCCCGCCCGAAAGCCGCCGATCCCGGCGAACATATCAAAATATCGAATCAGATGGTATCATCTCCCTCCTGCAGCGCACGGAGAAAGCCGAGGACGTCCTCATCGACGGCCCCGGCCTGCTCCTGCTGCGTAGTGGTCTTTGGGAAGGAAACGCCTGCCAGTTCCTCCCGGATAGCGCCGCGAATGGCCTCCAGCAGTTCCTGTTGTTCCATATAGCCGTTGATCATCCTGCACACGGCGTCCATGCGCTGTCCGGGCGCAACGGCGGACAGGCGCTCCCATGCGTTCCGCTGCTCCCGCTGAGTCAGGGAGAAGGAAAGACTGAGCCGTCGCTTTTCAGGCATGGGCGCCGCTCCCCGACATCTGCCGTACAAGCCGTTCATAGCCCTTGGCGTTCAGGGATACATCATCGAGGATCACGGGCCGACACAGGCCGTTTGTGGCCGAAACACGCCGCTTCATGAGCGCCGCTCCGCCGCCTATAAAAATAGTAGGCATGGCGCGGGTGTCCAGGCCGCACTCCGTGATGGTGGAGAGCAGGTTCTGCACATACAGGTCCGCCTGGGCATGGATGATGCCTTTCGCCTCGTCCGGGAGGCTGCTGGTATCACCCCGCAGGACGCACTCGATCTGCGCCGTTGTCAGAGAAAGACCCAGGACGCGTCGCACCTGTTCGCTGATCTCATCGATGCAGCGGATCATGCCCCACTCCAAGCTGCGGCAGGTGGCGGCATTGGGGAGGCGGTTGTCCAAGCGCATCAGGTCCACTGTCCAGCCACCGATGTCCGCCACGATGACGGACGGTTCATCCAGCAGCTCCGTCTGGGTCAGCACAGCGGCATAGCCCTGGGGGAACAGTTTCACATCCCGGACGGTGACGGTATAGTCCCGGCCCTCATAGCGGAAGGGCACCGGTTTGCCGTCCCGCAGCAGATAGGCACGGAACTTCTTCTTGTCCCGGCCAAAACTGGTCAGGGGCAGACCGGCGGCCAGGGTGATGGAGCAGTTCCGCCCCGCATGGCGGTATTCCAGTTCCTTTGCGATGGCCGCCAGCGTCAACAGGTAGTAATCCTCCGTCCGGGTCTTGTCTTTCTGCAGAGGCTGCCTGCCGCTGCCTACCACATAGTACGTACCGCCGTATTCCAACACATTCTTCTGGGTGTACGGCTCATGCTCATAGGCCACCAGCCCCGAGGGGAAGGAACCGTGGACAGTTTTCATGGCTGCGTAACCGTGGTCCACGCCGATGACGTATTCCTCGCTCACCGAGCGCCGCCCCCTTTCTCTTTTTTGGTAGCCATGTCCTGGACCTTGCCCTCGTCCAGCAGACGGCGGATCTCGTGTAGGTCGAAATTCCAGGTGGAAGGCGTCACCTGGAAACGCTCCGGTCCGCCGTATTTCTCACATAGCCGGGGGAGGAACCGCGGCAGGTCCTTCGGTTTTCTGGGGTATTGGATGCCGTCCTTGTAGACGATATCCTTTTTTAGCTCATCCCGTAGATTTTCCATCTTTCCCAGATCCATCTCATCGTAGGCGCTGCGGCCGGTGAGCTGCTCATAGGCGTAATCGCCCACATAGGACATACACTCGAAACAGCAATCGCCGTATGGCTCTACCTCTGCCAGCGTGTCCGGGTCCCTCAGTGCGTTCAGATATACCTCTTTCCCCTGGGCAATCAGCCAGGCGCGGAAATCGATAAAACCGTCAGCCGAACAGCCATACTCCTTGATCACGCTGGCGGCGTCCCACAGGCCGTATTGGTCCGCCAGATCCTCATAGGCGTGCAGAATGTCATGGAAATCTTTCGCCGCGGCAGGCCCCATAGACACAAGGCGCTCCCGCAGGTAGTCCTCCATCGCGTCCATATCCTGGCCGCAGGCGGTTCTCGCCTCCTGAATCAGCGCCCAGAAGGCTTCCTTGCTCATCCCGTTGTCAGGTTTCTGTTCTATCGCTCAGCACCTTCCTTCCGTTTTTCTTTTTGTTTGCCGATCCGCCGTTCCTGCTCCTGGGGCAGAAGGCCCTGAAAGCCCAAGTCACGCAGGGCCTGCGTATAGAGCTGCTTTTCAAAGGCCCGGTATTCCGGGGTGGCGGTATCCACATCCAGCAGGACAGCCTTTTCATAGGTCGTGCCGGGCACGACCTCCCACCGGACAGCATGGAACCGCAGGGCAGTCAGGTACCGCAGGAGCTGGTGTCCGTCAGCATAGTCAAAAACGCCGCAGTTGTCCTCATAGGGGAACTCGCCGGGGAGATTGGGATAGCCGGAGATCGCCAGGGCGGCGTCGTAGAGGCGGAAACCACCATCATCAAAATCCGGGGCGATGGTGTCATAGAACCGCCGGAGCTGCTCCGTGCTGTCCAGGGCCGGGCAAAAGGACGCAAGGGCTTTCTTCAGTGCTTCCACTTTCTGGCGCTCCAGATTGGCGGCATATTCCTTACCGCAGCTCTCCTGGTAGTATTCGTCGACCAGAGGTTCCAGTTCGTTGATCTTGCTCTGGAGCTGCGCGCATTCCATCCGGCTGAGATCCAATTCGGTGTTGGATTCCTCCAACGCCTGCCGCAGAGCGGGGTAGTTCCGAATCGCGGCGATCAAGTCCCTGATTTTCACGTCACGCCGCCTTTCTGAGCCGGGCGATCAGGAGGTCCAGCACAGCGATGCGGGATCTCACCTTGCCGGCGGAGGCGTTCAGGCCATGCGCCTGATTTTGGATGCGGCGGCGGATGGCCGCGAGCTGCTGACGGTCCCGGCAGCACTCCAGCACAACATACCGGCCCCGCCCGTTAGACAGAACCTCGCGCTCACCGGAGGCGTCCCGGAGGCTGGCCATGAGGCGCTGGCCCAGCTGCCTGCGGTAGCGGTCCTGCAGGACGTCAATGTCGCAGGAGACATGGTGCTTTTTCAAAATGGCCGCGATCTCATCGCCGCTGATCTCCATGTTGGCGAACAGCACCTCCAGGATCTCGGCCTTGGCTTTGGGCGGCAGCGCGGGGCGGTCGTGGGATCTCCTGGTCATCGCGTCTGCTCCTTCCTGCGCTGTGCGCGCTGCACCATGTCGGCCCTGTCCAGGGCGGGCGCCTCGCTTGGGAAAACATAGAGCATGCCGTGCTGCTCGGCCTGCTCCGCGGGGAAGCCCTGGGGGACATTCTCCAGAGAGTCCGAAACCGCGACCGTCCGGTACTTCCAGTCACGGGGGGACTGGTAGGCGAACAGGTGATCCCCCGCCCGCCGGATGCTGTAACTGCTTTTCCCCTCATGCTGCCGGACATATTCGCCCACAGCCGCTTTCTCCAGCACGAAACGAGGCTGGATCCCCTGCGCCAGCTCCGGGGCGATGGCGTTGATGTATTTCACCATGTCACGGACATTGCCGCATTCAAATTCCGGCGCGTCGTAGCCATACCGCTCTGTAACGAGCGCCCACTTCATACGCTCATGGGGGCTGTCCAAAGAAACGACAAAGTATTTCCCGTCGCGCTCCCCGGTGAGAGGCTCAAACCGGACGTCGTCGTAGAGAGGCCCGTTGACCGGACAGTTGTTCTTGAACCACACATAGTAATTGTCCAGAATGAAGGGATCCGTGATTCCCAGCACAACGCCGGAGATTTTCTTCAGGCGTCCGGCCAGGGCGTCATCCCTGCAGAACCAGTCGTACCAGCCGGCCTCACACTGCACAGCGCGATCCCGGCTGCTGAAATCCCCGGCACGGAACCGCTCCTGCCACGTCCGCACACTCATCTCATTCATAGCGTCCCCCTCTCCGGCAGGAGGCGTTCCATGAAACCGGCAATGGCGGTAAACACCCCAGCCAGCTCACGGGACTCCTTGATGGTATCCTCCATTTCTTCCCTGGTCATGCGGGTGCATTTGACCCAGATCCGCACGTTTTCCTCTGTGGGCGTCAGCAGGACAGCCTTTTCATATGCCTTGCAGAACACGCCGGCGATCTTGCTCTGGCGGTCGATCTCCGCATCCTTCTCCCGGATCTCCTTTTTCGCTTTTTCCAGCTCCACCAGGTCCAATGCCGCCTGCCCCTGCTCGTCCTCCGGCAGATCCTGTACCTGCCGGGTGATCTGATACCCTTGGTTGACGGACAGTTCCTTTTTATCCAGGGCCTCCTTCACGGCGGCGGGGGCGTGTTCGTCGATCTGCATCACCTTGCCCATCGTGCGCTCCCCGAGGCCAACGGATGCAGCCAATTCTTTGCGGGTGTCCACAGGTGCGGAACCTTCCGGCAATGTTGCCGAAAGGTCTGTACGGGCACCCTGGTTGGCCTTTGCCCTGGCCTCGATCTCCGGCCGCAGTTTCAGGGCGATCTTGCCCAACTCCCATTTGTCCAGGTTGCGGCGGCCCTTCTGGGTATCCAGCGCCCACTGCTTGGCCTCCAGCAGATCGTCAAAGGCAAACACCGCCATCTTGTAGGGCAGGTCGTGCCGGGTGCAAATCTGTTGGCGGTTGTGGCCATCTACGACAACGAGATCCTCATTGACGATGATGGGCGCATAGCAGCCGTTTTGCAGGATGTCCTTCTCCAGCGCGGCAAGCTGCTCCCCGCTGAGAGGAGGGAGCAGCTCCGCCAGATCCGGTAGAATGGTGGGGGTGCGTTCCGCACTGGTGTATTCAATGCCTGTATTACGCATGGCGCTCAGGCCGCAGCCTCATCCATACCGTCCGCAGGCATGGACACGGCGCTTTCCTCCACGCGGCGGGGAGACAGGAACTCCACCTCCGTGGCTTTGATGAGGAAACCGGGCTGACGCTCCGGCTCGTCCGCGAAAGTGATGGTTTCAAAGTCGCCGGAGGCGGCCAGCTTGCAGCCCTTCCAGGCAAACTCTGCGCAGCGTTCCGCCAGCGGGCCGCGGACCTTGATGGAGATGAAATCCGTCAGGCGGTTGCCCTCCTTGTCCCGGTAGCGGCGGTCCGAGGCGATCCGCAGGATGGCATAGGGCTTGCCAGTGGCCTCATGGACCTTCAGCTCCACGTCGTTGGTCAGGTTTCCGATTGCTACGATCTTCAGCATAGGTGCATTCTCCTTCTTTCATTTCATGTAGGGTGGATTGTGGTATAAAAGCGCCGCGGCCCACAGCGGGGCCGCGGCACGCAGATAAATCACTTCTCCCAGGTTTCGGGATTGGTGAGGTTGGCGGTGTGGGCGTTGGCGGCCTCCAGCACGTTGTAGTAGGCCCAATGGCGGGAGGACACGTCGGGGAACATCACCAGACGGCGGTGATTATCGGCAATATAGTCCTCGTCAGCCTCGCGGCCCAGCAGGCGGTTGACAATGGTGACGACTTCCGCCCGGTCAATGGGATCGTCGGCCCGGAAGGTGCCGTCGCCGTAGCCCTCTACCCAGCCGTGGATGGCGGCGTCCTTGATATACTCAGCAGCCCAGTAGCCGTCGCTCACATCGTCAAAGCCCTCGTACTGCTCCATGATTTCCTCGGCTCCATCGCCGTACACATCAAAGAACCGCGCCGCCATAGCGGTAAACTCGGCGCGGGTGATGGCCTTATCACCCCGGTAGGTGCGGTCATTGTAGCCCACGGCCACGCCGTAGCCAGTGAGATATTCCACATAGCCCGCATACCACATATCCGGGTCAATATCCTTGAACTTCACATTATTTCCGCTGGGGATGCGCTCATCCAACTTGTCAGAGAGCAGGCGGGCAAAGATGGCCGCCGCCTCGCTCCGGCTCATGCTGCGCTCCGGGCCGAAGGTGCCGTCTGTGTAGCCGACAATATAGGCCCCGTGATATTCGGTTTCGGTGACGGCGGGAACCGTGAGTTTCCCGTCCTCGTCTGTTTCGCCGGTTTCCCGCTGGCCGAGGTCGCCCTTGACGATGACGGTCACGTCCTCCTGCGGGTCGCGCTCATTGTCTGTGACCGTGACGGTGATGCGGTTGTCCTCGTCCATATCGGTGCCGTCCGGCAGGGTGACGGTAATATTGCCGCCCTTACCGATGGACACCTCTGCGTCCTCGATGGGGCGTCCGGTTTCGTAGTCCTCTACAGTGACGGTCAGTGTCCAGCGGTCGCCGTCCTCGTCCTCCCAGCCAACGGTGGTATTGCCGTCCTCATTGGTCTTGCCGCTGGTGCCGGGAACAGTGACCTGCCCATTGCTGTCAGTGTTACCGGCACAGTAGTTATCGTGCTTGTCAGTCATAGTAACGAACATACCCTCCACGGCGCTCTTATCCTTGGTGAGCAGGACAGTCACGGTAGTCTGGTCGGCATAGTCCAGCAGGCGGGAATTGGGGAGACGGATGGACAGGGTATCGTCCGCATGGAGAGTGACAATAGCATTGGAAACGGGGTCTTTAGTGTCGGTATCCGTGACAATTACCAGATAGCCGCCCACAACGGCCTCGCCCTTACTGTCCGTAGTGGCCTGATTGTAGATCTTCTCAATGGTTTCTTCCTCTAACTTCTCACCGCAGACCTCGCACTCCTTATGCTTGCTGCCCTCGCTGTCGGTGGTAGGCTCCTTGTCGATGATCCAGTCGCCGGGCTTATGGCCTGCCGCCTCGGTGTAGTCGCCCTTGTAGGCGTCGCCGCAGCGGGTGCAGGTATAGGTGGTGTAGCCCATCTCGGTGCAGGTCGGCTCGGTCACTTCCTCGGCATAGTCATGCCCCAAAGCGTTCTCAATGACGGCGCCGCAGCGGATGCAGAGTTGAGGATCGGTGCAGGTGGCCGGATCGCCGGGGATATGACCCGCGGCCTCGTCACCCTCCAGCCGGGTGGCTCCACAGCGGATGCAGGTGTACTCGGTCATGCCCTCGCCGGTGCAGGTGGCCCCGGTGATCTCCTTGCCCTCATCCCAACTATGCCCCAGCGGGTCGGTGTAGTCGGTGATGAACGAACTGCCGCAGCCCTCGCAGATATGGAGGGTGCGCCCGCCGCCCTCACAGGTGGCCGGGGTGGTCTTGCTTACATAGTTGTGAGGCAGCGCGGCGGTGATGTCCTCGATGTGGCGCTCCCCACAGACGGTACACTCCCGCAGGGTGTAGCCAGGGCTGGTACAGGTTGCCGGAATGACGGTGGTGGAGAACTCATGCTCGGTCTGGGGCAGGTCGGTTTCTTTCACATTGCCGCACCGCTCACAAATATCAATGGTCTTGCCGGGGACTTCACAGGTGGCGTCCCGGATGACCACACTCTGATAGGCGTGGCCCAGCGCGGCCTCATAGTCCCGCTTTTCAATCATGCCGCAGTCCACGCACAGATAGCGGTCATAGCCGAGGGTCAGGCAGGTGGGGTCTACGCTATCCAGCAATGTCCAGTTGCGGTTCTCGCCGCAGCCCTTGTCGTCACAACAGCAGCCGTCGCAGTCCGGGTCCTGGCAGCCACAGTCGGGATTGCCGCAGCCGCAGGTGCAGGAGCCGTCCTCGGTAGTGGTTTCATCCCTGAGATGGACATACGCCACGCCGTCCTCCACCATGTCGGTGTCGTGGTAGGTGTAGGTGATCTCGTAGTACACGGGATAGTCCCCGGCCTCGGTGTAGTTGGGGGCGCTGGTCAGGGTGCAGGCGTCCGCACTGTGGCCGTAGCGGATGGCAGTGGTCACACCGGCCTCGGACAAGTCCGACACGGTGACGGTGTGGGGCTGGCCGTCCACCACGCCGAAGTAGTCCGCAATGACGGCCTTGGCGGCGGTGTAGGAAGTTTCAGCATAGCCGCAGTCGGCGCAGGTATCCATCTCCACAAAGCGGTCATGGGCCAACTCGGGCCGGATGGCATTCTCCATGTGGTGACGCTCCAACGTGGAATTTTCCTCCTTGAATGTGCCGTAGCAGAACCCGCAGTATTCGCCGCTGGTGGTGATGACGCGGTGATACTCGCTGTCCGCTTGCTCAATGGTCTGGGTTTCCGGCAGTTCCTCGAAAAAATTGTTCGCGCAATCGTAGAGCCAATAGACGTTCTTCAGGTAGCCGTAGTCCGTCTTGGCCATGTTGGTGTTGATGCTGCCGCAGGTTTCACACACGGCTTTGGTCCAGTGATAAGCCGTGTAATAGGCGTCCTGTCCCGGTACGCCGTCCAGAATGGAACCCTTGCCGGAACCATCTACAAAGGTGCCGTCCGAGTATTTCACATTCCGGCTCATGGCCGTCTGGCCATCCCTGGTATATTCCGGGGTGCGGAACACGATAAAGGAAGTCTGCTGCTTGCAGACTTTGCAGTTAAAGGTTTCGTGGGTCACGGTGGCGTTGGCGTCCAGTTCGTTGGTGCGGTTGTTGGCCTCCTGCCAGTTCTCAGCGGGGTCGTGGTAACTGTCCTGCTGGGCGGCAAAGGCGGTGGGCACCATGCCGACGCACAGAACCACGGCCAGCAGCAGGGCCGTCATGCGCTTCAGGCCATGCCTGGTTGTCTTGCTTTTCAAGCGTTCTTTCCTCCTTTTGTGTAGAAATTGCTGGTTCAGGTTTTTATTTTCGTTTACTTGGTCACCGCCCCCTTTCCCGGAACTGCTGCACAAAGGTCAGATAGGCGTTCCAGTCCTTCCGGGAGGGAGGGGACAGCGTCTGCACGACATATCCCTCCGCCGCGTATTTCCGGCCCATGCGCTCCGCGGCCTCCTGGCCGGGGCGGTCGTGATCCAGGCACAGGACAACCTTCCGCACTGTGGGATGCTCCCGAAGAAACACCGACAGGGCGCGGTCATCCAGGCAGCACAGGGCAAGTGCATTGCTGTGGAACTCCCGGTGCAAAGTGCAGTAACTCATGAGGTCGATAGGTGCCTCGAACACATACACGCTCCTGCTGTCCGGGGCATACGGCAGTCGGAAACCGATGGATTTGTCGCTGCCGGCGGCGTCGCCCTTGAAACCGCTGCCGTCCCGGTCGTAGGTGCCCCGCAGGCTGGCGAAGGCAGCCTTGCCGTCCCTGTCATACCCTACGAACACGCAGTTGTGATGCTCGGAGTCCTCATACAGCAGTCCTGCGGAAATAAAACTCCGAATAATCTGGGGAGAAACCCCGCGCTTTTTCAGGTAGGCGTACACTCGGCGGGCATCGGTGTGCCTGGGCGGCAATGCAAACGGTTTCGGCGGTTCCGGCGCCTGCTCAGTTTGCCTGCTCCGCTCCGCGGGGGCGTCCCTGGCGCGGCCGTGGAATGCCAGCAGATCCTCCACCGCCTCCGGGAAACTTCTGCCGCAAAAATGCTGTAGGAAGGTGATGGCATCCCCGCCCACTCTCTCGGAGTAGCGATACCAGGTGCGGCGGTTCTTGATCCGCAGGCTGTCCATCTCCTTGGTGGAGTAGTAGCGGCCTATCCGCGTCACGGTGTAGCCGAGAGACGCCAGCAGGTCCGGCAGGTCCGTCCCACGGGCAATCTCCAACTCCTGTTCTGTGAAACGATTGGCTCTCTGTTCCGACGTTTTCTTACCTCCGGTTCTCTTGTGAAACAGACCGCCCGGAACGTCCCTGTCGGGCGCTCCGGGCGGTTCTGGGATCCTGATTTACTTGGTTGTTCTCTTCCTGGGTGGCCGCTCCACATAAGCTTATTGAGATGACCCACCTGAACGAGACCCTGTACTGCTGCGGCATTGCCTGCTCCGCTGAGGGCCACGCCACCGCCAGCGGTAACTACATCATCGACCTGCTGCTGGCCAACGTGTGCAAGCAGAACGTGACCCGCTTCCCCTATGAGATCGCCCGGCTGGCTGAGGACATTGCCGGCGGCGTGGTGGTCACCGCCCCCGCCGAGGCCGATCTGAAGGACCCCAAGCTGGGGCCCTATGTGGAAAAGTACTTCAAGGCGGCCCCCGGCGTGTCGGTGGAGAACCGCTTCCGCATCCTGCGCCTCATTGAGAACCTGACCCTGGGTACCGCCGCCGTGGGTTACCGAACCGAGTCCCTCCACGGCGCCGGTTCTCCCCAGGCCCAGCGCATTATGATCGCCCGCCAGGGCAACCTGCCCATGAAGAAGGAACTGGCTAAGAAGATCGCCCATGTCAAGGAGTGAGGAAACGTGTCTGAGTACAGTGAGATCCTGGACCGGATCGAAGAGGTTTTGGAGGATAAGGTGCGCCCCAACCTGGCCCTTCACGGCGGCAATATCCGCAGCCTGGACTGCAAGGACGGAGTTTACCGCTTCCAGCTCACCGGCCAGTGCGCCGGCTGCCCCTCTGCCATGCTGACCACGGAAAACCTGATCCGCTCCGCTCTGCTGGAATCCATTCCTGAGCTGAAGGATGTGGTGCTGGTGGGAGGCGTGAGCCAGGAGCTGCTGGACCAGGCCAAAGCCATTCTGCGGGGGGAGCGTCCGTGCAGATCGGAGTAAAATACTGCGGCGGCTGCAATCCCCGGTATGACCGGGTGGCCCTGGTGGAGCGCATTCAGAGGGAGCAGCCGGAGGATACCTTTGAGCGGGCGATCCCCGGAGTCTGCTACGACCAGCTGCTGGTGGTATGCGGCTGCTCCGCCCAATGCGCGGATTTGACAGGGCTGACAGGACGGGAGATCCGCAGCCTGTGGCAGGACCATCCCTGAAATTCCAATCAAACAAAAGAAAGCCTGTAACCATTGTGGTTACAGGCTTTCTTTTGTAGGCTGGTTGCTATTTTCTGCGTGGACGAAGGCCGATAATGAAGAGGACCGCCGCAGCGCACAGCAGGGCCAGCAAAGCGGGCCAGGTGCCCCGGGAGGCCTCCAGAGCCAGGCCAGGCGGGGTCAGCAGGGAGACGGTCCGCAGGGCGGGGGAGAGTTGGGACAGGTCCATAAAGCACCCACCCAGCAGGCAGAGGATCAGAGCCAGGAAGGGGGCCAGTCCGTCCACCCGCCCATCGGTATTGGTGAACCGGATGAGCATCAGGGCCAGGGCGGAGACGCACAGGGTGTAGGCCAGGGTGGCCGCGGCGGTCCATAGGTCGGTACAGCCGCCGAAGAGCAGAATGCACAGGGAAACCAGAAGCCCCAGCCCTACCAGGGCCAGACAGTCGCTGCCGTAGGACAGCACCCGGCCAAAGGGGAGGGACCACATCCGACGCTCCACCAGACGGCCGTCCCGGCCTCCGGTCCAGGCCGCCGAGGTCAGCAAAGTAAACAGAACCATCAGCGCTGTAAAGCTGATCTGGCTGGGGACGAAGGGCAGGGGAGCGGAGGCACCGTTTTGCATCTGCATCTGGTAGAGAGGCGGCATGGAGGCTTCGGCCTCATCCATCAGGGTCTGGAGCTGAGCAGATTCCTGGGCGGAAAGGGCCCGCCCCAGATGAGCCTCCGCGTTGCCGCCGGCCTGGGCCCGGCTGCGCTGGAGGGAGACCTGCCCGGCGATGATCTCCCGGGCGCCCTGGAGGGAGACGGACGCCGAAGCGCCCTCATAGCGGAGGGGGATTTGCTCCTCAGTGGTCAAAGACTGGCTATAGCCCTCTCCAATTGTGAGCAGACCTTCCACCTCTCCCAGCAGGAGCAGGTGAAGCCCCTCCTCTTTGCCGCAGCTGCGTACCGAGAGCTCGGCATGCTGTCCCAGACGCTGGACCAGCTCCTGGGACATAGCGCTTTGATCCTGGTCATAGACCGCTAGGCACAGCTGCTGCCTGCCACCAGACTGAACGGAGGAGGCGGCCATCCCGCACAGCAGCGCCACTGCCAGCAGAGCAACCAGTCCCCGCAGACCGCCGGACATGGCGGTGAGCTTGATGCCGGACAGGCTGGCCAGCCGGGCTGGGAAGGGAAGCAGGGCGGGGACAGCTGTGGGTTTGGCAGGGTTGCCGTGGGTGGTGCGGGCGGATTTGCTCCTCTTGTTGCGGTGCAGCATGAACAGGGCGAACAGAAGGCCGGCGCCTCCCATGGCCAGAATGGGCCAGAGCAGACCCAACAGCTTCACTGGCGGCAGACCGTAGGCGGCAGCCTCCAGTCCTAGTCCGGCGTAGTAGGGCAGGGTGAATTTACCCAGCAGAGGCAGGGGCATGGGGAGAAGCTGACGGGACCAGAGGGTGCCCCCCAGTACCAGGGAGAGAAAGAGCAGCAGATTGCCCCACCGCTGGACCGAGGCGGGATTGCCCAGCCATGTGGCCAGCCCCAGCAGAATCCCGAAGGCGGAAGCCAGTAGGAGAAGGGCAAGGCCTAGAAACAAAATGGGGTGTTCCGGCTGAAAGACTGCCAGCATCAGAATCTGGGTGGGCAGGGTCAGCAGATAGGCCACCAGGAATTTGGACAGTACAAAGGCTCCCGTAGAACCGCCCAAAGCCCTGTAGCGGGGGAGAATACCCAATCCCAACTCCTCGGGTAGGGTTTTGACAGCGGCAATGGAGAAGAAGAGGGCCAGTACAGACAGCACGCAGGCGGTCAGCCGCCGCTCCAGCGCTCCTTGAAGGTCGGCCTGGACTGCCTCATTTTCAAAAACATTCTGGCGGCCCAGGGCGTCATGAAGCAGATTGACGGAGGATTCCTGGTAGAGGGCCCACTGCTGCTCATTGTCCAGGTCGCCGTAGCACAGTTGATATACGGCTGTGTAGGCCACCTGATTGCCCCGAATGATGTCCATCACAGAGCCGAAGATGGAGTAGATCAGGGTGGACTCCAGCTGCATATCTCCGTTGAGGACGATGGAGACTGGGCAGTCGGTCATGGTGTACAGATCGTAGAAAAAGTCCTTGGGGATGGTGATAACCGCCGCCGCACCCTGGTCCAGAGCCTGGGCGTCACTGGTTTCCTCCTCCAGAACGGCCACATCGGAGAACAGCTCGATGCGCTTCATCTGGGCGATGAGGGAACGGGACATGATGGTATCGTCCTCATCCCGTACCGCAATGGGAAAAGGCTGCACATAACTCTGGGTGGTGAGATCGCCCAGCCCGATCCGGAAGGCCGCCAGCAGCAGGAAAGGCAGCAGTAGGGCGGCCACCCCGGCGCCGCTGAAAAACAGCTTCAGGTCTTTACAGAGGGCGGCTTTCAGTCCGGACATGGGTTTCCCTCCTCCGGGACAGGCCGGCCGGCTTCCAGGGTGAGGATCCGGCTGCATACCCGCTCCAGCTCGCCGGGCTGGTGGGAGATGATGGCGATGGCACAGCCCATGTCCCGCAGGTGCTCCACCATGGACAGGATAAGCTCCACCGAGCGGGCGTCCGCGCCTACGGTAGGTTCGTCCAGCAGCAGCACCTTAGGTGTGATCATCAAAGCGCTGGCCAGATGGAGGCGACGCTGCATCCCGCCGGAGTAGGCGGAGACCGGCTGCTTTCCCTTGTCGGTCAGGTCCAACTGCTCCAACAGCCAGCGGCTGCGGATAGAGATGGCCTGCCGGGGCAGGCCGCAGGCCCGCCCCCAGAACCGCAGGTTATCCAACCCAGTAAGGGTGTGGTAAAGGGAGAGCTCCTGGGGCACATAGGCCACCTTGCCCACGGCCTCCGGAGCCAGATGGTATTCTCCGGCGTCAGGCCGCAGTACCCCGGCCAGGATGGACAGCAGGGTGCTCTTGCCCGCGCCGTTGGAGCCACGGACGCCCAATACCTCCCCTTGGGGCAGGGTTAGGGAAATGGGACCCAGCACAGGGGCGGCATGGCGGGAGTAGCGCTTTTCCACCTGCCGCAGGGTACATAAAACCGCGTTACCATCCATAGGAAGTATCCAGCAGCGGCTCCAGATTGCGGATCAGATCCTGCTCCACAGCCATACCCAGTTCCTGGAACAGCTCATAGTAGTCCTCATAGGTGAAGTCACTGATGTCGTAGGGAGGCACATCGGGGGCTTTGACGGAAGAACCATCGGTGGTATTGATGTTGATCTCCAGAGAGCTGAACGCACCGTCAAACACATAGGAATCACCCTGGATTTGGAGGGTATGGTCCACGCTGTTGTCCTGTCCCTGGGTTACATCCAGCGTCAGGTTCACAGGCAGCATATCCGAGTATACTTGATAGGAGCCCTGGGGGATGCCCAGAGGAGATTTTTTCTCCGAATCCATATCGTACCGCATTTCCAGAGAGCCGCCGTAAGGCTGGGTAAGGCTGATGATGCCATCGGAAACGCTGCCGTTTTTGGTGTAGGAGTGAGTCAGCAGGAACTGGGGCTCACCATAGGCCTCTACATAGAAGGCCTCCTGCCGCCGGTCGGACTCCGCGCCCTGGGACTCATAGACCAGAGTGGTATCGGAATAGTCGGTATACAGACGGATCATACGGACCTGGTTGCCCTCCACATAGAGCTCCCAGGTAAAGCCGGACTCCTCCACCTCGCGGCCTGCATCGGCGGCGCTGTATTCCAGCTCATCCGCCAGAGAGAGCAGGGCATTGTCCAGCTCCTCCTCCAGGTCATAGCCGCTGAAAACATCGTAACCAAAGGCGGCGGTCAGCATATCAGGGTTGATGAGCTTCAGGATCAGCTGTCGCAGGGTTTCGTCCTCCCGGAGGGTCTGGGCCAGCTTGAGCAGCATGGCCTCCACATCCTCTGCCCGGGGCTGGAAGGTGTAGCGGGTACCCGTCATGGAGCCGCCCAGCTGAGGCAGGGTAAAGGATACGCCATCCTCCACAGTCACATTTTCTTCGTTTACTACGGTATAGACAACATCCAGATAGGACTCCAGCAGAGAACGCCACTCCTTGCCCGAAATCTCAGGCAGAGCCAGCGCACTCAGGTCTACGTCCTGACCGGTGAGGGCCTCCACAGTTTGGGAGAGATCCATGGTGTAATAGGTATCCTGGATCTCGGGCAGATAAAAGCCCAGAGTTCCTTTGTCATAAGACAGCAGGCCTGTGAGGATGGGGCTGCCCATCAGGGTGAACTCTCCGTTGGCCAGTAAGGTGTCCCGGTCCAGATCCACCTTCAGGCTGACGGAGGAGTCCTCCAGGTACTGGTTGATCTCTGCGCTGTCCGTGATGGCGGTGATCGTCAGATCGGAAGAGAACGCGCCGCTGCCGATGGTGTCCACGCCTTCCTCCAGCATACCAAGCGCGCGATCAGCAAACAGGTCCTGCTGATAAGAGACGAATTGCTTGGACGGAGCGGAAAAGAGCCGGGGGATCACCAGAATACCCGCAGCCACCACGACTACAGCGGCAATGGCGCCGGCGATTATTTTCCCTTTGGGACGGCGGGCGGCGGGGGCAGCTTTAGCCTCAGGCTGGGGTTCCTGAGATACAGCAGATGCCTGCTCTACGGGAGTGCCGCAGTTGACGCAGAATTTTGTATCCTGGGTGAGCCGCTCGCCGCAGTTTCTGCAAAAGGCGGGGGTGTTGGCGGGGGCGGGGTCCTGAGGAACCGGGGTACCGCAGTTTTGGCAAAAGGCGGCCCCGTTGTGCAGCGGATGGCCGCAGTTGAGACAATTTTTCATGGTTCTTCCTCCCTCGATAAGATGGCAGCAGTTCTGCTGCGCAATGGATATTTCCTCTTGTATCCACACATCACGATTGTACGGTCAGCAGAAACAGAAGTCAACAGGAAGTTACAAATTGTTCCATAAAAGGTAGGTGGTGATTTGATTATGATTCTGACAGTGTATCTGCCTGGGCTTCCAGTTCATCGATGCGGGCGGCCAAACGGTCCGCTTGGTCTCTCAGACGAAGAATCAGTGTCTCCTGGGAACTGTTACCGGCGGGCTCCTCCGTCAGCCGGGCCAGATCATCCTCCAGATTGTCCAGCTGTACCTGCAGTGTGCTGATTTGCCGCTCCAGGACCCGCAGCGTCTCGCTGTTGTCCGGCTCATCTTCCAGAATGGAAAAGCCGGTGGATGCCTCCAGCAGTTCGGTTTCATCTGCGTCATCCAGTTCAAAATCATGGTTCCAAGATCCATTCATATTGGCTACGTCCTTCCGGTTAGAATTGATTTGATAAGATCGACGGTATTCTTGTTTCAGTTCTATTGTAGCAGAGAGCTGCGATCATGAACAGACAGACAAAAATGAAAAAATTTTTTTGCCTGGTATAAAACCAGAGGCCATGTTGGTGGCTCTTACTATTGACATCGCGAGATGGACCGAACGACAGGAGGAAAGAAAATGAAAAAGAGAGTGGTTATGATTCTAATGGTGCTGAGCATTGCCTGTACGGCTACAGCCTGCTCTTCTGGTGGTAATCGAGTCATGGAATGGTGTGAGGAGGCCTTTTACCAGACGGATGACCAAGGGTATCAGATACTTGAAGAAATTATGACGGAAGAGGAGTCTCTGGATGGCCTGCTGGAGACGGGCCCTGTGGACGTAGATCAGCTACCTTCCATCCTGGAGCCCATCCCTGGATATTACCCCTATGTAATCCGCTTCTATGATCAAGAAGGAGAATTGGCGCGGGATTTGGTACCTGGCTTTTTGGTGGACGGAAAGCGCTATACCATCCAGAACGCGATAAAAGAGGATATCATTACAGGTGTGGCTGCCTATACGGCGGATGGGTACCCCTGCAAGGTAAGTGAATTGGCAGAAGTGGTAGATTGGGAAACAGGAGCCCACCGGGTAACCTGGAGCGCGGTCTATGTATTTTATGTGAAGGAAGGTCTGGACGTTGAGATTGTGCCCTACGCGGGTGATGATTTGCTCATGGCAGGCAGCCTGACCAGCTTCACCATGTATTGGGGAAGAGCAATGCAGGAGAAATTTGGATACGGATGGACTTATCAGGTCTGTGCTCTGGCGCCTGAGGTGGGAAGTGGATTGGCCGGTACGGTAGGCGTGATCGAGGATCATATGGACTGGATACAGGGGCCCAGTGCTACCAGTGGAGTTGTCCACTACTATTGTTATTTGGCCAGAGAGAACTTTGAAACCGTAGAAATGGGTGGCTGGTAAACTGTACCACCCCGTAAAAAACGCCTGTGGCCAAGAGGCCACAGGCGCTTTCAGAGCAAATTTTACTTGAGGTCGGGCAGAACGGAGAGGAACCCGTCCACGTCGGCCTCGGTGGTGTGGAAGCAGCACACAAAGCGGACCACGGTGTGGTCCTCATCGTAGGGACACCAGTCCTCATACTGGCATACCTCATCCAGCACCGGCTTTTTGTCATTGGGAGCAATGACGAGCACCTGGTTGGTGGGGGACTCCACCCACAGCTTCCAGCCTTTGGCCTTCAGGCCCTTCTGGAGGCGGGCGGCCATCTCGTTGGCCTGACGGCCCATCTTGAAATACAGATCATCCTCAAAGAGGGCCAGGAACTGGGCACCCTGAATCCAGCCCTTTTCCATAACAGCCAGCATACGCTTCTTCATCCGGAAGAAGCCCTTGGTCAGCTCAGGCCGGGTGATGACCAGGGCCTCGCCGAACATGGTGCCGTTCTTGGTGCCGCCGATGTAGAAGGCGTCGCACAGGTGGGCAAACTCAGGCAGGGTCAGGTCGTTGGCATCGGAGGACAGGGCGCAGCCCAGACGGGCGCCGTCGATAAAGAGGAACAAACCATTCTCACGGCAGAAGGTGTACAGCGCGGTGAGCTCTGCCTTGGTGTATACAGCGCCATTCTCGGTGGCGTTGGAGATATACACCAGACCGGGCTCGGTCAGGTGCACGTCCTGGTGGAGCTTCAGCAGGGGGATCAGCTGCTCGGGGACGATCTTACCGTCGGGAGAGGCGGGAACGGTGAGAATCTTGTGGCCGGTGGCCTCAAAAGCGCCCACCTCGTGGCCGTTCAGATGGCCGGAGTCGGGGCAGATGGCCGCCTGCCAGGGCTTGAGCAGAAAGGCGCAGGCCAGCACGTTGGCCTGGGTACCGCCCACAACAAACTCTACCATGGCGTCGGGGCAGCCGCATACCTGGCGGATGCGGTCTTTGGCCCTGGCGCTGTACTTGTCGTCGCCGTAGCCGATGTTGCCCTCCAGGTTGGCGGCGCACACCGCCTCCAGCACCTTGGGATGGGCGCCAAAGGAATAGTCGTTGCGGAACCAGTATTTCATGTCTATGACCTCCATACAGGCGGCCCGGGGTACATCAGTCCCGCCGGGCCGTCTCAAATTACACTTTAAAATTTAAAGCTGTCTTTCAGGCTCACAGAACGGTTGAACACCAGATGGCCGGGCTTGGAGTCCTTGTTGTCGGCGCAGAAATAGCCCTGGCGCAGGAACTGGAAGGAGGCGGGAGCCTCCACGTTGGCCAGACCGGCCTCCACCTTGGCGCCGGTCAGCACCTCCAGGGAGCCGGGATTGAGGCAGTCCAGGAAGTTCTTGTCGCCGGCATCGGGATCGGCATCGGTGAACAGGTTGTCGTACAGACGCACCTCGGCGTCCACGGCAGTGGCAGCGTCCACCCAGTGGATGGTGGCGCCCTTCACCTTGCGGCCGTCGGCGGGATCGCCGCCCTTGCTGTCGGGATCGTAGGTGGCAAAGATCTCGGTGACATTGCCGTTTTCATCCTTGGCGCAGCCGGTGCACTTGATGAGGTAGGCACCCTTCAGACGGCACTCGGGGCCGTCGGGATAGAGACGCTTGTACTTGGGCACCGGGGTCTCCAGGAAGTCCTCGGCCTCCACATACAGGTTGCGGGAGAAGGTGATCTCACGGCTGCCGGCGGCAGGATCGTTGGGATTGTTCTCCACGGAGAAGGTCTCGCTCTGGCCCTCGGGATAGTTGGTGATGGTGAGCTTGACAGGGCGCAGCACCGCCATCACACGCTGAGCCGTCAGGTTCAGGTCCTCCCGCAGGCAGTGCTCCAGGAAGGCATACTCCACGGTGGAGGCGGCCTTGCTCACGCCGTTGCGCTCGGAGAAGTTGCGGATGGCCCGGGGGGTGTAGCCACGGCGGCGCAGACCGCACAGGGTGGGCATACGGGGATCGTCCCAGCCGGACACCCGGCCCTCCTCCACCAGCTGGCGCAGCTTGCGCTTGCTCATGACGGTGTAGTTGATGCCCAGTCGGGCGAACTCGATCTGCCGGGGCTTGGCGGGCACGTCGCAGTTGGCGATGACCCAGTCGTACAGGGGCCGGTGATCCTCAAACTCCAGGGAGCACAGGGAGTGGGTGATCCCCTCCAGGGCGTCCTCCAGAGGATGGGCAAAGTCGTACATGGGGTAGATGCACCACTTGTCCCCCTGACGGTGATGGTGCATATGGTTGATGCGGTAGATGACGGGGTCGCGCATATTGAAGTTGCCGCTGGCCAGATCGATCTTGGCGCGCAGGGTCATGCGACCGTTCTCAAACTCGCCGGCCCGCATCCGGGCAAACAGGTCCAGGGACTCCTCGATAGGACGATCCCGGTAAGGAGAGCGGGCGGGGGTGTTCACATCGCCGCGGTATTCCTTGAACTGCTCGGGGGTGAGCTCGCACACATAGGCCAGACCCTTCTTGATGAGCTCCACGGCATACTCATACATCTTGTCAAAGTAGTCGGAGGCGAAGTAGAAGCGGTCGCCCCAGTCGTAGCCCAGCCAGTGGATGTCCTCCTGGATGGCCTCCACATACTCCACGTCCTCCTTGGTGGGGTTGGTGTCATCCATGCGGAGGTTGCAAAGACCGCCGTACTTTTCGGCAGTGCCGAAGTCTACAAAAATTGCCTTGGCATGGCCGATGTGCAGGTAGCCGTTGGGCTCCGGGGGGAACCGGGTGTGGACGGTCATGCCTTGGAACTGACCACCCTGGGCGATGTCCTCGTCGATGAAATCATGGATGAAGTTCTGCGTCATGGTGGGGTTCAGCTCTTCTGGCATTTGGTTTCACTCCTTTATCTTAATACGAACCAATATTTTACCCCGGAACTGGAAAAAAAGCAAGAGCTCAACAAAAAAGGAGGCGGGTTATTCCGCCTCCTCAAGGGACATCTGTTTTTTACGGCCAGCCAGCAGGAAACCGCTGGTGAGGGCGGTAAAGGGAGCCACCGAGACCAGACCAAAGGAGCCAACGATGGTGTGGACGATCTCGGAGGCCACATATTTATAGTTAAGGATGTTCCAGATGGGGGTGCCCTGGGCCATAAAGACCATCAGCAGGGCGATGTAGCCGCCGGAATAGGCCAGCAGCAGGGTGGTGGTCATGGTGCCCATGGCGGCCCGGCCCACATTCATGCCGGAGCGCACTGCCTCCCAGCGGGAGATGTCGGGCCGCTTTTCCACAACCTCGTGGACGGCGGAGGTAATATCCACGCTCAGATCCATCACCGCGCCGGAGGAGCCGATAAAGATGGAGGCCATAAAGATCTGGGTCAGGTTCAGATCCTGATATCCGGCATAGAGCAGGCTTTCCGAGTAGGCCATCACTGCGCCGTGGATCTGGAACAGGTCGGTAAACAGAATGCCCAGTACGCAGGTCACCAGCACACCCAGAAAGGCGCCGGATACAGCGGACAGACACCGGCGGTCAAAGCCGTAGACCAGGGCGATGATGAGCAGGGTAAGCACCAGGGTTACCAGCAGGCCCATAAAGATGGGATTCCAACCGTTGAGGTAGAGGGGGACCAGCACCTTCCACAGCATGAGCACCGTCAGCACGAAGGAGGCGATGGCCCGCACGCCGGTGCGTCCGGCAAAGAGAATGAGGAACACGGCGAAGATGCCGGCCAGGATGGCCTCCTTGCCGATGCGATAGTGGTCGGTCATGGTCACCGAGATGATCTCGTCCCCCTGGTAGCTTACCACAACCATGGCCTTGTCGCCGGGGGCAAAGAGCTTGTCCTGCTCCAGAGAGCCGTTGAGCATATTGACGCCGGTGGCAGTCTGGCCCTTGAAGCGGCCGCCCAACAGCTCCAGGGTGCAGCGCTGCTCACCGGAGCGGACCAGGCCGGTGTCGATGATGGCGGAGTCGTCCACCGCTGTTACCAGGGCGGTGCAGCGGTCGGCCTGCTGATATTGCAGGGCTCCCTCAAAGCCGGTGGGGATCAGAATCAGAAAGAGGATCAGAGCCAGACAGATGGCAAGGGGCGCGTAGTAGCGGCGCTTGTTGGAATCCAGGAGAAGGGATGTCATGAAACGGATCGGTCCTTTCGTATGGGCAAAAAGGATGCGGCATGAGCCGCACCCTTTTTGCTGTCTGTAAACAGGGGTGGGAAGGGAAGAGGAAGTTACTGCACGTTCAGCATACCGGCCAGCTTGTTGAAGATCTCGGTGTTGTCGTAGTAGCCGTTGAACTGTTCGGCGTTGACACCGTGAGCCAGCACGGCCACGGGCAGGCCGGTGTGGCTGTAGGAGGTGAAGGACACACCGGACTTGTTGTTCAGGATGTGGGTGATGGTGACGGTGAGGGGCTCGTAGGTGCCGTACATCACATACTCCTGCTGCTCATCCATGCCGGTGGCAGTCTCGTTGATGCTCTTCTCATAGGCGGTCTTGATCTGGGACAGCTCGTAGGGGGTAAGTACCAGCTTGTCGCCCTCCTCGCCCTGGGTCTTCAGTCCAAACAGGGTCTCGATGTCGGCCAGCACGTCCTCAAAGGAGGTTTTGTTCTCCTTGTAGGCGGCAACATAGTCGCTGTCATACTTGGCGAAGGAGATCTTCTGGGACTCCAGCAGGTTCAGGTAGGTGTCGTAGTCGGTGCCGGCAAAGCCGATGGTCAGACCGCCGGTCTCGTGGTCGCCGGTGACCAGGATCAGGGTCTCCTCGGGATGCTCGGAGGCGAAGTCGATGGCTACCTGCACCGCGTCAGCCAGAGCCTTGGTATCGTGAATGGAGGAGGCGGCGTCGTTGGCGTGGCAGGCCCAGTCGATCTTGCCGCCTTCGCACATCATGAAGAAGCCGTCCTCATCCTGCTCCAGCACCTCGATGCCCTTGGAGACGTGGTCGGCCAGGGACCACATATCGTCGGTGCGGTCCAGCTCGTAGGCCATGGCGTCGCCGTCGGCCAGATGCTCGTCAACAATGATCACAGGACCCTCGGTGACCTGCTCGGCCTCGGCCTGGGTCTTGACCACATTGTAGCCGGCCTGCTCGGCCAGGGCGTACAGGTCCTCCTGGTCCTCGTCGGCGCCGGTGGGCTTGAGGAGACCGCCGCCGGCGAAGTACTCAAAGCCGGAATCCACCAGCTCCAGGCCGATCTCGTAGTAGTCGTTGCGGCTGGCCTGATGGGCATAGAAGGCGGCGGGAGTGGCGTGGTTCAGGTTGACGGAGGAGATGACGCCCACGCTCATGCCCAGCTGGTCGTGGACCTTCTCGGCGATGGTCTCATAGGGGGTGGTGCCGGTCTCATCCATGTTGATGGTGCCGGAATAGGTTTTGTGGCCGGTGGAAATGGAGGTTGCGGTAGAGGCGGAGTCGGGGCAGAAGCTGTTGGAGTCGTAGGTAACAGCGGAACCGGCAGCCTCAAAGTTCATAAAGTTCAGGTAGGAGGGGCCGTCCAGAGTAGCGCCGCCGTTGTCGTCCAGGCTGGGCTCGGCCTGCCAGTAGTCGGCGTCATTCAGAGCGCCCAGGTAGTCGGCGGTGGACTGGATCTGGGGATAGCTCATGCCGTCGCCGATGAACAGAAACACATACTTGGGGGCTTTAACGGACTGATTGGACAGATTCTGTGCCTCCACCGTGGGGGTGGCGCTGGCTTCGGGGGTAGAGGCAGCAGGGGCGCTGCAGGCGGCCAGAGCGGTGCCAAAGGACGCTGCGGCCAGGGTAATTGCCAGGGGACGCTTCCAATTCATGTTTGATTCCTCCAAAATCGGGTTCAATCTTAATCTCTCCAGAGACATATGCATCATACCCGAAGGAAAAATTAAGCGCTATCATCCTACGGTAAAGGTGTGCAAAATCAAGGTAAGGCATTGTAAAGAGCCGGAAAAGTAGAGCGGCATACCAGAAAGGAAAAAGCATAGGCTGTAGGCGAGGTGACACTATGGTGGGAATCATGGAATGGAAGGCGGAAAAGGGCCGCAGAGTCCGGGTGGAACGGGATTGGCTGCTGGGGCTGCCCTGTCAGCGGGCCACAGTGCCGGTGCGGGAGGGGATGAGGGAGGGGACCAGGCTGCGGCGGGTGGCCCGGGGAGCCAGAGAGCTGGTCCGGAGGGGGGTGCGCCGGGTGCTGACTCAGGCGGAATTTCCCTGCTGGGAGGCGCTGGAGGAGGCGGGATTGCGTTCGGTGGAGACAGAGGCCTTTTGTCAGATGCTGGCCCCTGCGCTGGCATTGGCGGCCCTGCGTTGCCAGGACCGGCGGCCGGAGCAGGCGGCGGTGCTGCTGTCCGGGACGGGGGTAAGTCCGGCCCTCTTCCGGGCGGCAGAACAGCTGTGTCCGCAGGTACGGGATTTAGTGGTGGACGCCGGGGAGGAGGGGGAAGAGCTGGCTGCCTGGTTGAGAGCGGAGTTTGGGGCCGCGGTGCGCCCGCCGGACGGGGTGGAGGCCGATGTGGCCCTGTGCTTCGGACCGTCTCCAGCGGCAGGGGAGACTGTGTTTCGCCTCTGTGGTCCCACACCTGATCTGGCAGGCTTTTTGCCCGCTGTCAGGGGAGAAATGCTGCCCGCCGGGCTGGACCGGCTCCCCCTGTTGGCCCTGCTGTGGGAGGAGGGGCGGATCGGTCAGGAGCAGCTCAATGTTCTGCCACCTAATACCAAATTATTGACTTGACAGGAGGTGGTAAACTACATATAATATCGTATTAACGTGGCGGAGTGTTTCCGTTCTGAATTTGCGGGAGCCCATATCGGCTCCATCCTGATAGAGTAAAAGCAATCAAGGAAAGGTGTGCACGATCGACATGGCAAAAGAATTCAAACTCAGCGCTGAGCGCCTGGAGGAATTGAAACAGGAGCTGAATTATCTGAAGACCGTCCGTGAAAAAGAGGTGGCCGATCAGATCAAGGAAGCCCGTTCCTTCGGCGATCTGTCTGAGAACAGCGAGTACGACGAGGCCAAAAACGAGCAGGGCAAGCTCTACTCCCGCATTGCGGAGGTGGAGAATATCCTGGCCAACTATGTGGTTATTGAGGAGCATGAGACCGACCCCAACTCCGTCCGTCTGGGTTCCACCGTTAAGGTGCTGGATCTGGAGTTTGACGAGGAGGAGACCTATCAGGTGGTAGGTTCTCAGGAGGCCGATCCCATGAACGGCCGGATTTCCGAGGATTCTCCCTTCGGAAAAGCCCTTCTGGGCTGTGCGGTAGGCGAGGAGGTCCAGGTGGAAGCTCCCGCCGGTGTATTAAGGTATCGTATCCTAGAGATTCAAAAGTAAGGAGCAAGAACAATGAGTACTGAAGAGAGAAGCGTCAATCAGCCCGAAGAGCAGAATCTGTCCGAACAGCGCCTGATCCGCCGCGCCAAGCTCAAGGAGCTGCAGGAGGCGGGCCAGGACCCCTTCCAGATCACCAAGTATGTGGTGAAGCACCACTCCACCGACATCAAGGAGAACTTCGAGGCCCTGGAGGGAACCGAGACCTCCATCGCCGGCCGCATCATGTCCAAGCGGGGCATGGGCAAGGCTGTGTTCTGCGATCTGCAGGACGGTAAGGGCCGCATCCAGCTGTATGTCCGTATCGACGAGCTGGGCGAGGAGGCCTTCGCCAAGTTCAAGAAGATTGACATCGGCGATATCGTGGGTGTGGAAGGCGAGGTCTTCAAGACCAAGCGGGGCGAGATTTCTGTGAAGGCTCACAAGGTGACCCTTCTCTCCAAGTCCCTTCAGCCCCTGCCTGAGAAGTTCCACGGCCTGACCGACAAGGAGATGCGCTACCGCCAGCGGTACGTGGACCTCATCATGAACGAGGACGTGCGCCGCACCTTCCAGATCCGCACCGCCTTCATCAAGCACGTGCGCAAGTATCTGGACGACCGGGACTACCTGGAGGTGGAGACCCCCGTCCTGAACACCATCTCCGGCGGCGCCACCGCCCGGCCCTTCATCACCCACCACAACACCCTGGATATCGATATGTATATGCGCATCGCCACCGAGCTGAACCTGAAGCGGCTCACCGTGGGCGGCTTCGAGCGGGTGTATGAGATCGGCCGCATCTTCCGCAACGAGGGCATGGATCCCAAGCACAACCCGGAGTTCACCACCATCGAGCTCTACGAGGCCTACGCCGACTTCCACGACATGATGGACATCGCCGAGGGCATCTTGTCCACCGCCGCCCAGGAGATCCTGGGGTCCTATCACGTCAACTGGCTGGGGGTGGACATCGACCTGACCCCCGGCTGGCCCCGCCTGACCATGATCGACGCGGTCAAGCAGTACGTGGGCGTGGACTTCGACGCCATCTCCGACGACGAGGAGGCCTGCAAGGCCGTGGAGGCCAAGGGCATCGACATGGAGGGCTGCGAGCGCACCTGGGGCACCGCCCTGTATGAGGCCTTTGACCAGCGGGTGGAGGAGAAGCTGGTGCAGCCCACCTTCATCACCATGTACCCGGTGGAGGTCTCCCCGCTGACCAAGCGCTCCCCCAAGGATCCCCGCCTCACCGAGCGCTTCGAGCTGTTCATCAACCACTGTGAGTTCGCCAACGCCTTCTCCGAGCTCAACGACCCCATCGACCAGCGGGGCCGCTTCGAGCACGAGCTGGCCCTGCGGGACATGGGCAACGACGAGGCCGGCATGATGGACGAGGACTTCATCAACGCCCTGGAGTACGGCCTGCCCCCCACGGGCGGCATGGGCATCGGCATCGACCGCTGCGTCATGATGCTCACCAATTCCGACTCTATCCGGGATGTGATCCTGTTCCCCACCATGAAGCCACTGGACAAGGTGGAGGCCCCTAAGGCCGCTGCTGCTCCCGCCGCTTCCGTGGACGTGCCCCGCGCCGAGGCCGGTCCCATCGACTTCTCCAAGGTGGAGATCGAGCCCCTGTTCAAGGACGAGGTGGACTTTGACACCTTCTCCAAGTCCGACTTCCGGGCCGTCAAGGTGAAGGAGTGCACCGCGGTGCCCAAGAGCAAGAAGCTGCTGAAGTTCGTTCTGGACGACGGCACCGGCACCGACCGCGTGATCCTCAGCGGTATCCACGACACCTATGAGCCTGAGGAACTGGTGGGCAAGACCCTGATTGCCATCACCAACCTGCCCGCCCGCAAGATGATGGGCATCGACTCCTGCGGCATGATCATCTCCGCCATCCACTATGAGGAGGGCCAGGAGAAGCTCCACTGCCTGATGGTGGACGACCACATCCCCGCTGGCGCCAAGCTTTATTGATTGTAAAAAATGGGCTGCTGCAAACCTGCAGCAGCCCATTTTTTTGCCTGAAACAGAAGGGCCTGTTGCAAAATGCGCAGCTCGTACAAAGACCCGTCATTCCGAGAAAAACGGCCGCCCGGTGGGCGGCCGTTTTTCGTGGGAATCCGCCCCTTTTGCCGGGGAAACGGATTGCCACGCCAGTGTGCGCACTGGCTCGCAATGACAGGCTTGTGCAAAACAGCTATTTTGCAACAGGCCCTTGTAAGAGTGGCAATTAGCAGCTGGCGCCGCCGATTACCGTCTTGTTCATGATAGTATCCTTGTCAATGGAGCCGTGGAGCAGCTTATCCTCCACATAGTCGAAGCCCAGGCGGGCGATGGTGTCGGAGAAACGCTCACCAGTCTGGCCCTCATCCCGGAAGAAGAGAATGGCCTTTTCCACCAGGGCGATGACCTCCTCCTCGCTGGTGAAGATCTTGGACATGGGCCGGCCGGCGGCAACCTTCTTGCCCCAGCGGCCGCCCAGATAGATCTTGTAGCCGTAGGTGCTTTCGGTGTAGGCGCCAAAGGGGCACTTCTCCAGGCAGCGGCCGCAGTGGTTGCATTCGCTGGTATCAATGACGGCCTTGCCGTCCTTCATGGACACGGCGTGGATGGGGCAGGCCTTCTCGACCTGACACACCTTACAGCCCTTACACTTGTTCAGATCGGGCTCAGGCAGGCGCTGGCCGATGATGCCCAGGTCGTTCAGGTCGGGCTTGACGCAGTTGTTGGGACAGCCGCCTACGGCAATCTTGAACTTGTGGGGGAGGGACACATCGTGGTAACCCTTGTAGAACAGCTCGTGGAGCTTCTCGCTGAGAGCGAAGGTGTCGATCAAACCATACTGGCAGGTAGTACCCTTGCAGGAAACCACCGGACGTACCTTGGAGCCGGTGCCGCCCACGTCCAGACCGGCGGCGCTGAGGAACTCGATGAGGGGCTCCACATTCTCGTAGGGCACACCCTGGATCTCCAGGGTCAGACGGGTGGTCATGGTGACCTCGCCGGAGCCGAACTTCTCGGCGGCCTCGGCCACGGCGGCGTGCTCGGCACCGGTCAGCTTGCCGTTGCGGGTAATGACCCGGACATTGAAGCAGTCAGGGGTACGCTTATCCCACAGGCAGCCCAGACCCTTGAGGCGCTTGACCTCGGTGGGAGGCAGAGCAGCACCGGCAGGACGGGGGACCTTCACCTGATTGAAGGTGACGCCGCCTTCCAGAACCTTGGTGTTGGTGTAGCCATAGAACTTCAGCTTGCTCTGGAGGAAGTAGCCACGCTTGCCACGGTTGCACACCAGCAGCAGCTTTTCGTCCTTATCGATGCCTTCCAGAGGTCCGTTGACCTTGCCCAGCTCCACCCAGTGGGCGCCGGGGATGGAGGGGGTAGGCAGCACATCAATGACCTTGTAGTCCTTGGCAGCGCCGGCCAGATACTCGGCGGGTGTGAAGGACTCCAGCACTCCGGCCAGCTTGTTTTCCAGCACATAGCAGGCCTGAACAAAGGGGTGGATGGCGGTGGAGAAGGGGGGTGCATAGGCCAGATCCAGATCGTTAAAGGCGTCAATGGTCAGACCGGCAGACAGACCGACAACAGCAATATCCACCATTTTGTCCACCGCGCCGGCACCCAGGACCTGGATACCCAGCAGTTTGCGGGTGTTGCGGTCGGCAATTAGCTTGGTGAGGAAGCTGGAAGCGCCGGGATAGTAGTGGGCCTTGTCGTCGCAGGCGCACACCACAGTGATGGGGTCAAAGCCTTCGGCCTTGGCCTGAGCCTCGGTGAGACCAGTGCGTCCAGCGTTGAGCTGCGGCAGCAGCTTCACCACGCCGGTGCCCAGGCAGCCGCCGTAGGGGGTGTCGGTACCGGTGATGGTCTTAGCCAGCGCACGGGCGGTGATGTTGGCGGTGGAGCCCATGGCCGACCACTGGGGCTTGCCGGTGAGACGGTTGTACACCATGGCGCAGTCACCGGCGGCGTAGATGTCGGGCAGGTTGGTGCGCATCTCCTTGTCTACCACCACGGTACCCTTGAAGAGCTCAATACCGGTGTCCTTCAGGAAGTCGGTGGCGGGGCGCACACCGATGGCAAGCACTACCACGTCAGCAGCAATGGCGTCGCCGTCGGTGACGATGCCGGTGGCCTTGTCAACGCCGGTAACGGACTGGATGCGCTGGCCGGTAATCACGCGAATGCCGGCGTCTTTCAGCTTCCGGCGGGCAAAGTCGGCCATCTCGGGGTCAAAGGCGTTGGGCATGATCTGGTCGGCAAAATCCACCACAGTCACGTCCAGGCCCTGGGAGAGCAGGTTCTCGGCAATCTCCAGGCCGATGAAGCCGGCGCCCGCCACCACGGCCCGGCGGCAGTTGTTGGTGGCCACATAGTCCCGCAGGCCCACCGCGTCGTCGGGGGTGCGCATGGGGAACACGCCGGGCAGATTCTTGCCAGGCATATCGGGCACCACAGGAGCAGCGCCGGTGGCAACGATCAGCTTGTCGTAGTGCTCGGTAAAATTCTGGCCGTCCCGCAGACCGCTTACCGTCCTGGCGGCGGGGTCAACATGGGTGACCTCGCAGCCGGTGATCACCTGAGCGCCGGTGAGTCCGGCATATTTCTGGGGAGTGTTGACGATCAGTTCCTCACGGCTGCCGATGGCGCCGCCTACATAGTAGGGCAGGCCGCAGCCGGCGTAGGAGATGTCCTGACCTTTATTCAGAATGATGACTTCCGCGCTGCGGTCCTCCCGCTTGATTTTAGCAGCGGCCTTCGTACCGGCGGCCACGCCGCCAATGACCAGAATACGCATCTTTGTTCCCCGTCCTTATTGACAAATTTTTGTGTCACGCTTGTAATCAGTATAGCACCCCAGTATAATAAAATAAAGTTTTTAAAACTTATTGATTGATCGAAAAAAATTATAGGGGTGACGGACCATGGTGGACTATCGCATCCGGACCTTTCTGACTTTGTACGAGACCATGAATTACCGGAAAACAGGGGAGAAGCTGTGCATGAGCCAGCCGGCGGTAAGCCAGCAGATCCGGGGTCTGGAGGATAAGTACGGCTGCAAGCTGTTTGTATATGATGGCCGACAGCTTCATGCTACCCCTCAGGCCCAGCGGGTAGCGGAGTACGCTCGTACGGCTCTTTACAATGAGCAGCGCCTCCAGCAGGAGCTGGTGGAGACAAAGGTCCGGGAGATACGGATCGGAACTACAAAAACCATCGGAGAATTTGTGGTGGCCGAGGCCCTGAGCCGGTATATCTGCCATTCTGACAGCAATCTGAAAATCTCCGTGGATAATACTGCCGCCCTGCTGGGACAGCTGGAGCATGAACAGCTGGATTTTGCCCTCATCGAGGGGGCCTTCGACCGAAGTCGGTTCGGCAGCCGCCTGTTTCGCCGGTCCAAATTTGTAGGTTTATGTCGGAGGGACCATCCCTTTGCCGGCCGTACAATTCCACTGACGGCACTGGAAGGCCAGTGCCTGGTAGTACGGGAGGAGGGATCGGGGACCCGGGGTATTCTGGAGAATGTGCTGGCCGAGCGTGGTTATTCCCTGGATCTGTTTTCCCGGGTAATTTGCGCCAACCAGTTTTCCCTCATTACCCGGTTTGTGGCGGAAGGGTGCGGTATCACCTTTGCCTATGAGCCGGTGGCGGCAGGTCAGCCGGAACTGGCCTTTTTCCACCTGGATTGCCTGGATGAAACCCGGGAATTCAGCCTGGTTTACCTGAAAGGGACCCATATCTTCCCGTTGGTGAGGGAGGTGCTGGGTGAGCTGACCCCGTCTGACCTGGAAGAAGGGGCAGAATGATCAAAAAATGCTTGCAATGAATGCCTTGGTATGGTAAACTATACCGGTACCAGAAAGTGCGGCCAATATTCCGGCAGGAAGCCGGAGCACCCGACCAGAGTCGGGACACACGCAGAAACGAGCCTGGTGCATGATTTGACCTTTTATGTAAGGATACTAGGAAGGTATCCGTTCCCCCAAGGGGAGCGGATACCTTCTTTTTTTGCAAAGGAGCGCGGATATGACGCTGGAACAGTTTTTCAAGGAGGTCCCCCGGGCGGCACTGGCCTTTTCCGGCGGGACAGACTCCGCCCTGCTGCTGTGGGCGGCCAAGACCTACGGCTGTGACGTGCGGGCCTATTACGTCAACACCGTTTTTCAGCCCGCCTTTGAGCTGGCCGACGCCCAAAAGCTGGCGAAGGAGCTGGAGGTACCCATGACGGTGGTGGAGGCCGACGTGTTGGCGGTGCCTGAGGCGGCGGTCAACGGACCCCGGCGGTGCTACTACTGCAAGAAGGCCCTGTTTACCACCCTGTGGAAGCGGGCGGCAGAGGACGGCTATACCGTGTTGCTGGACGGCACCAACGCCTCGGATGACGCCGGGGACCGGCCGGGAATGCAGGCCCTGCGGGAGCTGGAGGTGCGCTCCCCCCTGCGGGAGTGCGGCATCACCAAGGATCAGGTGCGGCAGATGTCCAAAGAGGCGGGGCTGTTTACCTGGGACAAGCCGGCCTACGCCTGCCTGGCTACCCGGGTGCCCACCGGCACCGCCATTACCCGGGAGGCTCTGGAGAAGGTGGAGCGGGGAGAGGACGCCTTCTTCAAGCTGGGCTTCACCGACTTCCGGGTGCGGCTGATGGGGGACGCCGCCCGCATCCAGCTGCCGGAGGCACAGATGGAGAGAGCCGTTCAGCTGCATGATACCATTGCCAAGGCGCTGGAGGTGGATTTCTCCGCCGTCCTGTTGGATCTGAAGGGGAGGTAAGCAAATGGATAACAAGCATGACATTCTGGAGCTGCTGCGGGCGGTTTCGGCGGGAAATACCAGTCCGGAGGACGCCCTGTTGGAACTGAAAACCAAGCCCTTTGAGGACCTGGGGTACGCCAAGGTGGACTTCCACCGCTCGGTGCGCCAGGGCGCGGCGGAAGTGATCTACGGTGCGGGCAAGACCCCGGAGCAGATTGCCGGGATTGCCGCCGCCATGGGGGAGCGGGGCTGTAAAAATATCCTTATCACCCGCATGGGGGAGGAAGCTGCCCGCTTCGTGGAGCAGTCGGTCCCTCTGGACTACCGTCCCATCCCCAAGCTGGGTATTGCCTTCCCCGGCCCCCGGCAGGAGCTGGGACACATCGTGGTGGCCACCGGTGGTACCAGCGATATGCCGGTGGCAGAGGAGGCCGCCCTCACCGCCGAGGTAATGGGCAACAAGGTTACCCGGCTGTATGACGTGGGCGTAGCGGGACTCCACCGGCTGCTGTCCAACCTGGACGTCATGATGAGCGCCCGGTGCGTTATCGCGGTGGCGGGCATGGAGGGGGCCCTGGCCTCCGTGGTGGGCGGCCTGGTGGACTGCCCGGTGGTGGCGGTGCCCACCAGCGTGGGCTACGGCGCCAGCTTTGGCGGCCTGTCCGCCCTGCTGGCCATGCTTAACTCCTGTGCCTCCGGGTGCAGCGTGGTCAATATCGATAACGGCTTCGGCGCGGGCTATCTGGCCAGCATGATCAATCAGATGGAGGGATTAAAATGAAAACCTTATATATTGAATGTAATATGGGTGCGGCGGGGGATATGCTCATGTCCGCTCTGTACGAACTGCTGGAGGACAAGGAGAGCTTCCTGAATACCATGAACAGTCTGGGTCTGCCTGGCGTTCATCTGGAGGCGGCCTCCGCCGTCACTAGCGGCATCAGCGGCACCCATATGAAGGTTACCGTCCACGGCGAGGAAGAGGACGAGCACCTCCATCATCACGAGCACGATCATGACCATGACCATGACCATGAGCACGAGCATGAGCATCATCACGACCATGATCATTGCCACGACCACGAGCATGAGCATCATCATGAGCACGATCATGACCACCATCACGACCATGACCATGACCATGAGCACCACCACCATCACCACGCCACCCCCGGCCACATTGCCCACCTGATCGACCATCTGCCCCTGCCGGAGGAAGTCAAGACCCACGCCAAGGCGGTGTATGACGCCATCGCCCAGGCGGAGGCCAAGGCCCACGGTTGTCCGGTAGGCGATGTCCACTACCATGAGGTGGGTGCTCTGGACGCGGTGGCCGATGTGGCCGGCGTGTGCTATGCCCTCTATCTGCTGAAGCCTGACAAGATCGTGGTGTCCCCCATCCATGTGGGCAGCGGCACGGTAAAATGTGCTCACGGTATCATGCCGGTGCCTGCCCCCGCCACCGCTGCCCTGCTCTCCGGTGTGCCCACCTACGGCGGCGAGATCAAAGGCGAGCTGTGTACCCCCACCGGGGCCGCTCTGCTGACCCATTTTGCCCAGTCCTTCGGCTCCATGCCGGTACTCAATGTGGAAAAGGTGGGCTACGGTGTGGGTACCCGCCAGTTTGAGCAGGCAAACTGTGTCCGGGCCTTTTGGGGTGAGAGCCAGGAGGGCGGCAACGGCGAGATCGTAGAGCTGGTATGCAACATCGACGATATGACCGGCGAGGCCCTGGCCTTTGCCGGGGAGCAGCTGCTGGCGGCAGGTGCTTTGGATGTGTATTCCGTTCCCGGTACCATGAAGAAGGGCCGTCCCGGCCATGTGCTCACCGTGCTGTGCGATGCAGGCAAAGAGCGGGAACTGGCTCAGGCTGTCCTGCGCCACACCACTACCAACGGCCTGCGGGTCCGCCGGTGCGAGAAGTATTTCCTCACTCCCGGCAGTAAGACGGTGGATACCCCCTGGGGGGCTGTCCGGGTCAAGACGGCGGAGGGCTTCGGCATCTCCCATGCCAAGCCGGAGTATGAGGATGCCGCCGCCCTTGCCCGCGAAAACGGCCTGCCCCTGGCGGCGGTGCTGGAAGCAGTGAAAAAGGGCCTGTAACGGAAAGGAGCCACCCATGAAACGAATTCTGACTCTAATTCTGAGCCTGGCCCTGACCGCCGGTGTGCTGGCGGGCTGCGGCGGCGGAAACACGGCTGTCACCACCACTCCTCAGACCGGCAGCAGGGACAGCGTGGTCATTGCCATGGGCACCACCTCCGAGCCGGAAGCCGGTTTCGATCCCGCCTACGGCTGGGGCGCCGGTGAGCACGTCCATGAGCCCCTGATCCAGTCTACTCTGACAGTGACCAACACCGATCTGACCATTGGCTACGACCTGGCCACCGATGTACAGGTCAGTGACGATGGCCTGACCTGGACGGTCAAGATCCGGGATGACGTGAAGTTTACCGATGGGGAGCCTCTGACCGCCTCCGACGTGGCCTTTACCTACAATACCGTCAAGGCAGCCAGCTCGGTGAACGACTTTACCATGCTGGACAATGCCGAGGCGGTGGACGACACCACCGTAGTATTCCATATGGCTACCCCCTTCTCCATCTGGCCCTACACCATGGCCATTGTGGGCATTGTGCCTGAGCACGCCTACGATCCCGCCACCTACGGCTCCAATCCCATTGGCTCCGGCCGGTACATCCTGAAGCAGTGGGACAAGGGCCAGCAGGTGATTTTGGAGGCCAATCCGGACTACTATGGCGAGGCTCCTGAAATGAAGCAGGTGACCATCCTCTTCATGGAGGAGGACGCCGCTTTCCTGGCGGTCCAGGCCGGTCAGGTGGATCTGGCCTATACCTCCGCCACCTATTCCGACCAGAGCCCTGCCGGGTATACGCTGGCGGCCTACGACAGTGTGGATAACCGGGGCTTCAACCTGCCGGTCATCGAGGGTACCCTTACCGGCGACGTACTGGTGCGCCGGGCTATCAACATCGGCATCGACCGGCAGGAGATGATCGACAACGTGCTCAACGGCTACGGTACCCCCGCCTATAGCGTGTGCGACCAGATGCCCTGGTACAATCTGGCCTCCGAAGTGGCCTATGATCCCGAGGGAGCTTCCGCCCTGCTGGACCAGGCGGGCTGGATCATGGGGGCCGACGGCGTCCGGGAGAAGGACGGCGTGAAGGCCACCTTGAATCTGCTCTATCCCACCAGCGACTCGGTGCGTCAGGCCCTGTGCGCAGACTTCGCCAACCAGCTGGGAGAGCTGGGTATCTCCTGCACCATGGAGGGCGTGGGCTGGGACACCGCCTATGACCGGGCCCAGACCGAGCCACTCATCTGGGGCTGGGGCGCCCATACCCCCATGGAGCTCTATAACATCTATCACACCATCGGGGATACCGGTACCGCCCAGTATTCCCCCTATGCCAATTCCACTGTGGATTCCTACATGGATCAGGCCCTCCAGTGCTCCGATCTGGAGGAGTCCTATGAGCTGTGGCAGAAGGCTCAGTGGGACGGTACCACCGGCGTTACCCAGGACGGGGATATCCCCTGGGTGTGGCTGGTGAATGTGAGTCACCTGTACTGGGTGAAGGATGGCCTCCAGGTGGCCGAGCAGAAGATCCACCCCCACGGCCACGGCTGGTCCATCGTCAACAACGTGGACCGGTGGAGCTGGAGCTGATATTCCACCGGAAAGAAGGAATTCCCTTGAAACACCGCCTGATATTCACGGGCAAAAAATTGATCCGCATGGTGCTGCTGCTGTTGGGTGTCAGCCTGGCCGCCTTTCTGCTCATGTCGGCCTCGCCTCTGGACCCTCTCCAGACCAATGTGGGCCAGGCCGCCCTGGGTACCATGAGTCAGGAGCAGATTGCCAAGCTGGAGGAATATTGGGGAGTCAATACCCCGCCGGTGGAGCGGTATCTGGGCTGGCTGAGTGACTTTGTCCGAGGGGACATGGGCACCTCGCTGCTCTACCGCCAGCCGGTGAGCCAGGTCATCGGCCAGCGGCTGCAAAGTTCCCTGTGGCTCATGGCCTTCGCCTGGGTGATCTCCGGCGTGCTGGGACTGACCCTGGGCGTCATTGCCGGTGCCAACCGGGGAAAACTGGTGGATAAGCTGATCCGAGGCTACTGCTGGCTGATCTCCAGTACCCCGGCCTTTTGGCTGGCCCTGGTGCTGCTGGTGGTCTTCTCAGTGTGGCTGGGACTGTTTCCCATCGGCCTGTCGGTACCCATTGGGGCGGACGCATCCAGTGTCACTCTGGCCGACCGGCTCTACCACGCCTTCCTGCCCGCCCTTACCCTGAGCATCACCGGTGTGGCCAACATCGCCATGCACACCCGGGAGAAGATGGCGGACATTATGGAGAGCGACTATGTGCTCTTCGCACGAGCCAGAGGGGAGTCCAAGCGATCCATCGTGCTGCGCCACGGTCTGCGCAACGTGGCCCTGCCCGCCATCACCCTGCAATTTGCCTCCATCAGCGAGATCTTTGGCGGCTCGGTGCTGGTGGAGCAGGTATTCTCCTACCCCGGCCTGGGCCAGGCTGCCGTCAATGCCGGTCTGGGCTCCGACCTGCCTCTGCTGCTGGGCATCACGGTGGTGAGTGCCGCCATCGTGTTCGGCGGCAATCTGATCGCCGATCTGCTCTACGGCGTGGTGGACCCCAAGATCAGAAGGGGGGTGGCCCGAAAATGAGACGTTGGAACGGACGAAAAAATGCCCTCTTTCTGTTGGTTGCCGCCGCTGTGGTGCTGTGCGCTGTGGCAGTGGCTGGAGGCCTGCTCAGCGGGCAGGCCATGGTTACCGACTTTACCCGCAAAAATTTGGCTCCCTGCGGTCAGTTCCTCTTCGGAACCGACTGGATGGGCCGGGATATGCTCTCCCGCACCCTCACCGGCCTGTCCCTCAGTATCCGCATCGGCCTTTTGACCGCCGCCGTCAGCGCCGTCATTGCCCTGGTGCTGGGTGTGGCTTCCGCCGTCCTGGGAGGTTGGGTGGACGCGGTGATCTCCTGGTGCATCGATCTGGTCATGGGCATCCCCCATATCCTGCTGGTCATGCTCATCTCTCTGGCATTCGGAAAGGGCTTCGTGGGCGTGGTGGCAGGCGTGGCCCTCAGCCACTGGCCCTCTCTGGCCCGGGTCATCCGGGGTGAGGTGCTCCAGCTGCGGGGCGCGGTGTATGTCCGTACGGCGGAAAAGCTGGGGGTGTCCCGGCTGACCATTGCCCGGCGGCACCTGCTGCCCCATCTGCTGCCCCAGTTCCTCACCGGACTGGTGCTCCAGTTTCCCCATGCCATCCTCCACGAGGCCAGCGTCACCTTCCTTGGTTTTGGCCTGTCGCCGGAGCAGCCTGCCATCGGCGTGATTTTGTCGGAGAGCATGAGCTACCTCACCACCGGCAAGTGGTGGCTGGCGGTGTTCCCCGGCCTGAGCCTGGTGCTGGTGGTAGTGCTTTTTGCCGCCATGGGGGAGCAGCTGCGCAAGCTGCTGGACCCTGCCAGCGTACATATGTGAGGAGGGATGGAGTTGGAACCGATTTTGGAAGTCAAAGACCTGTCTATCTCCTTCACCCAGTATGGACGGGGCACAAAACAGGTGCTGCTGCCAGTGATTCAGGATTTGTCCCTCACCATCCGGCCTGGCCAGGTGGTGGCGGTGGTTGGGTCCAGCGGTTCGGGTAAGAGCCTGCTGGCCCACGGAATCCTGGGTATCCTGCCTTATAACAGCCATATGGCCGGGGAGATCTCCTTCTTGGGCCAGCCCCTTACCCCCAAACGGGCGGAGAAGGTGAGGGGCAAAGAGATTGTCCTGGTGCCCCAGGGCGTGACCTACCTGGACCCGCTGATGAAGGTGGGGCCCCAGATCCGCAAGGGCCGCCGGGACCAGAGTGCCCGGGAGGCCAGTCGGGCGGTGCTGGAGCGGTACGGCCTGGGAGCGGATACCGAGGAGCGCTATCCCTTTGAGTTGTCCGGCGGCATGGCCCGGCGGGTGCTCATCGCTACCGCGGCGGCGGCCACCCCCAAGCTGGTCATCGCCGACGAGCCCACTCCCGGTCTGGATGCCCGGGCGGCGAAACGGGTACTGAGTCACTTCCGGGAGCTGGCTGACAGCGGCGCGGGGGTGCTTCTCATCACCCACGACTTGGAGCTGGCCCTCACCATTGCCGACCGGGTGGCGGTGTTCTACGCCGGTGAGACGGTGGAGGAGGCCAACGCCGCCGATTTTGAGGCGGGGAAACTACGGCATCCCTACACCAAAGCTCTGTGGAATGCCCTGCCCCAGAATGGCTTTGTCCCCATTCCCGGCGCCCAGCCCGGGCCGGGCGAGGTGGGGGAGGGGTGCCCCTTTGCGCCCCGCTGCCCCAAGGGGCGGCCTGAGTGTCTGGGCCCGGTAGCCTATCGGGAACTGGACGGCGGACTGGTGCGCTGCTTATATCCGGAAGGAGGGGAACAGCCGTGAGTCTGGAGGCAAAACAACTGACTTTCGGTTATCGCCGGAAAGGAAAAGAGCCGGTGCTGGACCGCATCGACCTGACGCTGGAGCCGGGGGAGCGGCTTGGGCTGCTGGGCCCCAGCGGACGGGGCAAGACGACCTTATGTAAACTTCTGGGGGGCTATGAGAGGCCGGACGGCGGCACGGTGCTGGTGGACGGCAAGCCTTTGAAGGAGTACCGGGGGATCTGCCCGGTACAGATGATCTGGCAGCACCCGGAGACGGCAGTGGACCCACTGATGAAACTGGGAGATACGTTAAAAGAAGGTGGACCGGTGGAGGAAGGACTGCTGGAGGCCCTTCATATCCAGCCCGCCTGGCTGGAGCGGTATCCCACGGAACTGTCTGGCGGTGAGCTTCAGCGGTTCTGCATTGCCCGTGCCCTGCGGCCCGGGGTGCGCTATCTGCTGTGCGATGAGGTCAGCGCTATGCTGGACCTCATCACCCAGGCCCAGATCTGGACCTTTCTGCTGGACCAGGCGGAGAAGCGGAACTTGGGGCTGGTGATCGTCAGCCATAACAGCCCCCTGATGGAGAAGCTGTGTACACGGGTACAGAATTTGGCATAAGAGAACGGCCTGCAAGTGAGTAAAATCACTTGCAGGCCGTTTTCTGCCCCTAGTTGGGGCCCTGATTCTCATATGTGAGGATGGAGTCCTCCAGCATCAACAGGCCGGACTGATCGGGTTCCCGGCCTTCATACGGCGTCCTGTCCACATACAGCAGGGCGCTGTCCGGGTCAAACCGAAGGGCATAGTCATAGTTCATCCGGTCCTCCAGCTCATAGGTGCGGCCGTTGGTGTAGTCACAGACCGCGATCCGGGTATCTACGATGCCGGACCCCATGCTGAGGGTGGCGCACAGCTCCGGCAGGCCGTCGCCGTTCAGGTCGCAGAAATAGGCGTTCCAGATGGGCATACCGGAAATCAGCTGGACCGGTGTCTCCTCTCGCTTTTGCTGTGCCGTGATCTCCTCTGGCGTATAGCGGAAGGTCACATCGGGGAAGGCCGTGTGGGTGATGGCCAGTTCCCCATCCCAATCCATTTCGCTGGGGGCGGTGGTATAGTCAAACCATTTGGTGGCGGTGGCCGCCGGAACGGGGATTTGGCTGTTTTTGGAGAAGACCGCCCCATCGGCCACCTTCACATAGATGAAATTAGTGGAACCATTTGCCTGGAAGATCAGATCGTTTCCCTCCATGCGGAAGTGATTGATAATAGGAGGCTCGATGCCGGTCTCATCCTCCAGAGTGAGGATATCGCCGGATACAGACCACTTGCCCGCCCCGATATAGCTGCTCAGGTGTCCTTCATAGTAGGTGAAGGAGCCGTCCTCCCGGAGGGTGATGGTAAAATCACCGCCGAACCCATCCCCCTCATAGAGGTAGAGCCCGGCGGGGGAGAGCTGACTCCCGGATATTTCATAGCCCTCTTTCGTATACTGAACCTGGTTGCATATAATGTCGATCATCAAAGTATCTTGGGCGGCCATGCAGGCATCTTTGGACACATAGAAGGTAAACTTGGCGTCGGGGCCGTAACCGCGCAGGCTAAGGGCGTCTGGGTAGGTGGTGGTCCCGTCTCTGAGGATCTTGCTTCTCAAAAGGATCTGGGGGCTGACGGAGGAATCTTCTGTGGCCTGCAGTGGGGTGACAAAACTGCCGTAGTTGGAGAAACGGTAGGAGCAGTCGAAGGTCATATACAGCAGCTCATCGCTCTCGTTGGAGAGCATTACATCGTGGAGATAGATGGTGGTGGCGTTATCCTGCCACACCACCACCTGGCCGTCAGCAAAGGTGTGGCCCTCCCCGGTAAAGCAGTCGTCTGTCAGAGCAGACTTGGGTACGGTCAGGGTCAGATCCACCTGCTTTTGACTCAGAACCTCATAGCCGTCCTGAGTTAAGACATCGTAAACGGTGGGCTCCTTGGGGCTGGTCAGAAAGCACAGGGCGGCAATGACACAGGCAGCGAGGGCGATGACCACCACCCAGAAGGCGGGCTTCTTGTAGTGCATCACCGCCTTCACCCGGCTCTTTACCCCCGCTTCTCCAAAGGCCAGGGGGCAGGGCGCCACGGGCCGGCGGCGGATGCTACAATTCAGCAGGGCGGTGGAATAACCCCGCCGCTCCTCCTGGTTCAAAGCCCGGACGGCCTTCTCGTCGCAGGCTCCCTCCAGATCCCGGCAGAACAGCAGATATGCCACCCACATCAGGGGATTGAACCAGTAGATTGCAAGCAGTACAAAGCCCAGCAGCTTCCACCAGTGATCCAGACGGCGGATATGGGCCCGTTCGTGGGTCAGTACATAGGTCAGGTCCTGCTCCGGAATGTGGTAAGGCAGATAGATGACCGGGCGGAACAGCCCCAGTACAAAGGGGGAACCTACCTGCTCGCTCTGCCGGATGTTGTCCTCCCGCAGGGTGGCGGTGGCCAGCCGCCGCTTCAACAGCAGCCAGCTGATCAGCGCATAGAGCAGCAGAACCACCATTCCCGCCAGCCAGATCCGGGACAACAGGAAGGACCAGACCTGGGTGGGATTGACGCTGGCTCCCGCAGCCGGCGCCAGGGCTTCTTGCAGGATGGGATTAACAGCACTGTTGACAGCGGGAATGCCGCTTTGGATCTGAGGCGTGGCGGTGTGGAGAATCTCCCGGGGCAGAGGCTGGGTACTGGGGACCAGACTGAAAGGGCTTTCCAGGGAAAAGGGAAACATCAGGCGAAGGGCCACCAGGCCCCAGAGCAGGCAGAAGCTCCACCTGGGAGCTTTCCGCAGGATCAGTCTCAGCACCAGAACAGCCAGTACCAGCCAGCTGGCGGTGAGGCTGAGATTGACCAGGGTCAGGAACAGCTCTTCCATGGCAGGACCTCCTTATTTTTCGATGATGCGGCGGATTTCCTCTACCTCTTTCTCAGTCAGAGACTGCCTGCGGGCGAAGGCAGACAGAAAGGCGGGAAGGGAGCCCTGGAACTTCTTCTCCATCAGTTCGTCCAGCTCGGACACCTGGGCGTCCTCCCTGGAGATCAGGGCGATCACCAGCCCGTCCTGATTTTTCAGCACGCCCCGTTCCCCCAACCGCTTGATGACGGTGTAGGTGGTGCTGCGCTTCCAGCCCAGCTGGGCCTGACACAGCTTTACCAGTTCTGTGGTTGTTACCGGTTCGTGCTCCCAGAGAATGAGACAGAACCGGTATTCGCTTTCAAAGATTTTGGGCGTCTCCATAGGAACCTCCTTTGTCTAATGGGATAGACTTCTTGCTTGTAGTCTATCTTATTAGACAGGCTTTGTCAAGGACATAAAAAAATTCCTGTGTTCCGAAGAGGAACACAGGAATTTTGGATTCAAACTCAGGCCAGCTGAGCCTTCGCCATCTCGGTCAGAGCGGTGAAAGCGGCCTTGTCGTTGACAGCCAGCTCGGCCAGCATCTTGCGGTTGATCTCCACGCCAGCCTTCTTCAGGCCGTTCATAAAGGTGGAGTAGTTCATGCCGTTCATCTTGCAGGCGGCGGAGATACGGGTGATCCACAGAGAGCGGAAGTCACGCTTCTTCAGCCGACGGCCGGTGTAGGCGTAGGTCAGGGACTTCATGACCTGCTCGTTGGCCATCTTGAAGTGCTTGCTCTTGGCGCCCCAGTAGCCCTTGGCCAGCTTGAGGATCTTATTTCTTCTCTTGCGCGTCATCATCGCGCCTTTAACTCTAGCCATTGTAAAAAGCCTCCTATGTTAAGGTAAAATCGGAATTATCTTATTTGTAGGGGATCATGCGCTTGATGGCGGGCTCGTTGGTCTTGTCCGCATAAGCGCCGGCGCGGAGGCCTCTCTTACGCTTGGTGTCCTTGCCGTGGCCGTTGAGCAGGTGGGACTTGAACGCATGGGCGCGCTTGACCTTACCGGACTTGGTCAGGCTGAATCTCTTCTTCGCGCCGGAGTGAGTTTTCAGTTTAGGCATGGTGGTTAACTCCTTTGTCTTTGGATTTCAGGAAATGGGTCAGGACTTTTTGTTGTCCTTGGCCACCTTGGGGGAGAGGAACATGGACATATGCCGTCCGTCCAGCTTGGGGTCCTTATCCAACGCGGCCACCTCGCTGCACTGTTCCGCAAACTTGAGCAGCAGGCCCTTGCCGATGTCGGTGTGGGCCATTTCGCGGCCGCGGAAGCGGACGGTGACCTTCACCCGATTGCCCTGGCTCAGGAACTTCTGGGCGTTGCGGAGCTTGACGTTAAAATCGTTCACGTCGATGCCCGGCGACATACGGACTTCCTTGATCTCCACGACGTGCTGATTTTTCCGGGCCTCTTTTTCCCGCTTGGTCTGCTCGAACTTGTACTTGCCATAGTCCATGAGCTTGCACACGGGGGGCACGGCGTTGGGAGAGATCTTCACCAGGTCCAGGTTCTGCTCGATGGCGCGCTCCAGCGCCTCACGGGCGGACATGATACCCAGCTGCTCGCCGCTGTCGGAAACGAGCCGGACTTCTTTGTCGCGGATCTCTTCGTTGATCTGATGACCCTGTTTGCTGATACGAAAGCACCTCCAATTCTTTGCTGCATACAAAAACGCGGTTACCGCATTCCGGTACCCGCGCCACAACAGAACAGCCACGCCGAACATACGGCGCGCCGCTGACCATGTTGACCTCTTTGCTGATGCTGGAGGTGAGGACGGAGGTACCTTCCTGCTTTATTGTGCCCAAACAGTATATCAAAGGAATGATGCAATGTCAAGTAGAAAACGGAAGAAAAAATCCAGACTATTTTTTGCTTTCCTTTTCATTGGAATTATGGCAGAATGGGGACAAGGAGGGAGTATTATGGTGCATCATGGCCTGAAACGGCTTTTTTTGACAGTTCTAACCCTTATTTTGTTGATCTTCATCTGCCCAGCCTGGGGAGCGGCGGAGAACAGCCACGACGCCGTGATTCTGTTCACCCACGATACCCATGATCATTTTTATCCTGCGCCCTCGGAAGATGGCGGGGAATATGGTGGCTATACCCGGCTGGCGACCCTTCTTGCGCTGGAACGGGTAAAATATCCCGATGCCATCACGGTGGATGGCGGCGACTTTTCCATGGGAACGCTGTTTCAGACCATCTATGCCACCCAGGCGCCGGAGCTGAAGGCACTGGGGGCTATGGGGTATGATGTGACCACCCTGGGCAACCATGAGTTTGACTACCGTGCCTCGGGCCTGGCCCAAATGCTGGAGACGGCAGCCGCCAGCGGCAGTCAGGTGCCCGCCATTGTGCAGTCCAACGGCACGGTGCTGGACGGGGAAGGCGCCGAGGAATTGCGGGCCGCTATGGAGGCCTATGGAGTGCAGAACCATATGATCCTCACCCGGGGCGGCATCAACTACGGTATTTTCGGCCTGATGGGGGAGGACGCGGATGCCTGCGCTCCCATGTCTGGCATGGAATTTGAGGCTGTGGCCGATGCTGCCCGGCGAGAGGTGGCTGCCCTGGAGGAGGAACTGGCCCAGCTGGAGGGGCCCTCCATCATTGTGTGCCTCTCCCACACCGGTACGGAAAACGGAAAAGGGGAGGACTATGAGCTGGCTAAGGCGGTGGATGGCATCGATGTGATTATCTCCGGCCACACTCACTCCACCCTGGAGGAGCCGATTCAGGTCAATGATACCCTGATTGTTTCCTGCGGAGAGTATACCACCAATCTGGGTGTGCTGGCTCTGGAGCTGGACGATGCCGGTACTGTCACGGACTATGATTACCGGCTGGTGCCGGTGGACGAGACAGTAACGGCTAATACTGAGATGGAGCGGTTGGCCCAGTCCTTCCAGCCCATCATCGAGGAGGAGTACCTCTCCCAGTTCGGACTGACCTTCGATCAGGTGTTGGCCCGGTCGGAGTTTGACTTCACCCCAATCTCCCAGTTTGGCAAGGAGCATAAAGAGGATACTTTGGGCAATCTCATTGCCGACTCCTACATCTATGCCGTGCAGCAGGCAGAGGGGGAGGACTATGTGCCGGTGGATTTCGCCGTGGTGGCAGCGGGCGTGATCCGGGAGTCCTTCTCTGCGGGAGAGATTACCACATCGGATGTGTTTAACGTCTCCTCTCTGGGCTCCGGTGCCGACGGAACCCCAGGCTATCCGCTGATCTCGGTGTGGGTCACCGGCCGGGAACTGCGGGATGCCTTTGAGGTGGACGCGTCTGTGACCGGCTTGATGCACGCCGCCCAGATCTATGGTTCGGGAATGACCTGGACCTGGAACCCCTATCGGATCATCCTCAATCGGGTAAATGACTATGCCCAGGTGCTGCCTGACGGTACTACCGTGCCGCTGGAGAATGACAAGCTCTACCGAGTGGTGACCGGATTGTATACCGGACAGATGCTGGGTACCGTCAATGACCAGTCCTTTGGTATTCTGACCATAACGCCCAAGGATGCCCAAGGTAACCCGGTGACCAATTTTGAGGACCAGATCATTTATACCCCAAATGGCTCGGAACTGAAGGAGTGGTATGCGCTGGCCACTTACCTCCAGTCCATGGGTACGGTGGACCAGCGTTATGCCGCACCAGAGGGACGGAAGGTGGAGGAGGCGTCCCTGAATCCGGTGAGCCTGCTGAAAGGGCTGAACCTGGTAGGCTGGATCGCTCTTGTAGTCTGCCTTGTAGTGCTGGCTCTGATCGTATTTATTGTTTATCGCATTGCCACCAGAGGACGCCGCCGCCGTTATGGAGGACAAAAGGGACGTGGTTACCACCGCTATCGTGGATAAAGGAATCAGGGCCTGCCGCAACAAGCGGCAGGCCCTGATGGTTATGACTCTGCATTTTTGTGGGAGACAGGCAGGGGAGCGATGGAACCTACGCACCGATTGATGGGGGTGCCCAGGTTGTGGAATTTTTCCTCATAGTCGGTCATAACGCCGCAGATACCATTGGCATGGAGATCGCGGGTGACCTGAGAGAGTTGGAACCCGGCCTTGGGGAACTGGAACAGAGACCACTCAAACAGATCGTGGTTATCTGTCTTAAAGTGGATCTCACCCTTCCGGGAAAGAATTTGACGGTAGCGAAGCAGAAAATCAGGGTGAGTCAGGCGGCGCTTGGCGTGCCGGTTGCCGGGCCAGGGATCACAGAAATTGATATAGATGCGATCCACCTCGCTGGGGGCAAAGAGTTCAGTTAGGTCGGCGGCATCGCCGTCGATAAAGAAGACATTGTGCAGATCCATGGCGCATACCCGCTCCATGGCGATGACCATAGCGTCAGGCACCCGTTCCACCGCAATGTAGAGGGCCTGAGGATTTTGTGCGGCGGTCTCGGCAGTAAAACGGCCCTTACCGCAGCCCAGTTCCAGGTAGAGAACGCTTGCCTGGGGCATCAGGCTCATCCAACGGCCCCGCAGGGCAGCAGGATCAGAGATCAGAACACGGGCACACCGCTCCATCCGGGGGGCCAGGTTGGGCTTTTTTCTCATTCGCATCGATTTATTCACCTCACAAAGAGCATCATAACATATTTGATTGGATACTTGCAATCCTTGGCGGCATATATTATAATGATACCTGTTATGCAGGTAAACCACATATCCGGGTGTAGCGAAGGTGGTATCGCGCTTGATTTGGGAGGATACGCCCGGGCCACCCCACAACTTAATATCCGGGTGTAGCGCAGCTGGTAGCGCGCCTGCTTTGGGAGCGTGAGGCCGGAGTTCGAGCCACATTTCCCCAAAATCCTGGAAACCTCTGGGACGCTAAGGCCGACGGAGTTTTGCCCCTCGCCGGGAACGGGTCAAAAGCCGGCGCTGACCCCATATTTGACCACAGTTGAAAAACTTCATAACCGGGTGTAGCGCAGTTGGTAGCGCGCTTGCTTTGGGAGCAAGATGCCGGGAGTTCGAGTCTCCCCACTCGGACCAACTAAGGTTGCTGAAAAAGATGCAACCCCTGAAACCCTTGCTGCGGCAAGGGTTTCAGCCGTTTCAGAGGACAAAATCGAGCACCAGACGAGATGGAGATGCAAAAGGCCATTTTCGTGATGTGGGGTGATTCGAACCTCTGAGCAAAGAGAAAACAGCGAGAGAAGCCCCCGCTGGTAGTTCAAATCGAACTGCCAACGGGGGCTTCTCTCTTTTTATTACATTATTACATAGCTGTTTCAGTTGGTGGTATTGCTTGCTTTGTCCTTGGTTCCTTGGTGGTCTTGGTAATAGCTTTCTGACATGGTTTTGGATATACTTGCGTTGCAAAACGAGGAAAGGAGAGCAGACCATGGCAGACAAGAAAAACCTATGCGCTCAAATCGACATCGCCCTGCACAACCGGGTAACAGAAGAAAAAGACCGCCTGGAGATGACCACCAGCCAGTACATCGCAGCACTGCTCACTGAATACTACAAGATGAAAGATGAGAATGGAGGAATCAACATGACAGGCAGCAGAACGATGGCATTTCAGATCCCCGAGGAACTCTTCCAGCGCATCAAGACCCACCTGGCCAGAGAAACGGCTCGGACCGGCGTAAAGCTCACCCAGCGGGACTTCGTCCTGGGCCTGATCGAGCAGGCGCTGGCGGAAGCCGAAGCCAGCCTGGCCCCACAGGAGGCCCCTGAGAGCACCGAGGAAGCCCCGGAGGACAACGGAGCCGCCGGTACCACCCCAGACGCCAGCGAGGCCAGCACGGAGGCGGAGAGAGACACAGCGGACATCGAACAATAACACAAGGCGTCAAAGCAAGGGGCCGGAGGACACATCGTAAGCAGATGCGTCCTCCGGCCCCTTTTTTGTTTTTTCTAAGAAGGGGGGTGAACATGATACAAACGTCAGAAAAAACTCGTTTTACAGAGGCTGAAATGGCTACTGTCCGAGACACGGACCTTCCGGATCTGCTGATCTCCCTGGGCTACCAGGTGAAGCGGATCGGCAGGTACTACACCACGCAGGAGATGGACAGCATCCGGATCAAGGACAGACGTACCTGGTTCCGCTACTCAGAGGGCATCGGCGGAGATGCCATCACATTCCTCCAGCGGTTCTATAACAAAAGTTTCCCGGAGGCCGTGGAGTACCTGCTGACCTGGCATGGCCGCGCCCGTGACTCTCCCCCGGTGAGCACTCCGCGGCAGACCAAGGAAAAGGAGGAAAAGGTCCCCTTTACCCTCCCCCCTGCCAACGTGGATCACCGCAGGGTGTTTGCCTATCTCCGCAAGCGTGGGATCGCACCCCAAGTGATCCGGGGCTTTGTGGAGGCTGGATTGCTGTACGAGGACGCCCAACATCACAACTGTGTCTTTGTTGGCCGGGACCAATCAGGAGCGCCGGTATTTGCCAATCAACGAGGAACCTATGATTGGAACGGCAGCAGCTTTAAGGGGGATGTCCCAGGCAGCAATAAGGACATCGCATTTCGACTTTACTGCAGCAAGAAGCATGATGCAGTTCTTGTCTTTGAGGCCCCAATCGACCTGATGAGCTTCTGCACCCTGCACCGGAAAGTAACCTCCAACGCGGTGGCACTGTGTGGGCTGTACGAAGGAGGACTGCGGACCTATCTGCGAGACAACCCACACATACGCAGGATTATTCTGTGCCTGGATAACGATGAACATGGTCGGCAGGCAACCCAAAAGCTCCGAGAAATGTTCTCCGCAGAGGACTATGAGGTGTCTCAACAACTTCCTCCACAGGGAAAGGATTGGAATGAGTATCTGCTGCAACGAAATGTGCTCCGGGAAAGGGGGTGACAATTTCCAAAAGAAGAAATAACAATATGATTTCCGGCAAATCAAAAGAAAAATTGTTGTAGGAGGAATCCAGTATGAAACGCATTTTGACCACGATGTGCGCCCTGACCCTGCTCCTGGCGGCATCTGTCCCTGCTCTGGCCGTTGAACCGGAGCAGAGTGCCAGTTACTACCCCACATCGGTGGAGGAGTATATGGAGGGAGACAGCCCCAGGATCAAGAAAGTGTACCAGCTGTCCCTGGCAGATGACCCATCCCAGATTCCCACCGAGGATTTTGAGCGGGATGGCCGCCTCTATTATCTGCTGGATATGACGCGGAAGGACGAGGTTGGGGTGGACATCCAGACCATCACCCAGACCAAAACTCTGGCCAGCGAGACCAACAATATGGAGAAGATCCTCCAGAGTCTGGAACCGCAGATGGAGGTAACCACAGAGGACGGTTATACCGGCACTCTGACACTGGATCATACCACTGTTAAGGTAGCGGCAGACGGTTATGCTACCCGGACAAAGGATCTCTCCGCCACCCGCACCTATCCCAATCTCTCGGAAGCGGATCTATCTTTGATTCCAAAGAGCATTGAGGACAATGGAAAAAGCCTGACTCTGGCAGACGTCCAGTGGGCCGAGACCAGTGAAGCCGGGGCGGATGGGGCCGTCACCCGATATACTGCCACCGTCAAATATACCGGCACTACCAGCAGCACCTATGCTACCGGCTACACTGTTACGGCAGACTATACCGGCCAAGTTTCCAAAACCAACTGCTCTGTGTTGACCTATACCGCCATTTTCGGCAGCATGGAGGTCCCCGAGGCGCAGACAGACCCAGCCCCCACAAATACCCCTTCCAGCGAAAACTCAAATGGGGCCACGGCAGAAATTGACATCAAACAGCCCCTCCTGATTGGCGGTGCGGTTCTCCTACTGACTGCAGGTGGGGTTTTCCTGTTCAAGCGGTACAAAGGAAGGAGCTGATTCAACTGAAGCTGAGAGCACTTCTGCTGGCCACCATGCTATGCGCCCTATGTGTGGGCCAGGCCAGCGCCCTGGAATATACCATGGAGGCCCCGGACGATTACCTGTTCGGCAGACCTACCAGCGATGACACCATCTACGAATGGGAAGATCCCAATGTAGACCGGAGTAAGAACACCGCCCTGATCCCGCCTGGATTTGGCACACCTACCAGTTACCTCCCCGGCAGCGGCGACCCTCTGACGCCCAATCTTATCCCCAGCGCTCTGGATGGCGGCGGGCTGGTGTCCCAGACAGGGAGCGTCAACTATCCTGTGATCGACACAGAAAATGGGGGCAGTTCTGGCCAGGACGTCGGCTATACTGCCGTCACCAGCGATCTCTACTACTCCGGCGGACATCTGGGGACGCTCAAGATCCCGGCTATCGGCCTGTCTACCAAGGTCTACGAAGGGACAGACAGCAGCACTCTGGCAAAAGGGGCCGGTCATTTCCCTGGCACTAGTATCTGGGACGGCAACTGCTGCATTGCGGGTCACAACCGCGGGGTCCGGGATGATTTTGGAGACCTGCATACCCTGGAGCCAGGCGATACCATTACCTGGACCACCAAGCTGGGCACACGCACCTATCAGGTGGTCAGTGTAGAAAAGGTATTGGAGACAGATACCAGCGGCACCGCCACTACCAGTGACAACCGTATCACGTTGTTTACCTGTGTGCGGGATCAGCGGGCATACCGCTGGTGTGTCCAGGCTGTGGAATACTAAACGCAGTGCATCTCCCAAATTGGGAAATGCACTGCGTTTTTTTCGCTTAGTTTCTGCGAAACCCTGACTGAATTACTTCCAGAAAGAGGTGATGAACAGATTGTTGTTCATGCCTCTTTCTGTCCATTTTAAGGAGGGCTTATGAAAAAACTGCTTTCAATGTTTTTGGCCTGCGTTTTGCTGCTTGGAATTCTTCCGACCTCCGCTTGGGCCGCGGATAGTGTAGAAGCGGCGCTGGGCGAAGTGGACATTTATAACGGCGGATATGAGCTGGGTTATCTGTCCATCAACGGCGCTGTCAAGAAGCAAGACTACACCTATTTCATGTATAAGAGCAATGATGGGACAACCAAAGAAGTTCCGGCATATTGTGTGAATCCGTATCTCAAAGGTGTTCCCCAAAAGGTAGAACCCGGCGAAAGCATTAAATATCTTGCGGAGGAACGCTCCAGCGATCCCAAGGTCGTGGGCATTATCTCCAACGGTTACCCCCACCGCAGTCTGGGTGAACTGAATTTGGATAACAAGTATCAGGCGTATTACGCCACAAAGATGGCCCTCTGGTGTTATTTGCTTTCCACCTGGGACATCAACAATCTAAAGGTGGCCCCCGGCCTTTCCGGTTCTGAACTGGACATTGGCAACCGCATCCTGGCCGCCGCCAAGGACATCTACAAGCGCGGCACCACCTACAACTATATGCTCACGCCCAAAATGACAGCCACCCCAGACCATTCCGTGGCCTATCCTGTCAGTGTTGAGGGTAAGGACTACTATCAGCAGGTGTTTACGGTTTGGAGCGAGACATGGGTCTACGATTACGACATTTCTGTCGCCTTTCAGGACCCCTCTGCCGTTCCCAATGGCACCCGGATCGTCAACATGGACAACCAGGATGTGACCTCTGTTGCTGCGGAAGGAACCGGAGACGGCTACTCCGCTCAATTCAAGGTGCTGTACCCCGCGGAATCCATCCAGAACCAAAGTGGCAGCGTCCAGCTTGCACTGTCCGCCTCCGTGGCGCAGTATGCCGCCATGTATGCCATCTGCCAGGAGAAGGATAAGTACGGCGACCTGCAAAATTATATCTGCGACCTGGATAACAATGTACGTCTGGATGTGGCTGCTATCAGTAACTATTATGACGGTCAGGACCCCGACCCGGATGAGACCGCGCTGAAAATCGTAAAGCTGGAGGAGGGCACAAAAATCCCACTGGAGGGCGCGGTGTTCTCTGTGTACGATCCAGAGGGACGCAAGGTTGGCTCTTTCTCTACTGGCCCGGACGGGACCGTGGTAATCCCTCTGACCCTTGAGGGCCACTATACGGTAACCGAGGAGATCCCGCCCCGGTATCATCTTTTGCCGGATGAGCGCACCCAGCACGCGGATGTGGAGTACAACAAGATTGCAACCCTGACTTTCTGGAACGCCCCCTACGGCTCACTTCGGGTGGAGAAAAAGAGTGACACTGGAGATCTGCTTTCCGGTGTAACCATCCAGATCAAGCACTTGGAGAGCGGCCAGACCCGGAGCGGTCAGACCACCACCGGAGGTTCCATCACCTTCGACCAGCTTGAACCCGGCGCATGGGAAGTGCGTGAGCTGGCAGGAATCGAGGGCTGGAAAGCTGTGACCGATACCGTTCAGACGGTCAATGTGGTGTCAGGCGAGGAATCCACCGCTACCATTATCAATGAAGAACTTCCTGGTCTGCGGATCATCAAGTATGACCGAAAGACGATGGAGCTTATGCCGGATGTGGCGTTTGAAATCTTCCGGGATAATGTTTCCCTGGGCATCTTCCGTACCAATGAACAGGGCGAAATTCTCCTGGTCAACCAGCCCGAGGGCAGTTATCGGATCGAGGAACGAAACCCCGGAGACGATGAGCATATTATAGATACCACCCCCCAATATGCGGAGTTGACCACGGGCATGGGCATTGTGGAACGGGTGTTTTATAATGACCAGCTGCCCGGCATCCATCTTATCAAGGTAGACAGTGCGGATCTCAGTAAGCCGATTGCCAATGTCAAATTCCGCATTGAGGCGGTGGACGGCTCCTGGGGACCGGAGGAATATACGACTTCGGAGGATGGGACCATCGACCTCTCCAAGCTCCCCGTGGGCGCTTATGTGGTGACTGAACTGGAGTGTCCGGGATATGTGATTGACGAGGCACAGAGGATCATCCACCTGGATGGAAATGAGACGGCCCAGTTTGTCTTTACCAACAGCAAGCTGCCTTCCCTCCGCCTCACAAAAATCAGTTCGGATGGCTCCGCCCTGGCCGGAGTGACATACAGCCTGACCCGGATTGAGGATGGCAGCCGGTATATGGATCAGACCACTTCCAGCACAGGTACGATCATTTGGGAGGGCTTACAGCCTGGAGTATATTCCCTAAAGGAAACCGACACAGTATCAGACCACATTTTGGACGAAAAGGAATATCATGTAGAATTATTCCCCGGTAAGGACAGCACCATCGTTTTGGAGAACGATAAGAGGCCAAACCTCACCATTTGGAAGCGTGACGCAGACAGCGGCGCTCCCGTGGAGGGCGCAGTTTTCCTTGTAAAGACAGCAGACGGCCACAGTGTGGCCGAGGTGACCACTGGCCCGGATGGTTCCGCCAAGGTCCCCAACCTCCTGCCTATGGTCTATGAGGTAATCGAGAAGTCTGTGCCGTCGCCTTACCTGCCGGACGCTCCCAGCCAGCTTGTCACTCTCTATCCCAATCGGGACAGAGAGGTATATTTTGAAAACCACAAAAAGCCGTCTGTCACCATCCAGAAGGAAAACTCCGTCACGCATGACCCCATTGAATCCGCCGAGTTTCACATCACATGGTCCAGCAATAAGACGGAAACTGGGGAACAGCGGGATCTGGGAACCTTCCAGACAGATGAGGCGGGTCAGATCATCCTGGAGGCCATTGAGGATGGCTGGCTGAAAATTGAGGAGACCAAACCTGCGCCTGGCTTCCAGGCTCCCGACAATCCTGTTACGGAGGTCTATGTCAAGGGCGGCGAAAACAAGACCATCACCATTTCCAACATCCCCCTGTCAGCGTTGGTGGTCTACAAGCAGGACAGCGTGACCGGGGCTGGAATCTCCGGCTGCCGCTTCCAACTGAAATATCTGGGTGGCGAGGTCAGCGGCAGCGGTGGCACCGTGATCGGCACTTACACGACTTCGGCCAACGGCTCCTTCACTGTCACTGGGCTCAAAAAGGGCTACTACATCTGCGAGGAGTTGGAGAGCGACAGCAGCCACGTGATTGACGCCGCGCCCCAGTCCTTCTATATTTCCGGCGAGGATCAGGACATCGTGACCCTCTACTTCTCCAACGCCCCCAAGGGAGGCGTCCTGGTCAAGAAGGTATCGGCAGCAGACAATTCCCCGCTCTCCGATGTGGAGTTCCTGGTGACAAAATCGGACGGCTCCGTGGTGGGTGATGCCAACGGCAAGTTCGTGACGGATTCCACCGGCAGTTTTCTGGTGGAAGGGGTAGAACCTGGAACTACACTGGTCATCAAGGAAACCCGTGCCAAGCCCGGCTTCCTGCTGGATGATGCACCTCAGACCGTTCAGGTCAAAGAGGGCCAGACCGTCACCGTAGAATTTCGGAACCAGCCTTTGGGCAATCTGGTAATTGAGAAGTGGGGACGGAACGGCTCTACGGAAGTCCCCCTGGAGGGCGTCAAATTTGAGATTAAGTACGCCAATGGGCAGTATGTGGATGCCGCAGGAGGCACGTTGTCCAGCAATGGTATCTATTATTCCGACTCCACAGGTAAGGTCATCCTGTCCGGGATCACTGGCACGGTGGTAGTGACTGAACTTGAGAGCGTGCCTGGGTACACTATCGACCCGGATAGCCAGAGCCAGACTGTCACCATTAACCCCAATGACACACAGACGATCCGATTTTATAACAATGCTGTGGGCGGCGTGGAGTTGATTAAAGTCTCCGAAGCGGACAAGACGGAGCGCATCCCCAATACCACCTTTGAAATCCGGCGGGTGTCGGATGATGCCCTGGTGGACACCGTGACCACCGGGGAGAGCGGCAGCGTCTTTGTAACACTGGAGGATAACAATTATTATGCCGTGGAGATCGAGAGTGCCGAGGGGTTCAAGCTGGACAGCACGCCCCATTATTTCACCATAAAGAATGGGCAGACCACGAAACTGACCGTAACCAATGCGCCCATGTCCGGCATCCTGCTTCACAAAATTTCTACTGCTGATGGTAAGGGCATCCCTGGTGTGTCGTTCATCCTGTATGACAGCGGCCACAACCCCATCGACCAGCAGACCACCGACGACCGAGGCTATGCCTGGTTTGAGGACTTGACCGAGAGTGGCCGGTACTATCTGCGCGAACTGGAGAATGAGGGGTATATCCCAGACACCCAACTCCGTACAGTCTATGTCAAAGCTGGGGAAACCACATTGGTAGAGTGGGAAAATACCCCCATCACAGGACAAATCCAAATCGTCAAGAAGTCCGCCGACTACAACCCCACCAACGGACTGCCTGCTGGAACACTGCTGGAGGGGGCCGTGTTTGAGATCTATGATAAAGCGGGTAACCTGGTAGACACCATCCGCTCTGATAGCCGAGGGCTGGCCGTGTCCAAACCTTTGCCTCTCTCCCGCTATACCATACGGGAGGTCAAGGCTCCGGCCAATTACGGCGTAAATGAAACGGAACTCACTGCCTATCTTGAACATGAGGGACAGATCGTCAAATTTGAGGTGACCAACAAGAGCCTAACTACCGGCGTATCCATCACCAAAACCGGCCCCAAGGAGATCATGGCAGGCCAGCCGGTACGCTATACCTTCTCCGGCATCGCCAATAGCTCCAATGTCCGGCTGGACAACTTTTATTGGCGCGATACCCTCCCCGCAGAGGTACGGCTGGACACGGTGGTCACCGGAACCTATAACTTCCCCGGCACCTATAAGATCACCTACCGTGTGAACGGTGGCGAGTATCGGACCCTGGCAGACAACCTGTCCACCAGCAAGAACTACACCCTGGCTGCCTCGGCCACCGCACTGGGCCTTGCCAGCAATGAACGGGTCACAGAGGTCATGTTCGTCTTTGGACAGGCCCCTGCTGGCTTTGCCCAGGTAGAAAAGCCGTACCTCCACTGCACCGCCGTGGCCAACCTGGCCTCCACCTCGTTTGTCAATGTGGCCGACGTGGGCGGCGTCTACAACGGCCAGTGGGTGCAGGCTGTCAGCCGCTGGGTGACCACGGTGTACGGCAAACCTGCCATTCCCACCCTGCCCCGGACGGGGTATTAAGCCCTTGGGGGACTCACAGAAGCTGTGAGTCCCCCTCCTTCTTACAACCAACTATTCTAACAGAAAAAGGAGAAATGAACGATGTTGAAGATCACTGCCACTGGAAATCTGACCAATGATGTGGAGCTGAAGATGAACGAAACCACGGGCAAGCCCTATGCCATCCTGCGCATCGCCTCGGACCGCCGCTATCGGGATCAGGAGGGCAACCGGCTCACCGACTTCATCTCCATCAAGGTGCGCGGCCCCCTGGCCGAGTTCTGTGCTGCCTATGCCTGGAAGGGCTGCAAGCTGGCCGCCACCGGCGACTTCGAGACCATCACTTTTTCTGACGATCCCACCCGCCAGCCCGGCTTCCTGATCAAGGCTACGGAGGTGGAGCTCCTCTCCCCCCGTCGGGCAGAGGAGGCAACCGCTGCCGAGCAGAACCAGGCCGAGTGTGAGGCCGCCTGATGAAGAACACTGGGATCATTTACAGCAGCACAGAGCGCACCCCTGTTGTGCTGCCTGAGATGGCCGAGCTGCTCCCGCCTTTGAGCGAGGAGCAGCTCGGCGCGCTGGAGACGGACCTCCTGAAAAATGGGTGCTATACCTCCATCATCGTCAATGAGGATCTGGTCGTCATTGACGGGCATAACCGAAAATCCCTGTGCGACAAGCACGGCCTGCCCTATCAGATGCTGGTGTTCGCCTTTGACGATCTGCTGGAGGCCAAGCAGTGGGCGCTGGATACCCAGAAAGGCCGCCGTAACCTGGACAAGTGGGAACTGGGCAAGATCGCCCTGAAGCTCAAGCCGGAGATCGAAGCCAGGGCCAAGGCAAACCAGGGTACGCGAACTGACCTTTCGGCAACATTGCCGGAAAGTTCCGTTCCTGTTGACACCCGCAAAGAACTGGCAGACTCCGTTGGCCTGGGTGAGCGGACCATGGGCAAAGTGATGCAGATCGACGAGCACGCCCCTGCAGCGGTCAAGGAGGCGCTGGACAAGAAGGAACTGTCCATCAACCAGGGCTACCAGATCACCAAGCAGGTGGAGGATCTGCCGGAGGAGCAGCGGGAGCAGGCCGCTCAGGAGGCGTTGGACATCCTGAGAGCAAAAAAGGAAATCCAGGAAAAGGACGCGGAGATCGACCGTGAGGGGAAGATCGCCGGGGTCTTCTGCAAGGCGTATGAAAAGGCGGTCCTGCTGGACCCCACAGAGGAAAATGTCCGGATCTGGGCTAAATGCACCCGCATGACCAGGGACGAGATGGAAGATACGGTGAAAGAATCCCGTGAATTGGCGGAGGTGTTTCGGACCATTGCCGACCTCATGGAGCGCCTCCTGCCGGAAAGGGGGACGCTATGACGGAAATGAGTGTCCGCCAGTGGCAGGAGCGGTTCCGTGCCGGGGATTTTTCCTCGAAAGATCGTGCCGTTCAGTGTGAGGCCGGGTGGTATGACTGGTTCTGTCAGGATGACGCGCTGGCCGGACGGCTCCAGAAGTTGAGCAAGGTGGTCATGGGGATCACCGACCCCTATATCCTGGACCACTACTATGTCTGGTTCAAGAACAACTGCCCGCTGTCCGGCCCGCTCTATGATGACGTGCGGTTTGAACCGCTGCATGGTGACCGCAACGGGAGATATTTTGTGGTCATCCGGGACAGTCCCCATGAGACCCATAAGTGGACCATCTACACGGAGCGCCATGGATTTGAACAGCCGGAATTCACCTGTGCAAACGTGTGGGATATGCTCCGCCATATCAACACCATGGCCCCGGAAACCTGGCGCGGTGATCCGCAGCCTGCAAAAGCGCCGCATTCCCCTCAAAAGAAGCGAAAGGAGGCAGAACGATGAACCGGGAAAACGCGGGTGCCAAGCCGACTGCTCCGCCCAGACTGCCGCCAGAGGCTGAGCAGGAGATCCTGGAGGCGTTGTTCGAGGGGATGGAGATCCACTCCAGCGAGATCGCTGCGATCCTGAAAAAGCATGGCGTGTGCGGGGATGTGGAGGCCCTCCAGGATAGCTACCGCAAGCGCCTGGGCCAGCGTCTCATGGCCAGTCTCCGGGATGATACCGGGCGGCGTGAGGTGCTGGCCAACGGAAAAGGCAGCTATGTAGTGCTGGAGGGCTGCGGCGACAGGCGGCAGCTCAAGCAGATCCACCGCCGTATCCAAAACCAGATGAAAGGACTGGATCTCTCGGCGCGGAAAGTGTCCGGCAGGCTGACTGTTCTGGAACGGCTGACCCAAAAGTGGAGAAGGGCTGGTTGAGATGGACGCAAAGACATTCTATGAGCAGCTCGCCCCAGAACTGGACCCAGGGGGCTTCAAGCTGTACTTCACGGCCCAAAGACTGACAGGCTTTGAGCTATATAAGCAGTTCCCTTATGAGGACTCCTGCGGGATGTTTGAAATGATGAACGGCCATCAGCTCATGCGCTATCTGCTGGCGGATCAGTTCCAGGCCATCCGCTGGGAGATCGTACCTGGAACCTGCTACGAACGGGCTGTCCTTCTCCCTATCGACCACACCACACCGGCATATCGGGCATTTGAGCAAAAGCTGTACACAGCAATACTGCAAAACTACCATCTAAATCCTCAGAAACAACATGATCGGAAGGAGCACGATACCAGATGAATGATGCAATTGTGATCGGCGTGGATCATGGCTATGCAGCCATGAAAACTGTCCACTTCTCCTTTCCCACCGGGTTAGTAGAGTACGAACACGAGCCGTACACCCAGAAAGATGTACTGGAGTGCGGCGGCAGATACTATGTGGTGGGCAGCGGTCGTCAGCCCCTTCAGAGGGATAAGACCCAGACGGAGGACTACTATCTGCTTACCCTGGCAGCCATCGCCAAGGAGCTGGAGCACCGGGGTGCGGAGCACACCGCCAGCATCCACCTGGCGGCAGGTCTGCCCCTGACCAGCTTTGGCAGGGACAAGAAGTCCTTCCGTTCGTATCTGTACCGGGATGGGAGCGCCATTCCTTTTCGCTATGAGGGGCAGGACTATACCATCACCATCCAAGAGGTGTCCCTGTTTCCCCAGGGCTATGCCGCCGTCCTGACCCAGACGGAGCTGCTGGACGAGCCGTCCGTCATCGTAGCTGACATAGGCGGCTGGACGGTGGATCTGATGCGTCTGGACAACCGCATCCCCAACGCTGCCTCCTGCCGGAGTCTGGAACTGGGCATGATCCGCTGTATCGATGAAATCAGCGAACAGGTGCGCCGGTTGTTTGGGCTGTCCATGACTACCGCTCAGATCGAAAGCGCCCTGCGGGGCAGCTCCGGCGGGATGGACGAGCGGATCAGGGCGGTTATCCACGCCCAGGCAGGCAAGTACGCCCGAAACCTGCTCTCGGCAGTCACAGAGAGCGGCCTGGACATCCGAGCCATGCCCGCCATTTTCCTGGGCGGCGGAGCGGCGCTCTTAAAGCGCCACCTTTCGGCCACAGACGGCCTGTGCCGCCCGCTTATCCTGGATGACGTATCCCTGAACGCTAAAGGATATGAGCGCCTTGTGGGGCAGATGTCGCGGGGTGTCGGCAATGGCAGGTAAGCGGCGGCTCAACCTTTCTTTTTCTCTGACATCACCCCAACAGCGTGAGGCGTGGCACATTCTCAGCTCCATTCCTGCCGGGAAACGGACAGACGCTGTGTGTCGGATGGTGTGTAAAGCCCATGAACAGGATACCCTCCTGTCTGCCATCCGTGGGCTGATTCGGGAAGAGTTGCGCAATTTGGATCTGACAACAGAAAAAAGCCAGCAGGCACAGGCCGAGGACATGGATGAGAATGTCCTCGGCTTTCTTCTTGCCCTGCAGCAGGAAGGAGATGAGATCACCTGATACGCCATTTTGATATGTTCGCCGGGATCAGCGGTTTTCGAACGGATACAGTGTTTACAAGGTTTTGAAATATCTTTTAGAAGGGAGCAGTGACATGAATGAAGTAGGACTAAAAGATCAGTGCTTCGGCGTGGAAGTGGAACTGACCGGAATTACACGTGAACAGGCGGCACAAGCCTTGGCAGATTATTTTGGGACGGAGCCTCGCCGTGGGGATGACTACTACGACAGCTGGTATGTGCGGGATGGTGAGGGAAAAGAGTGGCGGCTGATGAGTGACAGCAGCATCCGTGGAGAACAAAAAGTGGGTGCCAGATACACCTCCACCTCAGATCCGAGATACCGTGTGGAGATGGTCACGCCCAAACTGACCTATGCGGAATTGCCCAAATTTCGGGAATGCGTCCGCCGTGTCCGCACCGCAGGAGGAAAAGTCAATTCCTCCTGCGGTATCCATATCCATGTGGATGCTGCAAACCACAACCGGCAGTCGCTAAAAAATCTCATCGGGATCATGTATTCCAAAGAGGATATTTTGTTCAAGGCATTGCAGGTCAATGAGTCTCGGGCCTCCAGGTGGTGTCAGAAGGTACGGGAACCCATGCTACAAAAGGCACGCAAGCTTTCATCCGAAGAAACCAAAAACCTGACACAGCTGGAAGCCATCTGGTACGAGGGGGACAACGGCAGTACAGAGCACTACAACTGGACGCGGTACTATGCGCTCAATCTCCATTCTGTGTTTTACCGAGGGACCGTGGAATTTCGCTGTTTTAACTCCACTCTCCATGCGGGCCGGGCTGCCGCTTATGTGAATCTGTGCCTTGCCATATCGGCCCAAGCCATCGCCCAGCGCAGCACCGTCATGCGCAAGACGCAAAGTGACAACGAACTGTTCACCTTTCGGGTGTGGTTGGTACGCCTTGGGTTGAATGGACCGGAGTTCAAGCACACGCGGGATCATCTTCTGGCCAACTTGGACGGGGATCGGGCATGGCGCTATGACAAGGACAGTTACGATGTCAATAAGAAAAAGAAAAACCGAAGCAGTGAGGTGGCACGATGAAAATACGCATTGAAGATACCGCGTACGAGGGTACCGGGACAGAGATCATGGACCAGCTTCGGAAAGCTGCCTTTGACCCCACGGAGTTTCCGGACACAGAAAGCTATATCTGGCAGCTTCGCAGCAATTTCATCCGCATGACAGATCAGGACTGTCCCCTGCCGGATCGTGGCGTAGAGGCGCAGGCGCAGACCATGATCATGGCGCTGGCGAAGATCGGCGCACTGGAGGTGTTGGACCATAGCTGAAGATAAATTGTATTTTGCCTACGGCAGCAACATCAACCTGGATCAGATGGCCTACCGCTGTCCCGCGGCCCAGGTGGTGGGGCCGGTCGTGCTGGAGGGATATGAACTGCTGTTTCGCGGCAACGCAAGCGGAAATGGCGTTGCCACCATCAAGCCCAAGGAAGGGCAGCAGGTACATGGCCTGCTTTGGCGGATCACACCGGGCTGTGAGCGGTCTCTCGATCTCTATGAGGGATATCCCCACCTATACGAAAAAGAGTCTGTTGCTGTGCGGGATCATGCGGGGCGGCAGCTGACTGTCATGGCCTACGTGATGACGGATGGGGATCGGTGGCGCTCTCCTGCTCTGCCCTCGGAATATTATTACCAGGGCATTCGGGAGGGCTACCGGCAGAACGGACTGCCACTGTCCAAATTAAAACAGGCGTGGCAGCATTGTGCCAAAGAACTGGATCAAGAGAGCAGTAGACTCAACCGTATCTGCGGCGGGCAGGCCAAATCGCCCAAGAAGCAACGTGGGAAAGAGCGATAGGGGGAATGAGCGCACATGAAAGTATTAGTTGTAGAACCGCAAAAGCCCTGCCGTGTGCAGGAGATCGATGGTCTCGCAGCTATGCAGCAAATCGTAGGCGGCGACATTGAAGCTGTGTACCCATTCCAGGATTCGGCAGCCCTGGTGTGCAATGCCGAGGGGAAGCTCCTTGGCCTGCCGATGAACCGCCCGCTGCTGGATGAAGATCGCCTGCCCTATGACATCATCTGCGGCACCTTCTTCATCGCTGGGCTTGGTCAGGAGGACTTTGTTTCCCTGACGGATGAGCAGATTCAGCGATACAAGTCCCTGTACGACAACATGCAGATCCTTCCTGTGCGAACGGCAGCCGGAGAACAGGGACGGATCGTTGGCGACCAACACATAAAAAAGAAAGGGAAAATCGACCATGAGAGATAAATACATTTTGACCGCAGAGTCTGTTACCGAGGGCCACCCTGACAAGCTCTGCGACACCATCGCGGATTCTGTTCTGGATGCCTGTCTCAAGGGTGACTCCTCCGCCCATGTGGCCTGCGAAGTACTGGCCACAGCTGGCAAAGTGCTGGTGGCCGGAGAAATCTCGGCAAAGGTCATGCCGGATATCCCCTCCATTGCCTGCCGAACTATCCGGGAAGCTGGGTACACTGGGCTGGACTATGAGATCGAGGCCATCACCCACGACCAGAGCGACGATATTGCTTACGCTGTGCGGGAAGGAGTCCAGACCGGGGCTGGCGACCAGGGGATCATGTATGGCTTTGCCTGTGATGAGACAGAATCCTATCTTCCTCTGCCGGTCATCCTGGCCCACCGGCTCACCCGGCTGCTGACCAACGCCAGAAAAACCGGGATGATCCAGGGCCTGCGTCCGGACGGCAAGGCGCAGGTGTCTGTGGAGTACAACTTCGATATCCCCGTGCGTCTTGCATCGGTGGTTCTGTCCTGCCAGCATGACCCGGAGAAAGACCTGGACCAGCTGCGGGAGGAACTCATGGACCATGTGATCCAGCCCGCACTGCAGGAGCTGCCGCCCGATGCGGATACAGAGATCCTGATCAATCCATCGGGGCGGTTTGTCTACGGCGGATTTGAGGCGGATACCGGCCTCACGGGCCGCAAGCTGATGGTGGATACCTATGGCGGACTGGCCCCTCACGGCGGCGGCGCGCTGTCTGGAAAAGACGCCACCAAAGTGGATCGCAGCGGAGCCTACATGGCCCGCTATATTGCTAAGAACATTGTATCTGCCGGTCTGGCGGATCGCTGTACCGTCACTCTGGCCTATGCCATTGGCAAGGCTGAACCCGTGGCGGCCAATGTGGACACCGATGGGACCGGCGAATACCGGGATGAGGTGCTGGAACAGGCCGTCCGGGCAGTCTTTGACTTGACCCCCGCCGGGATGCGTCACACCCTCGGACTGGACAAGCCCATCTTCGCTCAGTTCTGCAACTATGGACACTTTACCCATCCAGACGCGCCCTGGGAGCAGACGGAGAAAGCGGAGGTACTGTGCAACGCCTGTCGCATCAAGGAAGCAGGTGTGTCGGACCGTTGAAACATGTCGCCTCCTGTTCCTTTGGTAAGGACAGTCTTGCCACCATATTACTGGCTCTGGAACATGGGGAGCCCCTGGATGAGGCAGTATATTGTGAGGTCATGTTCGACAAGGAGATCTCCGGCGAGGTGCCGGAACACCGAGATTTTATCTACACCACCGCCATTCCGGCTTTAGAACGCAGGGGTGTGAAGGTAACCGTCCTGCGCAGTGAGAAAACGTATGTGGATCTCTTCACAGGCAAAATCACCCGCGGTCCCAAGAAGGGCCTTCTGCGTTCTTTTCCCATCTGCGGACGGTGTGCTGTTCAGAGAGACTGCAAGCTGAAGCCGATCCTGCGATACCAAAAATCGCTGCCGCCCGACACAGTTCAGTATATTGGGATCGCCAAGGACGAGCAGGAACGGCTGCTTCGATTGGCCGGGAACCGGGTCTCCTTACTGGACAAGTACAACTGCACAGAGGAAGATGCAAAGCAGCTCTGCCAGCGGGCAGGGCTGCTTTCGCCTGTCTACACATTTACAACCCGCGGGGGCTGTTGGTTCTGCCCTAACGCCAAAAGAAAAGAACTGCGCCATCTCTATGACTACCACCCGAACCTGTGGAAACGGATGTTGGAGCTGCAGGCCTTGCCCAACAAGGTGAGCGAGAAATTCAATCGCAGCGAGACCTTCTCCGACATTGACGCGGAGTTCCGTCTGGAAGATGCGCAGGAGAGTCTGTTCCAAAATGCTGCATAAAAAGGAGATGAGAACAACGAGCAATCAGAAATATGAAATCACGGAGATCTCGCACGAAAAGTACCCCTTCCTTCATCGTATCCGGGCACTCCGAGATGTGAGTGCGGAGGTCAGAGCCGGTGATTTAGGTGGCTTCGTGGAGAGCGAGAGCAACCTTTCCTTTGAGCCGGACGATACCGCATGGATCTTTGACGATGCCATTGCCTGCAATGACGCCTATGTTGACAAGGGGGCTGTTCTGCGTGGAGAGGCGGTCGTCTGCGACAACGCTTATATCTCTATGGGCGCTGTCCTTTCCGGCCATGCGCGGGTAGAGGACAATGCCTATATACGCGGCGCTGTACTCAGCGCCTCTGCCAGGGCCTCCGGTTTTTCCATGATCCTCAATGACAAAGATACCATGGGCGTTCCCATTCTGTCCGGCCACTGCGCGGTCTATGGCAAAGTATCCGGGGATGTGCGTCTGACAGGCAGCGCATTGGTGATCAGCGGTGAGGAAATCCGCAACGATACACTGGACACCCTGGTGATCAGCGGGAAAAACCGTTCTGTGATCCGGAATTCGTCCCGAGATGAACTGGCTCCTCAACAGCCAGCTCCTTCTCCCCCCAAGAAACAGAAAGGCTGTGAGATGAGCAGATGAGCAACTTTTTTGAGCAGGAACTCCGCAAACTGTTTGCGGACGGGGCTGTGATCCATGATCCGGTCTTTGTAGGCCGTGCCTGCCTGGGTGGCTTGGACAGAAACCGTCAGGTGAGGGCTGAATTTGTTACACTGGGTCATGCGGATCACTATGCGGCTCTTCGCCTGACGCTGCTGGACAGCAATCAGGGTGTGGTGGACAAGCTGACTCTTCGGTTCAAGGATGTATGGGGAAAACAGAAGATCCCCAACAACCCCTACCTGCGGGATGGCGTTGATCCGCATATTTGGGTAGATGGTGACCGGATCGATTGGTATGCCTACCATCCCTCCCAGGAGGACTACCGGCAGCTCCGGCAAATGGCCAGCGACTATGTGGAGACTTTTCGCATTCAAGTCCCGGCAAAAGACCACGGACCCAAATTGGTGTACATCTGCGCGCCCCTCCGAGGTGAGGTAGAGAAAAACATTGAGTTCGCCAGACAGAAAGCCCAGGAAGTCTTTCAGGCGGGCGACATCCCAGTCTGCCCCCATCTCATGTTCCCGCCCATCGCAGATCCGGGCAATCCGGTGCAGGATCAGGCCGCACGGGAGATGGGCCTTCGGCTGGTAGAAAAGTGTCAGCAGGTCAATGTCTATGGACCGGTCACGGAAGGGATGTGGGCGGAGATCCATCGCGCCAATAAACTGGATATCCCAGTGGTAACCGATTTGAAAACGAAGGGACGCACTTCGCCCAGAAGAAAGAAAAGCGCCAAGCGCGAGGAGGTCAAATGATCCAAGAAAAGACCACGGAGGACCTGCGGCACATGACCAACGAGGAGGGGCTGATCCTCCAGGGCTGCGGCGGCGACCTTCAGGAATGGGTGGACGGCATCAATGATCTGCTCACCCAGGAAGGAATCCTGCTGAATGGGACCAAATTTGAACATGCAGCCACATTTCAGCACGACGGTCTCACAAACCTGATGTTCTCTTTTGAGGGGGTACAGCTGAATGTGGGAAAGCTTGCGCTGTGGCGGATTCAGACGCACAGTCAATTTGGCGGCACTTGGCTCAGTGATTATGTACCCAACCGGCTGGGCGGGTTTATCCAGGAGCAGAAGCTCGTAAAGCCCAAAATGGAGCTGTTGGGCCGAGATGGCAATATCTTCTCTATTATGGGTACTGCCTCCCAACTGCTCCAAATGGCAGGCATGCATGATCAGAACAAGGAGATGATTGATCGCGTCACCTCCTGCCGTGACTATGATCAGGTGCTGCATATCATCAGCGAGTATGTGGAGACGGAGCTCTCCGCTGAACAACCCCCAAAAAAATCCAACAAAAAGAAAGGTAGGGATTCTCATGAACGATAAATGGGAGATCATCCACGGCGACGCGCTGAAGGTTCTGCGCGAGTTCGCCCCTAACACCTTCGATGCGGTTATCACCGATCCCCCCTATGCCTCCGGGGGCCGAACCCAGGCTGAGAAAAACAAGTCCACCGACAAGAAATATTCCAGCATGGGAGAAAGCGCGCCCCCTCCCTTTGACGGCGACTCCAAGGATCAGCGATCCTGGACCCGTTGGGCCGCTGAATGGCTCTATGACGCCCGCAAGGTCTGTAAACCCGGTGCCCCTGTGTGCATGTTCATCGATTGGCGTCAACTCCCCGCAGCCACCGATGCGCTCCAGTGGGCGGGGTGGATCTGGCGCGGCACAGCTGTCTGGGACAAAGGTAACAGCCGTCCCCAGAAGGGCCGTTTCCGCCAGCAGGCCGAGTACATTGTCTGGGGTTCCAATGGGGATATGCCTATCAGCAGACCCGTCCCCTGTCTGCCCGGCGTATTCAAGTACGGCAATCCCCAGAACCGCATCCATCTGACGGAGAAGCCATTGCAGCTCATGCGGGATGTGGTGAAGATCACCGAGCCAGGCGGGCGCATCCTGGACCCCTTTGCCGGTTCCGGCAGCACGGTGCTGGCCGCTGTGCTGGAAGGATATTCTGCCACCGGCATCGAGGTCACCGATGCCTATGCTGCTTTGTCTAAGGAACGGATTGTGCGGGAGCTGGCCCAGAGCGCGTGACGGCCCACTGTCTGCCGATTGCCCTTGATAACTTCCCAGTAGGCAGGTATAATGAGACAACAGGAGGAGGTGCGCACATGAAAGTCGAGTTCACCTTTGACAAGGAACAGATCCAGCAATACGGATATACTGTGGAGGCTGTGCGGCAGACGATCCAGAAAAGCTTTGCAGCAAAAGGATTGCACTGCATTTCCAATGGAGAGAGGCTGTCCTTTGCGGGCTGTGGCGGTGAAGAAGATTTCTCCAATATGTGGGCCATTTTGATGGCATTGCTTCGGACAGATTGGTTCCCCAAGTTTGCAGCTTCCTGCACTTGGCATGATGATGATGGCACTCAGGAGGATGTGCTGTCCCAAGCGTGGAAGATCCAAAGACGGAAGATGGCCTAATATGTCCAACACCGGCAGTAGAAAGCAGATTACATTTGATCTGCACCAAGAGTCATTGAAACAGCTCTACCCGCATACGGAGCCGCCTCAAAATGCGCAATACTATAAAAAGGCGTATCAAGATATCCGCCGATTTATGACGGCCAACGGATTTGAACATCGCCAGTATTCTGTGTATGTCTCAGCAGAAAAACTGACTACATTGGATGTGATCGGTCTGATGGAGCAATTGGCGGAACAGTTTCCCTGGTTGAGTCAGTGTGTCAATGAGATTGACGTGACCAATATCGGAGTCCAGCACAGCCTCAAGCATGTCTTGGAAAATGCGTCCAAACCTTTGGACGTGGATCTAAGCGAGATATCCTTGGAGCCACTGCCCAAGATCGAGCGACCAAATCCTCCAACGGAATCACGGACAACACGGAAAAAGAGCCGTTCCCCGGAACGATAATTGAACAGGAAAATCCAAGCAGGGTGTCACAACAGACACCCTGCTTGGATTTTTTTACCTTCAGGGTGTTTCAGTAGACACCCTTGCATCGTAAGCGTCAAGGCTGAGGACGGATTAAAAAGGCAAAGAAGATATGAGATACTAATTCTCGAGAAGTCTTGAGACTTCTCGAGAATTCTCATTTTGGGAGGAGCCTGGAAAGATGAGTGCGTGTGAATTGAAACGACAGGCAAAACTGGAGCATTGGAGGACGCAGATCATAGACTGTCGCAGCAGCGGCATGAGTGTAAAGGGATGGTGTGCGGAACACAATATTTCGACAAAGACCTACTACCGCTGGGAAAAGGAAATCCTTTCGTCGGCAGCCACGGAACTTGTGCCCACAGTCTCAGCACCGCAGCCGCCTGCAGCTTTTGCAGAACTCCCATCGCAGCTAGAGCGGCAGACAGGAGGCAGAGTGATTGCCAGCATCCAAATTGGGAAAGGGAAAGCGGACATCTATTCGGGTGCGGATGCGGCTGTGGTGAGGGCAATCTGCCAGGTACTGAAATCATGCTGAGTGACTTCACCGGAGCAGACAAGGTATATATCGCCTGCGGCTATACGGATCTGCGGAAAGGGATCGATGGGTTGGCGGCTATGGTGCAGCAACAGTTTCAGCTGGACCCATTCACCAATACGCTGTTTCTGTTCTGCGGCAGACGGCGGGACCGCATCAAGGGACTCTACTGGGAGCGGGATGGATTCATCCTGCTGTATAAGCGGTTGGAACAGGGCTCGTACCAATGGCCGCGAACGGAAAATGAAGCGCGGCAGTTGACACTGCAGCAGTACCGCTGGCTGATGGAAGGGCTGAAGGTAGAGCAGCCAAAGGCCCACCGTCCGGTGGACGGCCTTCGTATCATTTAGGTGGGAGGACAGCTGAAAGCCTTGGAAATACTGGACTCTTTAGTTCAAATATGGTATAATTTATCCATGAAAAATGAAAGAAATCATGGAACAAGCACCCCGGAGATGGTAACCATTTCACGGGCTGAATATGAGTCACTGAAAGCGGAAAGAGACGAGCTGAACCAGAAGCTGGACTGGCTCCTGGAACAGGTGCGCCTGAGCCGGAAGAAGCTCTATGGGGCGTCTTCGGAGCGGCTGGAAGAAGAGCTGATGGGACAATTGAGTCTCATGTTTGACGAGACGGAGGCCTGGCTGTCCAAACGGAGGTCCAGGGAGACGAAGGTGGCTGCCCATACCCGGCGTTCCTCCAGACTGGAGGAGGTCCTGCCGGACAATGTACCGGTTGAGGTGGTGGAACACCGTATCCCGGAGAACGAGCTGGACTGTCCTGTGTGCGGCACTGCCATGATGGAGATTGGAAGGGACGTCCGGCGCACATTGGTGATGATTCCGGCCCAGGTGAAGATCCGGGAAGACGTCTACTTCACCTATGCCTGCCCAAAATGCAAGGAGGAAGGGACGGAGACGCCGATCCGCAAGGCGGAAAAGCTCCCCGCCCTGATCCCAGGCAGCTATGCCTCGGCGGAGGCGGTCGCCCACATCATGGTGCAGAAATTTGTGATGTACGCACCGTTGTACCGGCAGGAGCAGGAGTGGAACCGGGCAGGAGTGCGGCTGAGCCGGCAGACCATGAGCAACTGGGTGCTGCGGGTGGCGGAGGATTGGCTGAAACCGGTATACGAGGAACTGCACAGGCGGCTCCTCCAACGGCAGGTGCTCCACGCGGACGAGACCACGCTGCAGGTGCTGAAACTGGAGGGCCGGACAGCTCGGAGCAAGTGTTATATGTGGCTGTACCGGACAAGCGGGGATGCGGAACATCCCATTGTGCTGTATGAGTACCGGCCTACCCGGAGGGCGGAGAACGCGGCTGCCTTTCTGGAGGGGTTCTCCGGTTGGCTCCATGCGGATGGCTACGCCGGTTACCACCGGCTGCCTGAAAATATCCGGGTGGTTGGCTGCTGGGCGCACCTGCGGCGAAAATTCGATGAGGCAGTGAATGCCCTGCCGAAGGAGCAGCGTGTGGGTTGTGCGGCGCTGGAGGGGCTGGAGTACTGTAATGCCCTCTTCAGGATTGAGCAGGAATTGGCGGGGCTGCCGCCGGAAGAACGGTATGAACAGCGTCTGGCCCGGTCCAAGCCGGTGATGGACGCTTTATTGGCATGGGCTGAAACGAAGAGCGCCGCTGCGCCGAAGTCCGCGCTGGGCAGGGCACTGCATTATCTGCGGGAGCAGTGGCCATACCTGATCCGGTTTCTGGAGGATGGGCGGTTGGAGATCTCCAACAACCGAGCGGAACGCAGTGTGAAACCATTTGTAATGGGACGGAAGAACTGGCTGTTTGCAAATACGGAAGGCGGGGCCCAGAGCAGCGCGATGATTTACAGCTTGATTGAAACCGCGAAGGAAAATGGTCTTGATCCCTACCGCTATTTCGTTTATGTGCTGACGGAAGCCCCCAGGCTGGCAGCTGAGGGCAGCTGTTGGGCGGAGAAACTTCTGCCGGAATCCGTAAGGGAGGGATGCTGTGGTATATTAAAAAGTAACGACTGATTTGTACGGAGCAGACCTGTCATGTATGTGGGCCTGCTCTTGCTTTTTGCGCAATCCGTAGCGCGCTCCGTGGAAAATTTTCCCACCTTCTGTATAATTTTGTACGATGAGGTGGAAAAATGCCTGAATTGACAATTTTTGCTGTGAGGATGAAGAAAATCCGTACCAAAATGGGACTGACACAAGCGGAGTTCGCGGCTATGGTGGGCATTAGCGAAGAGGAAGTGAGCCTGATTGAACGTGAAAAGCTGACTGATATAAAACTGAGCACCTTGCAGAAGGTGGCTGCCATGACTGGCCTTACCGTTTCAGAGCTGTTGAGTGTTGAACCAGAGGAAGACTCTGAGTTGGTAGGCGGCTCAGTATAACCGGGCAAAATCTTGTGGTTTTGGAGGGAAGAACCTTGTGCCGTTTCGAAGTGATGGAACTGTACAGCCTGGGCAGCCGCCAGCTATCTTACGGCGTTCTGGCATCTGTACTGGAGAATGGTGCTTGTACTTACCTAGCCTACATCCCAGACATCTCCTGTAACAGGGCCTTTGTTGAAGAACTTGCTCACCGATGCAACGAAGAACAGCTCAGTCCTATGCATCTGCTGGATGTGGTGCTGGATGCGCTGTCCTGACGTATTCTCCCAGAGAGGGCGTGGCTACGGCCACGCCCTCTCTCCTTTATTGCTACTTCATTTGACGTTTACCTTGCATCGAAATGGAGATGATTATGACAGAGAAAATAGCTTCTGCAAAATTCTACCGGAAGCCAAACCATGTTCGGGCGTTGCAGGAGGACAACAGCATGGTAGGCTTCACACCCTTCCAGGTCGTGAAAGTCATCCATCTGACCGAACAGCAATACCGCTGTTTTTCCGCCAATTTACAGGAGGATGTCCCCTTTCTGAGAGACAACAAGGCACTCACCGGCGTAGATCCGCATAACGGTGCGCTTCGCTGCCTGTTGATATGCTGTCGAGAGCAGCAGGACGGCATCCTTGTGAACAGTGATGGATACAGTTACGCCAGATATGCCGCCTACATCCCCCGCCGTTCCGCACTGGAACTGAAGTATATCGAGTATGCCAGGCCACAAAGTAAGCATCGCCGCTCCGGTCCAGAGCGGTAATTTTTCTTTTCTATGGAGTTGGCAGGCCCGGCCTGCCATGATCATAATCCACCTACCGCTTGAAGGCAGGCCCCGCTTCGGCGGGGCCGAGCCAACGCCGCCTGGGCGGCGTTGGGCAAGCATAGCGCAAATGTACATTTTGCGCGCTTGCAGGGGAAACCCCTGACCCCAATGCCGCCTGCAGGCGGAAGGTTTGCGGCAGAGCCGCAGAAAGGAGGCACGCTTGGGGCTCCCAAAAGAAAAACACCATCTGCACATCGAGCTGACGGCGGAGCAGTATCAGCAGCTCTGTCGTCAGGCCAAACTCTGCGGGCTGTGTAAACGAGCTTATATCGTCCGGCTCATCGACGGGACTCCGATCCGGGCCAGACCCTCCCAGGAAATCAAAGACCTCCGCACGGAGATCCATCACATCGGCAATAACATCAACCAGATCGCCCGCAGCGTCAATGCCGGTATCGCCACGTCAGAGGATGCCAGGCGTGGACTGTTCCTGCTGGATAAAGTCTATGAGTTGATGTACCAGGTGGCCAATCCGTAATGGCTGTCACCAAGATCCTGGCCCGAAAAGGTCGGCTGGATATCGGGATCGACTACATCCTCAACGGCGATAAGACGGAGCAGAAGATCCTCACCGCCCATCAGGGCTGTGAGCCAGGCCGGGAATGCCGTCAGATGCTGGAGACTAAACGGGACACCGAAAACATGGGGGGCGTCCAGTATTACCATATTGTCCAGTCCTTCAAGCCCGGTGAAATCTCTCCCGAGCTGGCTCTGAAAATTGCCAAGACTTTCGCTGCGGAGTATCTGGACGGTTACGAGGCGGTAATTGCCACCCATGTGGATCGGGGGCATATCCATTCGCACATTGTGTTCAACTCTGTGAACGCGGACACCGGCGAGAAATATCATAGCAATGCCAGAAGCTATTACTGCCAGATCCGGGCCATCTCAGACCGGCTGTGCCGGGAGCACGGCCTCTCTGTGATCCTATCCGGAGAGACCTCCAAATCCATGAGCTATGTGGAGTGGCTGCGTCAATCCAAAGGTCAACCCACCTTCCGCTCCATGCTGGAGGCGGATCTCCGGGAGTCCATTGAGGACGCCAATGACCTGGGGCACTTCTTCCTGCTCATGGAACACAAGGGCTACGAGATCCGCCACGGAAACCGTCTGGGATTCCGTCTGCGGGGCCAGGAGCGGTTTCAGTATCCAGGCAGAAAAAATGCCACCTTCACAGAGAACGGTATCCGTGCCGCCATCCTGGGCAATTTGGAGGAAATCGAGACGGGTCAACGGGCCGCATTTTCTGACAGGCCTATGTTTCGTCCCTACCGCAGACACCCCAAATACACGGGCTTTTTGGCCCTGTACGTTCATTATCTCTACCTGCTGGGAAAAATCGAACAGCGACAGTATCCCCCCAGGATGACGCCGCACCTGCGGCAGGAAGTCATGAAATTTGAGCAGTACCGGACACAGTTTGCTTTCCTGCGAGAGAACAACATTTCCACCACTGACGAAATGACCGCCTATCAAAGCCGCACAGAGGAAACGCTGGCCAATCTGATGAAGCAGCGCACCATCCTCAATGTGCGCAAAAAGAAGCAGCAGGCGCTGTACGACGCCTTGGCGGATGTGGAGGCCCTGGCACCGGCCAAGGCACTCTATGAGAACGGGCTGTCCGGCATGGAAGATGAGTTTGCCCGCTACATGGAGGCCGTGCGTCTGCTGGAGCGGTGCGGCGTCCCATCAGAGCATCTGACGCAAGAAAAAACGGAGGTGTATAACCAACTTGCCGATTTGAACCGGCAGATCCGCGCAGAACGCAAAAAGCTGGCCTTGTGCCGGGAAATCCAGACGGCAAGCCAGCAAATGGGAGAAGATATCCGCAAAACCGAAACAAGAGGAAAAGAGGTGGAACACGATGAACATCGGAGGCGGTGAGGCTGCCGACCAGATGGTTCGCATGATGTTGACCGGCACAGAAGTGACGGTTCGGCTGGGCGCGTTCGCTCTCAAAAATCTACTGGCCATCACGCTGGCTTTGGCAAAGCATCACAAGGCCCTGTCCGGGAAGGTCAACATGGGAAAAATGCTCCGGGAGACACGGGATATCCGAATGTTCCCCATGTCGCCGGAACAGTATCAGGCATTCAAGCAGAGGGCAGTCAAACAGAAGATCCTGTTTTCTGTCATCCGGGATTCGGACGGGCGGGGCAAGGTGGTAGATGTGGCCATGCCAGTCACAGAGCTGGAGCGCGCCAATCTCATTTTTGAGCGCATCCGATACCTTCCGCAGGTTCGCCAGAGTACACCAGTCAAGGAGCAAGCCCCCGTGCGGGATTCCGTGATCCGGGAGGAAAGAACGCCAAAAAAAGAGTCTCGGTCGGAGTTCGACTTGGCCGGTATCAGCGGCAGCTCCAGTATCTCCAAGAGCGAAATCAGTACGGAGACGACCCATGAGCGCCCCTCTGTTCTGGCACAGCTAAAGGGATACCGGGAGCAGCTGAATCGGCAGCACAAAGCGGCTCCGGCCAGAAGTAAACAAAAAGGACACCCCAAACAGAGATAATGCCCCTACTGTTGGGGAGTATGTTCACACTCACAATCGATTACAAACAAGTCATTTGGTGTGCAGTTTAGCAATAAACACAGGGTTTCAATTCGATCCAATTTGATAGACTGAGTTTCATTGTTTACCATTCGATTAAAATTCTGATAGCTCATTCCAAGTTGCTTATAGAGCCAATATTTTGTTCTGCCCTGTTTCTCCAGCAATTCCAACACATTTAGTTTTACCATATCTCATGCTCCTATTATCTAATGTTGTAGTTAGATAATATGGAATTGCCCGCTCGAAGGTATAGACTATTACATTAGATAATGTTATAGTCTACGCCGAAGGAGGAGTGGTTTATGCATGAGCAAGAACTACGGCAGCACCGTTGCTGCTTTACGGGACACAGACCAGAAAAGCTGAACATCTCAGAAGAACAGTTATGTGTACGATTAGGACTGGAAATCGACCGAGCGATAGAAGATGGGTTTACTACCTTTATTTCAGGTATGGCAAAGGGGGTAGATATTTGCTCAGCAGAGCTGGTTCTTAAACGCAGAGTATCAGATGACCGACTGAAGCTGATCTGCGCACTTCCGTATGAAAATTTTGGGCTTCATTGGAGTGCGTCTTGGACTAGTCGTTATGTGGAGGTGATACGGCACGCAGATCTGGTGCGCTGTATTAGTCAGGAGTTCTCCTATTCCGCATACCAGCGCCGCAATGAATGGATGGTAGATCACTCTGGGCGGGTGATCGCGGTCTATACGGGTGAGCGTGGTGGAACCAGAAATACCATCGCTTATGCCAAACAACAGCACATTCCGTGTGTTGTCATCACACCATAAATAAGGGGACTCGGCAGACGAATCCATCCGCTGAGTCCCCTGTGTTTTGTCTGGAGGTGAGTTTTCCTGAAGCAAAGCTCCAGGGCCGGGGACATTGTCCTGGCCCTGTTTTTCTATGTTCCGGTGGTCTGGGGCGCATTGCTCATTGCCCAATCCTTGGGGCGTGGATTGCCGGAACTTCTTACCAATCTGGCAACGGCGCTCCAGCACCCGCTGGATATCCATTGGACAGACAAAAGCATGCTGTCCATCCTGATCTGCACCGGCCTCTATATCATGGGCCTATGCGTCTACGCCTCGGAACAGCGGCGTACGCGGGACGGCGAGGAGCACGGCTCCGCCGCCTGGGGCTCTCCCCGGCAGGTCAACGCCATGTTCCGCCAAAAAGAGAACAAGATCCTGACCCGCCATGTCCGCCTGGGCCTGGACACCCACAAGCACCGCCGCTCCCTCAACGTCCTGGTTATTGGCGGCAGCGGCGCGGCTAAGACCCGCAGCTATGTCAAGCCAAACATTCTGGAGGCCAACACCAATTATGTCATTACCGACCCGAAAATGGAGGTGCTCACAGCCACCGGAGGGTGGCTGAAAAGCAAAGGGTATGACATCCGGGTGCTCAACCTGGTCAACCTGGAGGAGTCGGACGGGTATAACCCATTCCGCTATCTGAGAGATGAAAAAGATGTCCTCAAGCTGGTTAATAATCTCATCCAGGCCACCACACCAAAGGGCAGCCATGAATCTGATCCGTTTTGGACGAAAGCTGAGACGGCGCTCCTTCAGGCCATCATCCTCATGCTGTTCCAAGAGGCCCCGGAGTATGAGCAGAACTTCTCCATGGTCATGCGGGTGCTGGAATACGCAGAGGTTCGAGAGGAGGATGACGAGTATCTCTCCCCCCTGGATCTGCTGTTCCAGGCCATGGAACGGGAGAATCCGGAGAGCGTGGCTCTCAGGCAGTACAAAGTATTCAAGCAGAGCGCAGGCAAGACAGCCAAGAGCATCCTGGTATCCGCCGCGGTTCGTCTGGCCCCCTTTAACCTACCCCAGATCCGGGCCATCACAGACCACGACGATATGGACCTCTATACTCTGGGAGAAAAGAAATGTGCTCTTTACGCCGTGATCCCGGACAATGACAACACCTTCAATTTCTTGGTGTCCCTGCTCTATTCCCAGGCATTTCAGACACTTTATTACAGCGCGGATCAGATCCATCATGGGGCGCTGCCCTGGCACGTCCACTTTGTATTGGATGAGTTCGCGGCCATGCCGCTGCCAGGGTACACTCGTGAATTGGCCACCATGCGTTCCCGCAACATTTCCTCCAGCACCATCATTCAGAACATGGCCCAGATCAAGGAGCTGTACAAGGACTCCTGGGAGACCATCCCCGGCAACTCGGACACCATCCTCTATCTGGGCGGCAACGAGCAGAGCACCCATAAGTACATCTCCGAGGCCCTGGGCAAGGCCACCATTGATACAAAGACCCATGGGCAGACCAAGGGCAAATCGGGCTCCTACTCCACCAATTTCCAGATGAGCGGACGGGAGCTGCTTACCCCCGATGAGGTTCGTGCGTTGGATAATCGCTATTGCATCTTGTTTATCCGGGGAGCAAAACCCGTCATGGACCTAAAGTATGAACTGACCGAGCACCCCGCTATCCGCTACACCGTGGACGGAGGCGGAGCGCCGTATATTCACCATGGACACAACACCACACCGGCCATTCCAGGCACACCGTTCTTCCAGGTTATTTCTGCCGATGAAACCAACAAAGAAAAGGAGACTGCAGCATGAAACATGATCTGACCACCCGTAAGCATGAGCGCCGCGCACGGAAACTGTACGCCCTGTTTTCCTGCCTCGTTCTGGCGCTGACCGTTATGGTTGTCCCGGCCTTTGCCGCAGACGATCCGCTGACGGTCGTCAACAACCTTTCCGAGTTCATCTTCTCCCTGATTCGAGCCATCGGCCTGATCCTGCTGGGCTTCGGTGTCCTCCAGCTGGGCCTGTCCCTCAAGAGCCACGACCCCTCTCAGCGGGCCAACGGCATGCTCACCATTGCTGGCGGTATTGTGATCACCTTTACCAAGGAGATCCTCACTCTCATTACCGGATAAAATTATAAATTTAAGTAAAAATGCTGTGGATATCAGCATCCACAGCATTTTACTAATAATTTAAGAGGCCGGTAAAAGAGCAAGAATTAAGCAACAATTTTGTCAGCATGAGAACTGCAAAAGACGCAACTGTTAAGAAATCCGAAATCATCGGCAACACCTCCGCGATAGTCAGTGACAGTTGCCCCATATATGGTCGCCCTGCTATCCGATGGCTCTCTCTACCGTGCCTCCTGGGGCCAAGTGCAGTATAGCATTTGTAGCACAATTTTTCAATCACAAGTCTTTTATTGAAGGAGGTGATGCAACATGGGCAGTGGAAACTGGATCGTAGACAATCTGAATTCCGCCCTGCAGACCTGGAACGACAAACTCGCAGAGATCTGGACCCTGATCAGCACGACCCCAGAGGACTTCAAAGGCGGCGGGATCTGGAACGTGATCGTCAGTATCAACGGGGCGCTGCAAGCCATTGGCTATGCGCTGTTAGTGCTGTTTTTTGTGATGGGCGTAGTCAAGACCTGCGGCAGCTTTACCGAGATCAAGCGCCCGGAGGTGGCCTTCAAGTGCTTTATCCGCTTTGTGCTGGCACAGGCGGCAGTGACCTATGGCATGGAACTAATGAACGCCCTGTTCCAAGTGGCCCAGGGGGCAATATCCACCATCATGGACGCATCCGGCATGACTGCCATGTCACCCACCACACTGCCGGAAGAACTCATTACCGCTATTGAAAGCGTGGGGCTGTTGGAGTCCATCCCCCTTTGGGCGGTGACTCTGCTGGGCTCCCTGTTTATCTGGGTCCTGTCCCTCGTTATGATCCTGACCGTTTACTCCCGCTTTTTCAAGCTCTACATGGCCACCGCCATCGCGCCTATCCCCCTGGCCAGTTTCGCGGGACAGCCCTCCAGCAGCATTGGCGTCGCTTTCCTCAAAAGCTATGCCGCCATCTGCCTGGAGGGCTGTATCATTGTGTTGGCCTGCGTCATTTTTTCGCAGTTTGCCTCCGCTCCGCCCGCTGTGGGCGACGCTTCCACAGCACCGGCCACACTGGTCTGGAACTACATTGGCGAGTTGATCTTCAATATGCTGGTGCTGGTTGGTTCCATCAAGATGAGCGACCGGATCATCCGGGAATTGATGGGGCTTGGTTAATCATCGTCAAACAGGTCGTCCACCCGGATCTTATATCCGCCATCCGCTTCTGGTTCCCCGTACATTTGGGCCTCGCGCATCCGGTTGAGCACGATGAGTTCCAGCATCTTGTCCTCTCTCCTCCGGAGCAGGATGTCCTGAACCTTCCGAACCAGGGAGACCACCCAGGACAGGACTACCACCGCCAGCAGCGCATACCAGATGACGTTGGCCAGCGTTTGATTGGCATAGTACCATTCATGAAAAATGGTGGGAACGATCAGCGCATAAACCAGTGGGATGGTCAGGCGAAACACCGCTGCCAGGCGGAACACAATGGAGAGCAAAATCATTGCGCTCCCGAGCATCAGATATGCCATACGCTCAACTCCCTTCCTAAGTTGAGCAAATGGTACCATAGCCGGACAGGCTTTGCAACGGTCTGTCCATGAAAACCAAACAGAAATGCAGGAGGTGATACCTTGGAGGTACGCATCAATAAAGAGGTGCGGAATTACCAGGAAAGTCTTTTTTTCGGCCTGTCCCTGCGGCAATTTTTGTTTGCCCTGCTGGCCGTTCTGGTGGCGCTGGCCGTGTACTTTTGCCTGCACCCGGTGCTTGGAACAGGCGAGATCGGCTGGGTGTGCATCCTAGCCGCGTTTCCCTTTGCCCTGGGCGGCTTTTTCACCTACAACGGCATGACCCTGGAACGCTTTCTCATGGCTTATATCCGCTCGGAATTTCTCATGCCCAAACGGCTCTTATTCCGAACGGAGGATCTCTATGTCAAACTTATGGAGCACACATCAATAAAGGAGGCCATCCGACTTGATTAAGACCCTTCAAAACACACTGAAGCAGGACAAAGAGCACCTTTCTGTGCCAAAGTCCGTACAGGATACCATCCCCATCCGCCGCCTCTGGCCGGATGGGCTTTTCCAGTTCGGCGGGAAATTCTCAAAAACCATCCGCTTTTCCGACATCAATTACGCCATCGCTTCCAAAGAGGACAAGACGTCCATGTTCCTGGGCTACTCGGAACTACTCAATGCCCTGGACACCGGCTCTACCACCAAAATCACCATCAACAACAAGCGGCTCAACCGCCGCAACTTTGAGCAGGAGATCCTGATCCCGCCCCAGGGGGATCATCTGGACGGGGGGCGCTCCGAGTACAACGCTATGCTGCTGGACAAGGTCACCGACTCCTCCAACAGCATGGTGCAGGAGCGATATGTCACCGTCTCCACCCATAAGAAAACGCCCGAGGAGGCTCGGACCTTCTTCGACCGGGTCATGAATGATGTGACCACCCGGCTCAATCACCTGGATTCCCACTGTGAGGAGCTGGACGCGGTGGAGCGGCTGCGTGTGCTCCATGATTTTTACCGGGTGGGCGAGGAGTCCCGGTTCCATATCGATCTGCGGGAGTGCATGAAAACAGGCCGTTCCTTTAAGGACGCCATCTGCCCGGACAGTATGGAGTTTCGGAAGGACCACTTCATCCTGGGCGACAAATATGGCCGGGCCATGTTCCTCAAGGAGTATGCCAGCTACATCAAGGACTCCATGATCAATGAGCTTACCAGCCTGAACCGCACCATGATGCTGTCCATCGACGTGATCCCTGTCCCCACCGATGAGGCCGTGCGTGAGATGCAGAACCGCCTGTTGGGGGTGGAGACCAACGTCACCAACTGGCAGCGGCGGCAGAACAGCAACAACAACTTCTCCGCGGTGGTGCCCTACGACCTGGAGCAGCAGCGGAAAGAGACGCGGGAAATGCTGGATGATCTAACCACACGGGATCAGCGGATGATGTTCGCCGTGGTGACTCTGGTGCATCTGGCCGACAGCAAGGAGGAGCTGGACAGCGACACAGAGACCCTCCAGTCCATCGCACGCAAGCATTTGTGTCAGCTGACCACTCTGAACTGGCAGCAGGACGCGGGCCTTGTCACCGCCCTCCCCTTGGGTCTGCGGCGGATCGACGCCCTGCGCACCCTTACCACCGAGGCCCTGGCCGTCCTCATGCCCTTCAAAGCCCAGGAGATCCGGGACCGGGGCGGCATCTACTACGGCCAGAATGTCATCAGTAAAAATCTCATCATTGCCGATCGCAAGCAGCTCCTCAACGGCAACGGATTTGTTCTGGGCGTGTCTGGCTCCGGCAAATCCTTTACCGCAAAACGGGAGATTACAGCCCTGGCCCTCTCTACCCAGGATGACATCCTGATCATCGATCCGGAGTCGGAATATCGGCCCCTAGTGGAAGGGCTGGGCGGCGAGGTGGTGGAGATCTCCGCCACCTCCAGCAACCACATCAACGCCATGGACATGGAGCAGGGCTACGGCGAGGGTGAAAACCCCGTGGTGCTGAAATCGGAGTTCCTGCTTTCTCTCTGTGAGCAGTCTGTGGGGGCCGGAAAGCTGTCTGCCAAGGAGAAGTCTATCATCGACCGCTGTACAGCACAGTGCTACCACGACTATGTGCAGGACGGCTGCCGGGGCCAGGCCCCCACACTCCAGGACTTTCACGCCGAACTGCTGCGCCAGCCGGAGGCCGAGGCGCGGGATGTGGCTCTGGCCCTGGAACTGTTCACGGAGGGCAGTCTCAACACCTTTGCCAAACCCACCAATGTGGACATGAGCTCCCGCATCGCCTGTTATGACATCCGAAAACTGGGCAAACAGCTGCTTTCCATGGGCATGCTGGTGATCCTGGACAGCTTTCTCAACCGGATCACCCGCAACCGCCGCCTGGGGCGGAATACCTGGATCTACATCGATGAGATCTATCTGCTGTTCCAGCATGAGTACAGCGCCAACTTTCTGTTCACCCTTTGGAAGCGGGTTCGGAAGTACGGTGCCTGCTGTACCGGCCTGACCCAGAATGTAGACGATCTGCTCCAGTCCCACACGGCCCGGACCATGCTGGCCAACAGCGAGTTCCTGGTCATGCTCAACCAGGCCAGCACCGACCGGCTGGAGCTGGCCCGTCTACTGAACATCTCCGACAACCAGCTCTCCTATATCACCAATGTGGACTTTGGACGGGGCCTCATCAAGTGCGGCAGCGCCATTGTGCCCTTCATGGACAATTTCCCCCGTCATACGCAGCTCTATAAACTGATGACGACCAAGCCCTCTGACTTGGCCGCGTAATAAAACCAGGGAGGGGCCAAGGCCCCTCCCTGCTGGAGTGAGGTGAGATATATCGATAAAATCAAAGAGAAACCCCAGGTGCAGCACACTTTGAAAGAACGGGTCAAGTCCGCGCCGAAGGAATTGATCCGGCGGGGGCTGGATGACGGCACAGAGCGCCTGCGGGGCCAGCTGCGGGACACGGCCCAGCACGGCCAGCGGGATGACTTCGGCGGCGACCAGCTGGGCGATGCCGAGGTGAGCGGTGTCAAACGGGCGGAGCAGCTGGCCGAGCATCTGCTGGGAAAACGAAAGAAAGGTGCAAAGCACACCCCGGATGCAGGCCCGGACGGATACCCTGACCGTCACGATCCGCCAGGAGCGGCAAGACCAAGAGATGACGGCACTCTGCCTCCAAGGGGCCGCCGCCGCGGGAAAGAAGCGGGAGATCTGCTCCGGACGCAGAGTGCGGGCAGAAGCCAGCCCCAGCCGCAGTCCGCACTCCAAACGCCTCAAAAAAGAAATATCAAGACCAAGGACGCCTATCTGAAGATGCAAGCCGATCCCGCGCCTGCCACACCGCCAAGCGCCTTGCAGCAGGGAAAAACGTCCTTTGTGCGGGAGCGCCAGGGCACCCTTCTCCGCAGCAGGAAACTGGAGCAGCGCTTGCCTGTGAGAAAGGTCGGCCCCTTGGCAGCTCCTCCCTCGGGAAAACGGCCACAAGGTACAGAGGCCCGCAAGCAGCTACATCAGGTGTCCGGGCAGACAGGTGGTTCTCGTGTGCAGCCCCGGCCTCACGGGGAGGTCTCCAGGCAGGCTATGGGCAGCACCGCAAAGACGGCAGTAAAAGAACGGGGTGTGCCGGTCAAATCGGCTGGCCATCCCATTCGCAAAACGGCTGGGATTGGAAAGCCGGGTGGGAAACCGCCTGTAAGAGCGTTTCCGGCCCGACAGGCCCGCCGTGCGGCGGAGGCGGGAGCCAGGCTGGCACAGACTCAAAAGGCCGCAAAGGTGGCCCGTATGACCGCCAGACAGGCCGCACAGGCGGCAAACCGCGCACTACGCGCTGTGATCGCGGCAGCTAAGGCTTTGGCCGCCGCGGCCACAGCAGGCGGTGGGGTGGTGATCGCGGTGGTGGTTGTCATCTGTTTGTGCGGCATCATCCTTGCCTCACCGCTGGGGATCTTTTTTGCCGGACCTGATGAAACAACCGGAGCCATCTCTCCCGCCCAGGCGGTGGCACAGATCAACGGCGAATTGGGAGAGAAGATCTCCAGCATGCAGGCGGAGGGTGGATATGACACGCTGGAGATCCAGGGACAGCCGCCCCCCTGGTCTGATATTCTGGCGGTGTTTGCCGCCAAAACGGCGGGCGCTGCTGATGGAACGACCGTGGCGATATTGGATGCGGCCAATGTAGAGGCCCTGCGCACAGTCTTCTGGGACATGACAAAACTTGCCTCCTCCTCCAGAGCGGTGGAGCATCCCGCCTCCGGAGACACTCCGGCCTGGACAGAGCAAATACTCACTGTGACGATCACCGCCAGGACGCCGGATGATATGCGGGTATTTTATTCTTTCACAGAGGAACAGAACAAGGCTCTGGATGAACTGCTGGCAAATTCCGACATGCTGGCTGCCTTGACCGGGGATCTCACGATCTCTGACGCCACAGCAAAGAAGCTGCTGGCTGACCTGCCCGCTGATCTGGACCCAGAGCGCCGGGCTGTGGTGGAAACAGCCTGTAGGCTGGTAGGCAAGGTCAACTACTTCTGGGGCGGGAAGTCTCTGGTGATTGGCTGGGACTCCCGCTGGGGCCAGCTCACCAAGGTATGGGCGGACGGCAGCTCGACTACCGGAACCTACCTGCCTTACGGGCTAGATTGCAGTGGATTTGTCGATTGGGTATTTTACAATGTTACTGATGGAGAGTACGTCATAGGCCACGGCGGTGGTGCCCACATGCAGCACACCTACTGTACCCCCATCTCTTGGGATGAGGCCCTACCGGGGGATCTGGTGTTTTATCCCGGTGACGAGCACGTGGGAATCGTAGGCGGCAGAGATACAAATGGCAGGCTTTTAATAATTCATTGCGCTTTTAGCCAAAATAATGTAGTTATTACGGAGTCAGAAGGCTTTGTGGCTGCTGCAAAACCATCATTTTATTAAATTGCAAAAGGAGGACAATACCACATAAAAATAGAGGAGCAGTGTGGTATTGTCTTAAATTTATCCGTACTACGATATATGCTGCTTGATTCTATTCACTTTCGGCGGTGTACATTTAATAGACCTGTTTATGGGACTCCTAATTTGATAGGATTTTTATTGTGGAGATTATTGGGATTTTGTGCTATCCTGTAGATAATTTATATGAATAGTCAGCACAATGATGCGATTCAAGTAATGAGGTGGATACAGCTTATGAAGATCATCAATAACATTACAGAAAAATTATCCGATGACCTGCACGTGGAGATCTCTCCCCACAGCAAAGTATCCATTGCTGCCGCCTGCTTCTCCGTCTATGCCTATGAAGAATTAAAAGAACAACTGGAGCAGGTGGATTCATTACGCTTTATCTTCACTTCACCTACATTCCTCTCCGAACCGTCGGCAAAAGAGAAACGGGAGTTCTATATCCCCCGCCAGGCGCGTGAAAAAACGCTGCATGGCAGTGAGTTTGAAATCCGCCTGCGCAACGAGTTTACACAGAAAACCATCTCCAAAGAATGTGCTGATTGGGTACGCCGTAAAGCGCAGTTCAAATCCAACTGCACCGATGAGACAATGCCAGGGTTTCTTGCCGTGGACAGTGAGCACCCGGTAGCTTATGCTCCCATCAACGGCTTCACTCGAGCAGATCTGGGCTGTGAGCGGGGCGGAAATATGTTCAGCATGATCCAGCAACTTGACGCACCGGAAAGCAAAGCCTATCTGCAGCTGTTTGATCAGCTTTGGGCCGATAAACGGCGTATGCAGGATGTAACGGAGCAGGTTCTGGAGCGGATCACCACTGCCTATCAGGAAAACAGCCCCGAGTTTCTCTACTTCTTTGCTCTTTACAACATCTTCAATGATTTCCTGGAGAATCTCAGTGAGGATGATCTGCCAAACGAAGCAAATGGTTTTAAGGACAGCTTAGTCTGGAATAAGCTCTACACCTTCCAAAAGGATGCCGTGCTGGCAATCATCAGTAAACTGGAGCAGTACAACGGCTGTATTCTGGCGGATAGTGTAGGCTTGGGCAAGACCTTTACCGCTCTGGCTGTTATCAAGTACTACGAGAACCGCAACCTGCGGGTGCTGGTGCTCTGTCCGAAAAAACTCAGCGATAACTGGATGACCTACAAGGCCAACTATGTGAATAACCCCATCGCCGGTGACCGTCTGCGGTACGATGTGCTATTCCACACCGACCTGTCCCGCAGCAAGGGATTTTCCGGTGAACTGGACCTTTCCAAAATCAACTGGAGTGCCTACGACCTGGTGGTCATCGACGAGTCCCACAACTTCCGTAATGGCGGCAGCAGCCACAGCGACGAGGGAAAATATAACCGCTACGACGCCCTGATGGAGAAAGTCATCCGTCCCGGTGCCCGTACCCGTGTGCTGATGCTCTCTGCTACTCCTGTCAATAACCGCTTCTATGACCTGCGCAACCAGCTGGCTCTGGCCTACGAGGGCAACAGCGAGGCATGGCGGGACAAGCTGGACACCACCCGCTCGGTAGAGGAGATCTTCCGCAATGCGCAGAAAGCTTTTAACACCTGGAGCGAGTGGGATGTGGAGTTGCGTACCACCGACAAACTTATGCGGATGCTGGACTTCGATTTCTTTGAGATCCTGGACGCTGTCACCATCGCCCGCTCCCGGCGGCACATTGAGAAGTACTATAATGTGGGCGAGATCGGCAAGTTCCCCACACGGCTGCCGCCCATCTCCAAGCGCCCGCCGCTGACCGATTTGAGCGACGCCATTACATACGGCGAGATCTATGACCTGCTGCTCAGCCTGACCTTGAGCATCTATACCCCCTCCAACTACATCCTGCCCAGCCGTATGGAGAAGTACGCCGACTTGAATCACGAGGGTAAGAACAGCCTGACCCAGGTGGGCCGTGAGCAGGGTATCCGCCGTCTGATGAGCATCAACCTGCTCAAACGCCTGGAAAGCTCCGTCCACTCCTTCCGCCTGACCTTAAAGCGCATCCAAGACCTGATCTGCACGACGCTGGATACCATTGCCCACTACGATCCCAACCTGACTTTGGAGCTGAACGACCTGACCAGCAAGGTGGACTTTGACTCTGATGACCAGGAGATGGATCTGTTCACTGTGGGCAAGAAGGTGAAAATCGCCCTGGAGGACATGGACTATGTGACCTGGCAGCACGATCTGGAGGAGGACTTCAACACCCTCTATGTGCTGGTCAACATGGTGGCCGACATTACCCCGGAGCACGACAGCAAGCTGCAAATGCTGCTCTCCACCATAGCCGAAAAAATCGACCGCCCCATCAACCCCGGCAACCGAAAGGTAATCATCTTCACCGCCTTTTCTGACACGGCGGAGTACCTCTACGACCATGTCAGCACTTTTGCCCAGAACAAGTATGGCCTGCACACAGCCCTGATTACTGGTTCGGTGAGTGGGCGCACCACAGTGCCGAAATTCAAGGCCGATCTCAATAATGTGCTGACTTGTTTCTCTCCCATCTCAAAAGACAAGGCGGCCCTGATGCCAAACGGTCCGGACATCGACCTACTTATTGCTACCGACTGTATCTCCGAGGGTCAGAACCTGCAGGACTGTGACTGCCTCATCAACTACGACATCCACTGGAACCCGGTGCGGCTGGTGCAGCGTTTTGGCCGTGTGGACCGTATCGGCAGCCGGAATGAGCAGATCCAGCTCATCAACTTCTGGCCGGATATGCAGCTGGACGACTACATCAACCTGAAAGCCCGGGTGGAGACCCGTATGAAGGCCCTGGTCATGACCTCCACCGGCGACGACAATCTGCTCTCCCCCGAGGAGCAGGGTGACCTGGAGTACCGCAAGGCCCAGCTCCAGCGGCTCCAGACCGAGGTGGTGGATTTGGAGGATATGGGCACCGGCGTGTCCATCACCGACCTGGGCCTCAACGAGTTCCGCATGGAGCTGATGGAGTACGCCAAGGCACACCCGGAGCTGGAAACCTGCCCCGGCGGCATCAGCGCCGTGGCAGCGGCCACACCAGACGCTCCGGCAGGCGTGGTGTTTATTCTGAAAAATGTCCATAACGAGGTGAACATTGACAACCGCAACCGGCTCCACCCCTATTACCTGGTCTATCTGACCGAGGACGGTGTCACCGTCCATGACCACCTCTCCCCCAAGGACACCCTGGACGCCATGCGGCAGCTGTGCCGGGGCAAGGACAAGCCCATTGAGGAACTGTACCGTGCCTTCAATCAGGAGACCGAGGACGGGCGGAATATGGCCGTCTATTCCAGTCTGCTGGAGGACGCGGTGCTGTCCATTCTGGACGCCAAGGAGGACAGCGACCTGGACAGCCTGTTCCGAGCAGGCGGCACCTCGGCCCTGCTCAGCCAGGTGTCCGGGCTGGATGATTTTCAACTTGTCTGTTTTCTCGTCGTCCGATAAAATGGAGGTAGTGCCATGTTGGACTTTCCCAAATCAACGGCTTTTGGCCGCAGATTCCCCAAGCAGAAACTCTATGAAAATTTGGATGTGTCCACCGAGGTCAAGCGGCTTTTTGTGGAGCAGGTAAAGCTGATCACCTGGGCCAATAAACTCTCCCCCGAGACCATGAACATCGCCCCCGGCCAGGCGGTGCGGGAGATCGAGGTGTTCCGCCTAACGCTTCAAGGGCAGGAGCTGGACGAGCGGGTTCTCTCCCTGATGGATAAGCAGATTCCCTACCACATTCTGTTTCTGCTGGAGCGGCCCGACGGCTGCGTCCGGCTCCATGTGACTTACAAGGAGGCCAGCCAGAGCGGCAGCAACGCCTTCCAGCTCCGGCAGAGCTATCGCACGGAGTGGAGCAAGCCGGAGAACTGGTCTCTGAATCTCACCGCCCTGGATATGGACGCCCTCTACGAGAGCATTGTCCGCCAGATCGCCGGTGATGCCATCGACGCGCCCCAGGGCGAGAGTCTGAAAGAGGCGGTGGAACAGACCCAGCAGCGGGAGAAGCTGGAAAAGCAGATCGCCCAGCTGAAAGCGATGATGAAGAAGGAGAAGCAGCTGGGGCGGCAGATGGAACTGAGACGGGAGATTCGGAGGCTTGAAAATGTCATTCAAAGAGATACTATTTAAGATTGCAGGATTATTGCATAAATATTGGAAGCCAATTACCCTTTTCATATTTCTTTTTTTCATCATCATTCCCACTTGCATCAATTTGGCTTTCAAATATGATAGTGGAATTATTATTTTACAAGCCGAATGGGATGCCTCTGATGCGTTGAGTTTTTATGGTGGAATTTTAGCGGCTGGGCTTGGAATTTATGGCGTATTTTTATCTATTCAGTATGCACAGAAAAACTATAGAGATGATTTGAAGAATCAGGTATTACCGTACCTTGTTGTCACACAACTACGAGGGCTTTCTCGTTATAATGCACTTGTTGATGGCCCGGATATCAAAACAAAGGCCGAGAATAGTCCTGAAGGAAATGAGTCAGATGATCCTTTATACGAAGAATATAAGTTAACTAAGATCTACTATATAATTGAGCCAAACGGAATAAAAAATTATATAGATATTCCACCAAGATATAAGCCAATATTGGAAAAAAAGGCGCATCGTGGGAAACTGTTGCCAATGGATGTTATATTCTACAAAAACGGCCATATATAAGTTTCCCTGTGGAAATAGAAAATGTAGGAAACGGAACTGCTGTTTATGCGCGAATTGGATTTTATAAAAAAGAAGATACTCCCCAATATTTACCCCCAATACAGTTAAAGCCGAAAGAAACATTTTATATTCACATTTTCTCCGTATTACCACTTGAAAATGTCTACGGAGAATACACTTTAAGCATCATTTATCAGGATATTTATCACAATAGATATGAGCAAAGCTTCCCATTTACTGCTGAAGCTCAAGGATATCACATGGACTTAAATGATAAGCAAGTTTGTAGGGAGGAATAACCTTATGGAAAAACTGAAATTTGAAACCCCGGATATGGTGGCCGGGAGTATTGAGAAAATCGGGGCACTGTTCCCCGCTGCGATTACGGAGATGCGGGGCGAGGACGGGCAGATTAAGAAGGGCATCAATTTTGAGGTGCTCAAGCAGCTGCTCAGCCGGGATGTGGTGGACGGCGATGAGTGCTATGAGTTCACCTGGGTGGGCAAGAAGGCCGCTATGGCCGAGGCTGCCCGGCCCATCACCAAAACCTTGCGCCCGGTGAAGGAGGACAGCCGGGACTGGGACACCACCCAGAACCTCTATATCGAGGGGGACAACCTGGAAGTGCTGAAAATCCTCCAGGAGAGTTATCTTGGCAAGGTCAAGATGATCTATATCGACCCGCCCTACAACACCGGCCACGACTTCATCTATCGGGACAGGTTCCAGCGTTCCCAGCAGGAAGAGAATGAGCAAATGGGAATGTACGATGAAGAGGAAAACCAGATGTTTGAGAACACAGAAAGTAATGGCCGGTTCCATTCGGATTGGTGTTCGTATATTTACCGCCCCCTCATTCTTTCAAAGAATTTGTTATCACAGAACGGTGTTATCTTTATATCGATCGATGATCACGAATATGAAAACCTCAAGAGAATCTGCGATGATACATTTGGCGCGAGTAATTACATTGCAACTATAATAAGAAATACTAATAGTTCAAAAAATCAAAGCTTGTTCGTATCAGTAAGCCATGAATATTGTATTGTTTATGCTAAAGATATTGAGTCTCTTAAGCAAAAGTATGCTGATAATAAGTGGAGCGTTCCCAAAAATAATGTAGATGAATACGTAAAAAAAGTAAAGTATTTGAAAGACCAGGGCTTATCAGAAGCCGAAATTACCGAAGAATTAAAAGAGCTTACAAAGTATCCTCGATTTATTGATTTTACCAACTATTGGTATTTTGATGAAAGGGGACTGTATAGAAAAGGAGACTTAGGTGGAGTCAAAAACGGCAACATGACCCCCTTATACAATCCTCTAACCGGAAACGAAGATCCAGTGCCACCCGGAGGGTTTAGATTTAACCCTGAAAAATTAGCTAAACTTGTAAAAGAAAATAGAATACATTTTCACACAGATGGAAGTCTTCCAACAATTAAGCGCTATTTACACGAAAACTTGGGACAGCGCCCAAAGTCAATTATGTCTGATGATCAACGACCAGACCATTCAATGATGCAAGAATTCAACACGCCATTTGACAATCCCAAACAATTGGCATTTATAAAACGGATTATCAGTATCGCAGATCATGATTCAATTATTCTTGACTTCTTTTCCGGCTCCGCTACTACCGCCCACGCTGTCATGCAGCTCAATGCCGAGGATGGCGGTCACCGCAAATTTATTATGGTGCAGTGGCCTGAATTGTGCGCTGAAGGAACAGAAGCTGCCAATGCTGGCTACAAAAACATCTGCGAGATTGGCAAGGAGCGTATCCGCCGGGCCAGGGACAAAATCAAGGCGGACAATCCCCAGGGCACACAGGATCTGGACACTGGTTTCCGGGTATTCCGGGTGGACAGCAGCAACATGAAGGATGTGTACTACCAGCCAGATGAGCTGGATCAGCAGTCCATGTTCGATCTGGTGTCCAACATCAAGGACGACCGCACCGATCTGGATCTGCTCTATGCCTGCCTGCTGGACTGGGGCGTGGAGATCCACCTGCCCCACTCCAGCACCGACCTGGACGGCTGTACCGTCCACAATGTGGACAACGGCGCCCTCATGGCCTGCTTCAGCCCCAATGTGCCCCGCTCCGTGGTGGAGTATATGGCAAAGCAGCAGCCCCTCCGCGCCGTCTTCCGTGACAGCGCCTTCGCCTCCGATGATGCTAAAATCAATGTGACGGAGATTTTCAAAAACCTCTCCCCGGATACCAAAGTGAAGGTGATTTGACATGAGCCTGTATATTCCAATTAGGATAGTGGCGTATGCCAGCGGAATAGATGAACAACAGATTCATCGAGATATTCAAAACGGCAATCTGCGTTCGGATAATGGCGTTGTGTGGTATAGAGATGCAGCTCAGTATGTGTACGAAAAGTGGAGACAAGGCAAAGTTTTGATGTATGAGCCATACTCCGATAATGTAGACCAGTCTTTTGCCATGAGAGTCCTCTCATTGATGGATGACGCGATTGCAGCTGGAAATTTGACTGTGAAGTGGACAGAGAAAAATCAAAACCACAATAAAACAAAAAAAGAAAAGGAGTAAACATCATGGATGAAATCACCACTTTGTTAAAAGAAATTCTCAAAGAACTAAAAAATATTGATTCATCGTTAGACGGTATTCGAAATGGTGCATACGACTCGATTGAATGCGTGTGTGATAAGCTTTCTGATATCGAAGAAAAATTAGGGTCTTGATTTTATGAAACTTCAATTCAAACACCAGCCCTTTCAGGCAGAGGCGGCTGCGGCGGTCTGCGATGTGTTCAACGGCCAGCCCATGCGCACCACCACCTACCGCCTGGATCTGGGTGATATGACCAATGTCCAGACTGACCTGGACATGACGGACACCGGCTTCCGGAACCACCCTCTGGTGCCGGAGCTGACCAACGCCCGTATTCTGGACAACCTGCACGCCGTCCAGCGCCGGGGCGGCTTAAAGCCCTCCGATGCCCTGGCCGGGCCGGGCATCAACCTGTCCATTGAGATGGAGACGGGCACCGGCAAGACCTATACTTATGTAAAAACCATGTACGAGCTCAATGCCCGCTACGGCTGGAGCAAATTCATCGTCGTAGTGCCGTCGGTGGCCATCCGGGAGGGCGTCTACAAGTCCCTCCAGACCACCCAGGAGCACTTTGCCGGAGAGTATGGCAAGAAGATCCGGTTCTTCATCTACTCCTCCGACCGGCTCACCGAGGTAGACCGCTTCGCTTCTGACAGCGCCATCAATGTGATGATCATTAACATGCAGGCTTTCAACTCCAGCAAGAATCAGCGAATCATTGACAAGAAGCTGGACACCTTCCGCAGCCGCAAGCCCATTGACATCATTGCAAAGACCAATCCCATTCTCATTATCGATGAGCCCCAGAGTGTGGAGGGCAAGCAGACTAAAGAGAGCCTGAAGAAGTTCAACCCGCTCTTTACCCTGCGCTACTCCGCCACCCACAAGGAGAAGTACGACATGGTGTACCGGCTGGACGCCATGGACGCCTACAACCAGCATCTGGTGAAGAAGATCGCCGCGCTGGGCGTCACCCTCACCGGCTCCACTGCTACCAATAGCTATGTCTATCTGGAGGGCATCGACCTCTACAAAAACAAGGCACCCACCGCCCGCCTGGGGTTCGAGGTCAAGGGGGCAACTGGTACCAAAACTGTTGTCAAAAAAGTCAGCGGAGGGGACGACCTCTTTGCGCTGTCCAACGGTCTGGAGGAATACTCCGACCGCTATGTGATCCTGCCCGACGGCATTGACGGTCGGGACAACTCGGTCACTTTCCTCAATGGTCTGAAACTCTATGCCGGACAGATTCAGGGCAACGAGCAGATGACCGCTCTCCAGCGGCGTGTCCAGATCCGTGAAACCATCCGCACCCACATCCGCCGGGAGCGGGAGCTCTACCCCAAGGGCATCAAGGTGCTCAGCCTGTTCTTTATTGACGAGGTGGCCAAATACCGCTTGTACGACGGCGATAACGACGATGGCCGTAACGGCGAGTATGCTCGGATGTTTGAGGAAGAGTATGAAAATGTGGTAAGCGAGCTCCAGCGGGAGATTGGCGACGAGGCCTATCTCAGCTATCTGGACAAAATCTCCGCCCATGAGACACACCAAGGCTACTTCTCCATCGACAAGAAAAAGGGCAAGAAGGCTCGCTTTGTGGAGAGTAAGGTGGACCGCAAAACCCAGACCTCTGATGATGCCGATGCCTACGACCTGATTATGAAGGATAAGGAGCGGCTGCTCAGCCTGGACGAGCCGGTGCGGTTTATCTTCTCCCACTCTGCCCTTCGGGAAGGTTGGGACAACCCCAATGTGTTCCAGATCTGTACCCTGAAGCCCCAGAGCGAGTCGGAGATCCGCAGCCGCCAGGAGATTGGGCGCGGCCTGCGCCTGTGCGTCAATCAGCAGGGCGAGCGGATGGACGAGAGTGTGCTGGGCAGTGAGGTGCAGGAGCTGAACAAGCTGACCCTGGTCACCGATATGGCCTTCGGCAAGTTTGCCGAGGCGCTCCAATCCGGCCTGGCTGAGTCCCTGGCTGACCGTCCCAAGAAGGTGGATGTACAGCTGTTCATGGACAAGGTGCTCACCAACGCCAACGGGGAAACCGTCAAAGTTACCCGTGATTTGGCGGAGGCCATTTACGAGGATTTGATCGGCAACGGCTATGTGAAGCGGGGCGAGTTGACGGACAAGTACTACGCCGACAAGGCCAGCGGCACCGTTCAGGTGGCCGAAGAGGTCAAGGACTGTGCCGCCTCTGTGGTATCCATCTTGTCCACCATCTATGACAGCCACTCCGTGGAGCTTGAAGATGCTCACGGAAATAATGTGGAGGCCAAGGTGGACCCCGACAAGCTGAAAAAGAAGGAGTTTCTGGCCCTCTGGGAGAAGATCAACCAGAAATCCTTCTATACAGTCTCTTTTGACACAAAAGACCTCATCCAAAAAGCCATTGACAAGCTAAACGGTCATCTGGAGGTCTCCCGTATTTTTGTGAAAAAGGAATATGGTGAGCAGGAATCGAAGATTCAGTCGAAGGATCAGCTGCTCCAGGGCGAAGGCTTCACGCAGCGGAAAGCGGATCAGGAAGTGGCAGATCACTCTGTACTGGGTAGTGTACGCTACGATCTGGTGGGCAAACTGGTGGAGGAGACCGGCCTGACCCGTGCCACCGTCGCGGCCATTCTGGCCGGAATGGCTCCACAGAAATTTGCCATGTACCGCCTCAATCCGGAGGAGTTCATTCTCAAGGCAGGGAAAATCATCAACAACGAGAAAGCTACGGCCATCATCCAGCATATCGCCTATAACAAGCTGGATGCGGTCTACGATACTGATATCTTTACTGCTGCCACGCTGCGGGGAAAACTGGGGCAGAATGCCATGCCGGTGGACCGAAGCATCTATGACTATCTGATCTATGATTCGGATGGCGAGCGCAAGTTCGCCGGGCAATTGGATATCAACGAAAAAGTTGCCGTCTATGTAAAACTACCGAAATCCTTCTTCATCTCCACACCGGTGGGCAAGTACAGCCCCGACTGGGCCATTGCCTTCCATGAAGGCACTGTGAAACACGTCTATTTCGTGGCGGAGACCAAGGGTAGCAACGACACCATGGAGTTGCGTGGCGTGGAGGAAGCAAAAATTGAGTGTGCCAAAGCCCATTTTGCGGCAATCAGCAACAGCAGCATTACTTATGATGTGGTGAAGGATTTCGAGCAGCTGATGAATCTTGTGTCATAATTATTCCTGTGTTTTCACCTTTCATCTTGTCCTCTCCTGTCAAGTTCCGGTACAATGGGGCCAAAGTGAGGAGGAGATCACATGAATGGACTATCCTTTATCCGTCGGCGGTGCAATTTGAGCCAGGGACAACTGGCCGAAAAACTGGGCGTCACCCGCCAGGCCATCAATCTGTGGGAGAACCGCCGGGAGCCGCTGCCGGAGGCCCGTAAGGAGCAGCTCAGCCGGTTTTTCGGTCTGGAGCCGGAGCTGTTCGATGAGATCACCCAGGCACAGGAGGACGCCTTGTTCCATCGTCCCTGTTTTATGTACCGGGACGATGACGGACACGATTACTTCCTGTTTCGGGAGAATCCGCTAAGGCCTGTGGGCTGCCTGCTAAGGGAAACAACTGGGCAGCCCTTCACCCAGGATGAACAGATGATTTTAGACCGCCGGGAACTGGAAGAGATGCTGGACATCCTGCGTCAGGCGGTGTTTCCGAAAAATCGTTCCCGGTGGACCGCGTGGGATTCCAATGTGGCCATGAACCGGATGCGGTGTATCTTGGGCGGTATGACGGACGCTCTGGAGGCCATTCAAAAGCAGCCTAAAGAGCGGAAGATGGACTGCTTCTATTTGATGATGCAGGTGGAACTGGCTTTGGCTTTGGCGCTGGGCGGGATCGAGGAAGCAGATCTTCCCCATCAGAAGTTGGACGATGCGCCTGGGTTGGATACAGACCACATTGCAGGTCTGGCTACGGAATTCCAGAATTGGTTGAGCAAGCGCGCCGAGATGTCTGACGCCTTGTTTACCAAATAGAATATTTCTCAGTATAACGGCAGCCGGAAAGGGAGGCGTGATCCATGGCAACAATCCGATGTCCGCACTGCGGCAGTCCTGTCATGGTGCGGGGCAACCGCTGGGAGTGCGGCTGGTGTGGTGATTTTGGGAACATCTCATCGTTGAACCGCTCAGAACGCGTGAAGCTCTCCCGAGCCCACGACACGGCACTGGAAGATCTGGAGCGTGGTGTTCTCTCCATTCTGAATGGAATACAAGCGCACTTTGGCAGTGGAGAAAAAGAACGGCTTTTGGCCTGCAAGCTCGTCATTTACGGGATGTCCCACGCTTTGGTTCCAGCCAACAATCAGACACAACGTAACCTCCAACTTTTGCAGGCGTTTTTTCAGCGCTATTCCTTCTGCACGGCAGGTGAGGTGCTGGGTACGGCCCGCAGCGGAAAACCAGCCTTTGAGGATCAATTTCTGCTTACAAAGGAGCAACTTGGTTCTTTTTGGGAATCTTTGCTGCCTGATTTACCCCAGTATGAAGCATACAAAGCCTGGCCCAACTGGCTCTATCAAACGGTGGATGGCCTGAGCGATGTGGAAAGTTTTTTCTCCGGCGAGGACAGCTCTACTTTGTTTGATACGCTTCAGGAGGCGCTGGATGCCCACTGGAGCGCCTATCCCCTGCTCCATCCGGATCGCACCACTCTGGAGGCTGCCGTCCGCAACTGGGACTTCTCAGAGAATGAGTGGGCCTGCCGAGATCTGCTGATTGCCGCCTTTCCTGATGCAGTCCGCTTCTGGAGTGCGGAGGAACTTTTGGAGATGGACACCATGGAACTCCTGGGAAAAGTAAGTGAGTGGAAACCGGAAGTAGGCATCCAGATGATGAAATTGCTGCTGGATACTGCCGAGTGCCATCTCCAGGAGCCAGAAGTCGCCGAACAGCTGTTGGGTAATGATCTGTACGAACTCTGTCAGAATCAAACCGTCCAGCCCAAGCTTTTGGCTCAACTGAAAGAGGATGCTCGTCTGGTTCGGCAGTTGTTCCAAAGCGCCTATGTAGGCGACCTGCAAGAGGAGTTACTGGAGGCATGTGACTGGTTTGGAGAATCGATGCTGAAAGAGCATCTTCAATCTCTTTTGGCACAAAACCCTCATTTCAAGGAATTTGAATAGATAGAATGGCTCGGCCTGTGATCGACACTGGCCGAGCCTATTTTTTCCTGAAAATTCTTTATTCTTTAGCACAAGTGATGTATGACTTGTTGAACGATACATATCTTCCAATGCTCTTGTTATCAGACTCCCGATGGTATAAAATGTTATCAGAATCAGTCATTTACATGTAGGGGGGATTTTAAGTGGCAGCTGTAAGATCGATTTTCGAGCATGTCAGTAACAAGTGCTATAATGGACTATACGATGCCGCAAAAAAGTACCTCGATAACCATTGGCACACAATGGGGCTTGAAACTAGACGTGTGGCTGAAATAAAAAATGCTGAACTGATAGATGCAACTGTACAACGGGTTTATGTTACAGATCGACCTGGCAACTGTATTGCATTTGACATTGGCCTAGAGTTAGAGGTTTGCGTGTCGTCTGCCGATCACCACAATGACAGCGATGATACCTGCTATCCATGGCTTCGCTTTTCCTGCGAAGGGGACCTCTCCAAAGGCTTAGATGACTGGGAAATCCGCGAAATTACGCCTTATGTTAAGCGCAATGTACCAGACAATTCTATGTCTGACGCGCTGGTTCCAGATATCCGCCCTGCACAATATGAAAAAACGGCTACAGACTTTCTTGAGGAATATTATCCAGAAGCCTTACGAATTACAAAAGTTGGAGAACCTCCTATTTATGTCGACCCTTATGTTTTAGCCGATCGTCTGGGGCTTTCGGTTTTGACGCATCGTATCAATAAAGAAGGGTCCATTTTTGGACAGCTCTTCTTTTTGGAAGCAGATGCGGAAATGTACGATATCGAACATGACAAGTACGTAGTTATCCATGTTCCAGCAAAAACCATAGTTGTTGATCCCCGGATGTACCTGTTCCGTAATCTCGGATCTGTCAACAATACCATTATCCACGAATGTGTCCATTGGATCAAGCACCGCAAGGTGTTCATGCTGGAAAAGCTGTATAATGAAAAAATACATGGAATTACCTGTGAGGTTGTCGGAGGGGCAAGAGCAAATATGTCCAAGCAGGCAACAGAGAAAATGGAACAGCAAGCTAACCGACTAGCTCCTCGAATCCAAATGCCTGCAGCCCCTTTTAAGGCAAAAGCTTCTGACTATATTGCCAAATTTATGCGCGAAATCGGTGCACACCACGAAATTGAAGTTATGGAGGCGGTAATTCAACAACTTTCGGTAGAGTTTGTAGTCTCTAAGCAGGCTGCTAAAATTCGCTTGGTAGAGCTGGGTTTTGAATCGGCTGTTGGTACATTTAATTTTATCGATGGCCATTATGTCCCACCGCACAGTTACAGCAAGGGAGCCATTTCCAGAAACCAAACATTTACCATAAGCGGTCGGGATGCAGCAATACAACGGCTGGTTAACCCCGCTCTCCATTCTCTGACGCAGGATGGAGATTACCTTTTTCTTGAAAACCACTATGTTTTCAAGGCCCCGATGTATATTAAGAAGGATTCCGAAGGTCACCTCCATCTGACAAAATATGCCCGTTCTCATATGGACGAGTGCTGTTTGGTCTTTGATATGGAGATTCAAGGGGATATTAGCAAGGAATACCATACGGTTTGTTATCTTAATCGTGAAGAAGGGGCCTATACCTTTAACATTACATATAATGAGGATTTTCGCGCCAAAACCAAGGAGCAACAAAAAGCTTACCGTCAAAAGGAAAAACAGGAAGAAATAGAAATTCGTATGAAAATGACAGATGACCCTTCTCAATGCATGAAACTGCTCCTTAACTGGAAAGGAATGAGCAATCTTGACTTGGGCGTTGCTATTAATAGAGATGAACGCACCATTAGACGAATCGTCAATGGAGAGAACGTTCCAAGCTTAGAGACTGCTGTCCTGATTTGTCTGGGGTTGAACTTGCCCCCAATTATCAGTTCCAAACTGCTGGATTCACTTGGGGTTAAACTGATACCTAGTAAATCCACTCATCTCTGGTACCAGGAAGTCCTAAATGTAAAATATAACGAACCTGTTGAGGATGCCCAGGCTTATCTTGCAGAGTTTGATATTGAACTAAAATAAAATTTTGGACACCCTGTGTCCGGAGACCTTAGTTTGCTAAATAGGAGGCTTCAACATGTCTGGTGTGCGTAAATCTGAACGCAAAAATCCCCAGCGAGATTTACCACCTAAACCTTCACCGTCTTACGATGAAGTTAAGAAAAAATTTGGTATGGAGAACATGACAATAGAAGAATTAACAGTTTTTCTTCGACATACCTCCCGATGGCTTGGTACTGATCTTACCACAAAATCGGTTAAAAACTATATCAAAACTATTTGTGACCATAGCGATGGGCTGTTGCGACCAGATGATTTTAAAGAAAATCCGGAAAACCCCAAAAGTTCATATTGCATACGGCCAGAATGTCAGGGACTACTAATTGTCTTGATCAATTCTGAATATTTTGACGGACGCAAGAATGATCGTAGATTAAAGACCCGTTCTGACCTTAATAATCAATTAGCAAAAAATGTACGAGAGTATCTTACAGACAGCGATAAGCAGCTCGTCTTAAATAACCCAAGCTATGTCAATGCAGAATTAGAGGCTCAATTGTCCCGGCAAATCAACCAGCAACTCATCACTCTTTTGCGTACGATGTACCACGTTTCACCAGTTATTCGATATAAATTGATGATGGAATTTCTAAAACAGCTTGTGAGCTTAAACGACTGGATGTCCAGACAAGATTCGAAGGAAACTGCTGCTCGTATGGTTTATGCGCATGAGCTGGACGAAATACATGATGCGCTGTATCAGAAAGGGCTGTTTTCCTCTAAATCGCTGGATGAATTACTGATTAACCTTCTGGCGTTTCGTATGCATGACAAGGAATTCACTTATATCAAAGATAATGAGGAAATGACTCCAATAGGTGTGTATTTAGCCACTCTCATTTTTCAAGGTGGGTTTCCTGAAGAATCTGAAGCTCAAAAAAAGATGAATGACATTGATCGAGCAGTCGAAAATCAATCACTCTATCAATGCATACAGGAAAAGGCCAAGAAGATTTTAGATTTAAGCAATCCCTTTGAGGAACAAATGTATTACGATCTGATGAATATGGCCAAAATACGCTGTTGTACCCCGTATGTTTCTCCAGAAGAATACGATCGCATGGTGCGTTTTACAGAAAGTGCAATTGCAAATGATAAGTGGGATATTTTAAGTAAATTCTGGGAATTAGACAATCAAATATTATCCAGGCATGACATGGAAAAAAACTGAACCGATATCTTTCCGTTTCTAATGCACCTCTTGCATGGTAGCCTAAAAGCACCAGATGAGAGTTGACTCAGAAACGTGCGCCGGGGCGCATCTGAATGACTTTAATTGTCATTTGGATGCGCCCCGTTTTTTTTAATTCCGAATGTAGCGCGACGGACACGCCATGTCCGATGCTCACTCAGCAGAGATGCTATTCTATGTCCACCAAGGCCGGACTCATTTTTTCAAAAAAGTTTTTTAATCCGGACATGAGCTGTCCGCTTTAACCTGTATGATTCGGCCATGGAGGTGAAAGGGGGTGAGAGTGTGAGGATCAACGACCGGCAGCAGCAGATCATCAATCTGCTGTGCCAGCGGCGGAGCGATACCGTTCAGAATCTGGCGGCGGAACTCGGCGTCTGCGAACGGACCATCCGCCGTGACATTGAAGAGCTCACACTCACCTACCCCCTTGAGACAGTCCGGGGCCGATATGGCGGCGGGGTAAAGATGGCCGACTGGTACTTCCAGGACCGGCCTAAACTATCCCCCAAGCAGACGGCTCTGCTCAAGCGACTAGCAGTTGGACTGCATGGCGAGGACCTGGATGAAATGAACCAGATCCTGGCCCGTTTCGCTTCCTGAAGGAGCGCCCACCGCTCCACGGCACCTTGAAAAGTTCATACCAGCAGTACGGATTACCACCGAAACAGTCAAGCGTCATGCAGCGCGCGCCATGACGCCCACGGCAATGCCCTGGGCTGAGCGAGAACGCCACCTGCATGGGGCGCTATGGCACGCGCTTTTGCAATGACGCTGTTTGGGTACATAATGAGACACCTCGCTTGGCCTGCGCGTAAGACAGGCGGTGCTGCCCTGGAGTTGAAAGCAGTAGAGACTCCAGGTAAAAGCCCGTGCGGCTTCTTGCCGGAAGCCGATCCGTACTGTTCCCCATCGTCGGGGGGCGAGCTGCAAATACGACGATAATGAAAAAAATTAACTCACTTATTCAAGGAGATTTTACAAATGATTAGTTATCATAACAGGCAGGTCGCACATCATGAAATCGACCATATCTTTCAGGACATCTTCCCAAGCCATGGCATGACGGCTCGGCCCAGCCAAATCGAGTTGAGCCACAAGATGCTGGATGCCATGATTCACAGCAAAATCGCTTTAAGTGACGCGGGAACGGGAATCGGCAAGACCTATGCCTATCTGGTGGCTGGTGTTTCTTTTTCTCGTGCGTTGAGCCGGGAGAACATCCCTTTCCAGCCCATCCTCATTTCCACCTCCAGCATCGCCCTGCAAACGGCGGTAAGGGAGGAATACATCCCGTTCCTCTCCTCTGTTCTTTTGGAGGATAAGCTGATCCAGGCCCCCATCCGGGCGGTCATTCGAAAAGGAAAAGGCCACTATGTCTGTGATGAGCGTCTGATGCGCCGCCTGCGGCAGGTAGACCTGGAGCGAAAAAATCCGCTGGCTGCCCAGGCCCTCCTCTCCCTGCGGGATTATTTGGACACAGACCAAGCCCCCCATCTCAGCCAATATGATCGAAACCGGGTATGTGTCCCCTCCGTGTGTGATTGCCGCCGGGATGGCTGCCGGTACCTCTGCTATATGGAAGCCTGCAACTCTGACCGCTATCTGTTTCAGATCTGTAACCACAATCTGCTGCTGGCAGACGCCATCCATCGTGGCAGCGGTCACCGCCCCATCCTGCCGGACGTCGGCGCTTTGATTATTGATGAAGCACACAAGCTGCCTGAGACTGCCCGGCAGATGTTTGGCATTACCCTGGCAGCCAAGGACATCCGCACGCTGATCCGCACCCTACGGGCGGAACGATATCTGCTGGCATCGGAATCCCTGGCTGATATGGCATCGGCGCTTTTGAAGCTCATGTCTCTGCCCCCTGATGGTAACCGCCCTTTTTCGGACTATGTCCGACACATGATAGGACCAGCCCGAACCCTGGCTACCATCCAGAGGCAGCTCGGCGGGGTACTGACACCAACCGCCAGAAAGGAATTGGATCGGATATCCTCCGCAGTCCATCTGTTTTTGGAGGAACGCTCTGACCTGGTATTCTACACTGCGGCGGATAACGATGGCGGCACATTGCTGTGCGCCTCCATCTCCGACCTGACCGCCCAGCTCCAAGCAACACTCTGGTCACAGCCCCAGCCTGTCCTCCTTACTTCCGGAACATTGGCCATAGGCAAGGACTTTTGTCGTTTCAAAGAGGAGGCTGGCCTCACCGGCAACTCTCGGGTGGAGGAATCTGTTTCGCCCTCTCCCTTTGATTACCGGAAAAACTGCCTGCTGTATTTTCCTGCCATGCCGCCCAAGCAGCACGAAGTAGACTACTTTGACAAGCTGGCTGAAGAGATCCGCACACTGCTGATCGCGGTCCACGGCCATGCGTTGGTACTGTTCACTTCTTATGCAGCCATGTCCGCTGTGAAGGATCGTTTGAAGCAGCACCCCCTTCCATTCCCGCTGTTTACCATGGGACGGAACGCCCCGCACACCATGGCCCAGTTCAAGGCGGCACCCGGAAGCGTCCTGTTTGCCACCGGCGCCGCCTGGGAGGGTTTTGACTTTCCCGGAGACTGTGTCTCTTTGCTGGTCATCCCCCGACTACCGTTCCAATATCCGGACGCCTTGCAAGAAAAAAAGAGAGAGGCATATCCTGATCTCCGCACGTTCATCCGGGCCGTGGCTGTGCCGGAGATGCAGATCAGACTTAAGCAGGGGTTCGGACGAGCCATCCGCTTGGAGACTGACACCTGTGCCATCGCCATTTTGGATGAACGAGCCGCCAAGGGCAGCCGTTACTTCCGGGATGTTCAATCCGCGCTGCCGGAAATGCCTGTCACAAGCAGCATCTATGCGGTAGAACGGTTTATCCGGCGGGTCAAGGATGAGAGCTACTTTGAGGAGGCTGCGTGATGGAGATCCGAAACGAACTGCGTTACCTGTTATCGGTGGGTCTATGGGAACGGATGGCTGCAGACGGCCTGCTGACCAAAGAAGAACTGGCCAGAGCCAAACGGTTGTCTGCAGAACGATACCGGCCCGGAACTGTTTGGGAATAGTGCTGGCTATTCCCGCAGGGGTGTGGTATGGTTTCGTTGCCGAAAAAGATGGAAGGAGGCGAATGAGAAATGGCTGAAGTACAAGTGATCCCACCCAAGGCAGCGAGACCAGACACCCTGCGGGTAGCAGCCTATTGCCGTGTCAGCTCCGACTCTGCGGACCAGCTCCACTCCTACGCCGCCCAGATCCGGGCCTATACGCAGGCGATCAACGCCCACGATGGCTGGAATCTGGTAGACATCTACGCAGATGAGGGCCTGACCGGCACGCGGATGGATAAGCGGGAGGACTTCAACCGCCTGATGGCAGACTGCCGGAAGGGCAAAATCGATAAGATCGTGGTCAAGTCCATCTCCCGATTTGCCCGGAACACCCGTGACTGCCTCGCCACCCTGCGGGAACTTTCCTCGCTGGGTGTAACCGTCAAGTTTGAAAAAGAGAATATCGACACTGGAACGCTCACCTCAGAACTGATGGTGAGCGTTTCCGCTTCTCTGGCCCAGGAGGAATCCATCTCCATCTCCAAAAACCAACGTATGAGCTATCAGCGCCGCATGGAGCGCGGGGAGTTTATTACCTGCTCCGCACCATTTGGATACCAAATCGTTGATGGTAAGAATCTTACAATCGTAGAGGATCAGGCAAAGATCGTAAAGTGGATTTTTGCAGCCTATCTTAGAGGATATAGCTCCGAGTGGATTGCCCAGGAGTTAAGTGAGAATGGGCCTGCCCCCCTTCATGGTGGGCAAAAATGGCATCAGCAGACCATTCGAAAGATCTTAACAAACGAGAAATACATTGGAGATGCCCTCTGCCAGAAAACCTACACAACCAACACATTTCCATATCGCAGGAAAGATAACCATGGCGAGGCGGATCAATATTATGTAGAACATACCCACCCTGCCATTATCAGCTATGAGGACTTTCAAAAAGTTCAGGAACTGCTGAAGCGGCGGGCAGAACGGCAGTCGATTCCACATGATCAGACCCCGCTTGCTCGGAAGATCATCTGTGGGCAGTGTGGGACGCTGTACATGCGGAGAATTTCGAAAGCTGGATACGTCTCCTGGGTATGTCGCAAGCATGACAGAAAAGCCGCCGACTGCCCCAACGGACGGATCAGCGAGGACAGCATCCATGCGGCATTCCTCCGGATGTATCGTAAGCTTCGCACCCATGACGGCATCGTGCTGTCACCTGTGCTGAGGCAAATGGATACTTTGTCAGATGCCCTGCACCGCGGCAACCCGGCCATGCTGGCGGTCAACACAGCCATCGCCACGGCATCCGAGCAGAGTTATCACCTCACAAAGCTGCACACGGCAGGTCTCCTGGACAAGGCTGCCTTATCCGCAAAGCAGGCGGAACTCAACGCCAAGCTGACAGAACTACGACGGGAGAGGCGAAAGCTGCTTTGCAATGAGGATATTGATGAGCAGGTCGATGCAATTCGCCTGACGATTGATACCATCCGGAACGGACCAGAGACTCTGTCCAGCTTTGACGAAATCCTGTTCACCAAGCTGGTGGAACGAATCGTTGTAGATACCCAGAGCACCATCCGCTTTCAATTATATGGCGGATTTGAATTCCAAGAGACGCTGGAGGCGTAGGCAATGGCAAATCGGAAGATATTGTATGGCTACCAGATCATACACGGCGATCTGGTCATCCAGGAGGAGGAACGACTCACTGTTCAAAATATATTTACCACCTATCTGGCCGGGTTATCCTATCAGGCACTGGCAGACCGGATGAATGCGGACAACATCCCGTTCTCTCAGGAATCGCCGCTGTGGAACAAGCACAAAATCAAGCGAATGCTGGAAAACTCTCGCTATGCCGGGGGAAATGGATACCCACCCATTATTGACCAAGATACCTTCCAGCAAGTGCAGGAAAAGATCTCAGAAAAGACAAGTGGGAAGTTTCCACGCCGGACGGAATCGGATGGCTTATGGCAAAAGCTGCGAAGCGGATGCTGTCAGACTCGCCTGCTCCGAACCGGAGGGCCAATCGGGCATACCGGAAACGTCCATCTGAAATGTTCTGCCTGCAGAAACGCATTTGTTGTCGGGAAGGAGGAACTGCTTGCGCAGACGGCACGGCAGCTTGCGGCACATGAAAAACCCATATGTAAGCCATACGCGCCCTCTGCGGAGGCTGTTCGCCTGGCCAATGCCATTAACCGGGCGTTGGAACAGCCAGGAGACGGTAAGGAGGCTCTCTCCCACATCCTGCAAGGGGCAGCTGCCCGGTATGCCTGCTGTGATGATGGTGTGGATACGGCTGTAAGCCAAACGCAGCCCGACCAAATCGACTGGGAACGCTTCGAACGAACGGTCTCCCATATCATAATCGGAACAGATAACGCAATCACCGTACACTTCTGATTAGGAACAGAAAGGACAGCAAAATGGAACAATCATCACTGGAACGCACCATCCACCGCATTCCGGCATCACGGTCCAATGTAGCAAGCAACAAGACGAGGCTCCACGGCAGGCAGCGGGTGGCGGCTTACTGCCGGGTCAGCACCGACAGTGAGGAGCAGATCAACAGCTACACCGCCCAGAAAGCCTACTACACCCAGAAAATTGAGGAGTCCCCAGATTGGGAACTGGCGGGGATCTTCGCGGACGAGGGGATCACCGGGACCAGTATGAAGAAGCGAAAAGAATTCAACCGGATGATCACCGCCTGCAAGCGGGGCGGGATCGACCTCATCCTCACAAAGTCTCTCTCCCGTTTCGCCCGGAACACCGTAGACTGCCTGGAGACGGTGCGGATGCTGAAGGCCAGGGGGATCGGGGTCATCTTCGAAAAGGAAAATATCAATACGCTGACAGAGTCCAGCGAGTTCCTCATCACTCTGTTCAGCGGATTTGCCCAGGCCGAGAGTGAATCACTCAGCTCCAATATCCAGCTGGGTATCCGGATGGCAATGAAAGAAGGAAAGGTCAACTTCCACTACAGATCCATGCTGGGCTACCAAAGAGGAGCGGACGGTAAGCCGGAGATCGTACCGGAGGAGGCCGAGGTGGTGCGGCGAATCTTCCGCCGGTACCTGGAGGGCTGCAGTGAGGGCCAGATCCAGAGAGAACTTACCCAGGATGGGATCGCCACCGCAAAGGGTGTCAAGGCATGGTCCCATCAGATCGTGCATAACATCCTCACCAATGAAAAGTATGCGGGAGACGCCCTGCTGCAAAAGACATTCACCACAGACTGCATCAGCAAAAAGGTCAAGAAGAATACCGGCGAGTTGCCGCAGTATTACATCAAGGACAACCACCCTGCTATTATCCCGCGGGACATCTACCAGCGGGTACAGGAGGAGATGGCACGGCGGACCAGCAAGCGAAAGATTCTGCAGAAAAGCGGAAAAACAGAACAGGGCAAATATTCCGCCAAGTATGCGCTCAGTGAGCGGCTGGTCTGTGGTGAGTGTGGTTCCCCCTATAAGCGGTGTACCTGGGCCAGGAACGGCGTCAAACGGATCGTCTGGCGGTGCGTCTCCCGGCTAGAATTCGGGAAAAAATACTGCCATAACTCGCCTTCCATGGCAGAGGACAAGCTGCATACCGCGATCCTCACGGTGCTTAACCGGGTAGTCGAAGCAAGCGATGGCCTGCAGGATGAACTTGCAGAGACGCTCCGAATGGTATGTACTCCGGAAGGGGACGGGAACAACTTGATGGAATTAGAACGCAACATGGAAGCACTTACCACACGGCAGAATACACTGTTGGATCAGGTATTGGCCCACATGGATGACCTGACACTAACAGAGCAGCTCAAGGCCCTGTTGGAAGAAAAGCAGCACCTGCAGACACGGATTGATGCAGCGAAGAAGGAGGCAGCCAACAGAATCAACGAGGACTCACGTATGGCAGAGTTAGCAGCTTACCTGGAGGAACACCTCAGTGGCTTCCAACAGTATGATGACGGGATCGTTCGGCAGTTGGTTGAGCGGATCACCGTAGTCGACGCGGAAACGATTCGAATCAAATTCCGATACAGTGATGTAGAGATCGAGCAGGCCATGTGCTAAAATGGAAACAAGGAGCAACTACTTATGGAAATATTCATTACAGGGGATACACACGGAGATTTCCGCCGCTTCCGCCCGGACATCTTCTACGAGCAGGAACACATAACCAAGGAGGATTTGGTTCTGGTCTGTGGAGACTTTGGTGGAATCTGGTACGGTGATCCACGGGATGATGCAGGACTGGACTGGCTGGATAGTCTGCCCTACACCACGGCCTTCGTGCTCGGGAACCATGAAAACTATGACGCCTACAAAGGTTATCCCAAAGAGGAGTGGCATGGCGGACAGATCCAGAGGATACGTCCCTCCGTCCTGCATCTCATGCGGGGCCAGGTATATGAGCTCAACGGCAGGAAGTTTTTTACCATGGGCGGCGCATCCTCCCATGATATCCAGGATGGTATTCTGGAGCCGGACGATCCAGACTTCGAGGAAAAGTTTCAGCAACTCGAACAGCGCGGTGCGCTGTTTCGTGTGAACCATCGTTCCTGGTGGGCCGAGGAACTGCCTAGCGAAGCGGAATATCTGGAAGCCAGAGCAAATCTGGAGCGTGTCCGCTGGAATGTGGATTACATCATCAGCCACTGCTGCCCCTCCAGCATACAGGATGTGTTCAGCGGAGGAATGTTCAAAAAAGACGCACTGACCGAGTTCTTCGATGAAGTGTGTCAGAGATGTACCTTCCGGTATTGGTTCTTCGGCCACTACCACAGCAACATGGTGATCGAGAAAAAGTATGCTATGCTATATGAGCAGATCATAAGACTGAAGTAAGAAAGAGGGCTGTGCTGACGCATGGCCCTTTTTTCCTATCCTGTTTGCACATGGCTTTGTCAGTATGTCAATATGGGGGTTCGGAAATGGCTTGAAAAAAGCGCAGAAAAACAAAAATACAAGATGCGCAAAACCGCGAACCCATTGAGCCGCAAGGCTTTCCGGGCTGTATCTTTTTCGGCAACAAAAGACAGTTTTCTCAGAAAAACCGTCTTATAGACGGTTTTTCTTTGTTTAGCGCTCAGATTGGGACGCATTGTATCATGGAAATCCCACCTGCTGAGATCTATGGATTTCAGCAGGTGGGATTTTTTCACCTATTGCTTTTGTCATATGTTAGATTTACTATATTAAAATCATAATGTTTTGTACTTCCCTCGGCTGGCTGGTACCAAAGGCTACTTTGCCACGGTAAAACAGCTGATCGACAGGGCTCCGGAACGGAGGCTATGCCATATTGCTTAGAGAAGCTTGAATATCAATTTGACCGAGGAAACATAACGTACTATCATTTATCGTGTACATTTACAAGCGCTCAGTAATATGCAAAGAGGAGAACTTGGATGAAGATTGTCTGTTTTGGCGATTCTAACACCTATGGCTATGATCCACGCTCTTGGTTGGGCGGGCGGTATGATGTGGACAGCCGGTGGGTGGATATCCTGGCCTCAGAAACCGGTTGGGAAGTCTGCAACATGGGAGAGAATGGACGGGAGATTCCCAGGTCAGCGCCTGACCTTCCAGCGGACACCGACCTGCTGATTTTCATGCTGGGTACCAACGATCTGCTCCAAGGATGCAGTCCTGAGCAGGCTGCCGGCAAACTGAAGCACGTCCTCTCCCAACTGTCGCTGAAACCGAATCAAATTTTGTTGATCGTACCGCCGCCCATGGCTCCGGGGCAGTGGGTGCCCAGTCAGCAGCTGATTGACCATTCCCGCACTTTTGCAGGGTGTTGCCGCAGACTTGCCCAGCAGCTTGGTATCCGCTTTGCCGATGCCGGGGAATGGAATATTTCCCTTGCTTATGATGGAGTCCATTTTACAGAGCAGGGCCACAGAGCCTTTGCAGCGAACCTTTTGGAGGTACTCAGATGAAACGAATTTTCTCGATCTGGGGCCGTTTTGCTCCCGGTACCAGTGCCTGCGCTGTATCAACGAATGCCCCCAGCAGGTGATCAGTCCACAACTGGGCGACGTCGCTACACCATCCGGGCGCATCTGCCCCGGAATGAGCAATGAGGTGATTCATCCATGCAAACAAAGCGAATGCCCCGACATAAAAAATGGCTCATCGCTGGAGGAATCGTTCTTCTGATCCTGGCCATTCTGACGGGGCTGTTTTTCTGGTATGTGTCCGACTATTATCCAGCGGACGAAACTGCCCTGGAGGTGATGTCCCAGGACAGCGGCATTACGGTACAGGACAATCTGACGATTTTATCCCCGACTTATCCCACGGACACCGCCATCATTTTCTATCCCGGCGCCAAAGTGGAGGCAGAGGCTTACCTGCCTCTGCTGGATCAGATCCGACAGACCGGGGTTACTTGTATTTTGGTACATATGCCTTTTAATATGGCAATATTTGATGCCAATGCGGCAGAAGTGGTGATTGCCCGGTTTCCTGAGATCCAGCACTGGTATATGGCCGGCCACTCCATGGGCGGCGCCATGGCGTCCAAGTATGCCTCGGACCATCCCGACCAGGTAGAAGGGCTTATTCTGATGGGTGCCTATATCTACGGTGATTATCCGGATGAAAAGACGCTCACCATCTACGGCTCCCTCAACCAGAGTGTGGAGGACCATATCGACTACACGGAGAACATTGTGGAGATCGAAGGGGGCAACCACGCTCAGTTCGGCAACTACGGACCCCAGAAAGGCGATCCCCCGGCCACTATTTCCGCCCAGGAGCAGCAGGCTCAGACGGTAGCTGCCATAAAAGCGTTTCTGTGGCCGGCTGATGCTGAGAATTGAGGAGGGGCACCGGATGTTTTTCAAGAAAAAGCAGGAGAAGCGTACCTATGACCAGGAAAACCAGAAGCCGGTGATCCGCTCCAGCATCTGTACTGGGGAAAAGGTAGCAGGATTTCAGGACATCCACACCGGGAAATTTACCGAGGTCATGCTGATCCGCACCTCCGGCGACCTGGAGGAATTTTGCCGCCTCTATGGTATCGGTGCGGGTGAGATCTCTACGCACTATTGATTTTGAGCGGAAATACAGGGAGCTTCCCGGCAGAAAAGCAGAAATGCCTTGTCGGAATAGCGGTAAATAGAAAATGAGCATTTTACATTCCTGCGTGTCGGATTTACAATGAGGGCAGAAGATGCGTAAGGAGGTTGTTCGTATGAACGCATTGGTTGCTTATTTTTCCGCTACCGGCACTACCGCCAAAGCGGCAAAGGCTCTGGCAAACGCCGTGGGCGGGGAACTCTATGAGATCAAACCTGCTGTGCCCTACACCAGCGCCGATCTGAACTGGATGGACAAAGGCTCCCGCTCCAGTGTGGAGATGAAGGACATCCGCTCGCGCCCTGCTCTGGCTGACACCAACGCCCCGGTAGCCGAACACGATGTGATCTTCCTGGGCTTCCCCGTGTGGTGGTATGTGGCCCCCACCATTCTCAACACCTTCCTGGAGGCCTATGACTTCACCGGAAAAACCATTGTTCTCTTCGCCACCTCTGGCGGCAGTGGTTTGGGCAAGTCGGCGGCTGGGCTTCAGGTCAGCGCCCCCGGCGCCAAGATTCTGGATGGCCGGATGCTCAATGGCCGCCTGAATGAGGCGGAGCTGAAGACCTGGGTGGACGGGCTGAAGCTGTAATACATCCCAAATGTTGAAAAAGTGGAGTGTCCCAATAGACACTCCACTTTTTATAGCTCTCTTTGAAGGTACACCATATCCACCAACTGAACACCGCACTCATAGATCGGGTGGTCATAGTGGGCGGTGAAAAAGTTCTTGACCAGGTGATGTCTGTAAAAGCCGCAGGATTCGTAAAACGGAACGGTGGAGGGGCTGTCCCCAGTACCCACCTGCAGCACCGTATACTGTCCTGTGTAGGTTCGGATGAGGAAGTCCACTATGGCCTTCCCATACCCCCTGCCCTGACAGTCCGGTTTTACGGCAATGTTTTTCAGTTCCAGAACCCCATCCCCCTCGTCGGTCACCACGCATTCAGCCTTGACCCCACCGTCTTCCAGCACATACATGGTCCCACGCTCCAGATAGCGGTCAATCATGTCCTCCTGCTCGTCTGCCAGCAGCAGTAAATCCAGGTATCTCTTTTTGTCCGTTTCCACTTTTCTGATTTCCATGGGATGGTCCACCTTTGCCTGGCAGTCTTGATGGGACTTATGATATCATAGTAGGCGGTAAACCGTTCATCCATCACATACAGCTCCGCAATCCCACGATGCTTTGCGGCATCATACTGGTTCCCGGTGATGGTAAGCCACTGGCGGTGAAGAGTGCAGATTTCTTTTCCCTCCTCGCTTTCCGGGGAGAGGCCAGCCTGGACAGCCGCCTCCAGCCGCTCTTGAATCTCCTGACCCAGGCCGGTCCATGCCTGATATTGCTCCTGGGTCAAATTCATCACCGCGGCGTTGGCCTCGTCTACCTCTTTATCTCCGTACTTGGCCCGGGTCTCGGCTCCGTAAACTTCCTCGGTGTGGGCTACCGTGCGCTCCTTGAACGCCTCAAATTTCTGCTCGTCGCTCATAAATTCCTTCCTTTCTTCCGCTCCGATGGTCTCTTTTACCGACCGGATCAGTTTCCCCAGCCTTTCCTGCTCTGCCTCCAAAGCGGCAAGATGGTTTCGCAGGGCGGCCAGACGGTCAAAGGAGGGATCGTCCAGACATTTCTTGATCCGGGCCAGCTCCACCCCGAGGGCCCGGTAATAGAGAATGTCCTGCAGCCGGTCTACTTCTGCCTTGCCGTAATAGCGGTAGCCGCTCTCCGCTACCCGGCTGGGTTTCAGCAGCCCGATCTGGTCGTACCAGCGCAGCGTGCGGGTGGTCACCCCGGACAGGTGCGACAGTTCCTGAATGGAATACTCCATAAACATCCCTCCTGGGGATACTGTATCAGTTGACGGAGCGTCAGAGTCAAGGGGAAATGTTAGACTTGATGGATCTCCTGTTGCAGGCGCTCTAAAAATTCTGCCGCCGGAATTCCATCCATCTGGGTGTGGTGGAACTGGAAGGACACTGGCAGAATGGTACGCAGCCACTTTTTTCGATATTTACCCTAAATCCATACGGATAATCATAGCGCTTCTAATCTTTTTTAGAGAGAATCTGGGGCTATTTTGGCTTCTTGCCAAAATAGGCGTTTTCAATCAAACCCAGGTGTGCCAATTTTGCCTCAATTGCGCCCCGGCTTCTTCCGTGCTCTCTGGCAATGGCGGAGAGTTTCATTCCAGAATAAAACTCATCAACCAATTTATCTTGTTCTGCCTGAGGCCAGGACTTTCCTGCGTTTGGTGTGTTCGCCCCTTTTTTGGCGTCCTGAGTCGAGGAGAGGATATGGTGCAGCGCGCGGATGATATCCGGATGATTGCAAATATGGTTTGGTGGAAAGAGTTCACCAGTAAACGGGTCCATACCGTCCGCCAAGGCGGACAACAGTTCTTTTGCGCGAATAGTATCCATAGAGCCAGCCTCCTTCCTTTCCGTGCGAAACAGTTCCCTGATGCTGTATTCAGTATACTTGGATTACCAAGATACGGCAAGTAGAGCTGTGCAGTTTTGCATTGACTGAAACACAAGTCCTGCTCTATAATATCTCTATTAGATATATTGGAGGGCGTTATGGAATACCTGATTTTAGGGCTGCTGATTCTATCTCCCATGACGGGGTATGAGTTGCAGCAATTCATCAAGAAAAAACTGGCCCTGATCTGTTCCCATAGCGCGGGCAGCGTGCAGACGGCTCTTGCCAAGCTGAAGAAAGAGGGCAAGGTGACAGCCTGTGAAGTGATCCAGGGCAAGCGCCGTAAAAAGCGCTTTTCCATCACGGAAACTGGCAGATCTGTTTTTTCTGCCTGGGTGGCTCAACCCATGCAGGCGGACAGGGTGAAGAACATGGAGCTATCCCGTCTGTTCTTTGCGGGGCTGGCACGGCCGGAGGAGCGCCTGGCCGCTATTCGGGACTACATCCGGCAGATGAAGGAGACCCGCGGGGTCCTCTGTGCCATTCAGCAGCAATTCCGGCAGATGGACCCGCAGGAATTGCCGTCTGGGACCGATTGGTCCCAGATACTGCGCTTTCAGGGATACACCATTCAGTACGGTATCGCCGCCGCTGACTTTGAAATTGGCTGGTACAGCCGTCTGCTTCACGAATTGGAGGAACAACCATGAAAATTCTTGTTTTGAATGCCAGCCCCAAGGGCAAGAATTCCACCACGGTCCACACCGCGCTGTATTTGCAGGCGCTGCACCCGGAGCATACCTTCACTGTCCTTCCGGTGGGCCAGCGCATCAAAAACTATGAGAAAGATTTTGCTCCGCTGCGAGAGGAATTGGAGCAGGCAGATCTGCTGCTGTTCTGCTATCCGGTCTATACCTTTATTGCGCCCTATCAGCTTCACCGGCTCATCGAGCTCATCAAGGCAGATGGTGTGGACCTCTCCGGCAAGTTTGTCTCTCAGATCACCACATCCAAACACTTCTATGATGTGACCGCCCACCGCTATGTGGAGGAGAACTGCTTTGATTTGGGCATGAATGTGGTGCGGGGGCTGTCCGCCGATATGGACGACCTGCTCACCCAGCAGGGTCAGCAGGAGGCACGGAACTTTTTCGATCAGCTGATATTTTCCTGCGAGCACGGGCTGTTTGTCACACCGCCTGCCAGAGCGCCCCGGCGGGAGAAGCCGGTCTATCAGCCGGTACTGCCCGCTGTCTCCAAAAGCAAAGAGAAGGATGTTGTGATCGTTACCAACTGCGCCCCTGAGGATGAAAACCTCCGGAATATGATTGCTGATTTCCGTGCCGCGCTGCCCTTTGAGAGCCGGGTGGTAAATTTGAGGGAGTTTCCCTTTGCCGGTGGCTGCCTTGGATGTTTCGGCTGCGCCATCACAGGGAAATGTGTCTATACCGATGGATTTGACGCATTTTTGCGCAATACCATCCAGACCGCCGACGCCTTTGTCTACGCCTTTACCATCTCCGACCATTATACCCACTCCAGCTTCAAATGCTTTGATGACCGGCAGTTCTGCAACGGCCACCGTACTGTTACCCACGGTACGCCCATTGCCTACCTGATCAGCGGCGACTATCAGTATGAGAGCAACCTGCGCATGATCGTGGAAGGCCGCAGTGAGGTGGGCGGCAACTATCTGTGTGGCGTGGCCACCGATGAGGGCAATACTGCTGCCGATGTGCAAAATCTGGCCGATGCTGTGGTATTTGCTATGGAGAAGAAGCTGTCCCGCCCGGCCAATTTCTACGGGGTGGGCGGCATGAAGATTTTCTGGGATCTCATTTATGTTATGAGAGGCATGATGAAAGCCGACCACAAGTTCTATAAAGAACACGGCATCTACGACTTCCCCCAGAAACAGAAAAAGCGCATTCTGCAAATGAAGCTGGTAGGTGCCATGCTGGCGGTTCCCTCTGTGCAGAAGAAGATGAAGGGACAGATGAACCAATACATTATTGGGCCGTACCAAAAGGTAGTAGAGCAGGCCCGGGAAAGTGCCGGATCGGCGAAGCAGAATTGATTACGGATCTGATTGAAGGGTGCTCTCCGCTCAGCGGTGAGCACCCTTTTCAGCAAAAATACATGGGGCCTTCATGACAATTTTAGCATTGCTGTGCTATACTGTAGCAAACAGAAAAAGAAGGGATATGGACGTGCGGATTTTGATGCTGGGCAACAGTTTTACCTTTACCAATCATATGCCTCAGATGCTGGCTCAACTGACTGGGGCGGAAGTGGTCCACCACACCCGGGGCGGGGCGCGGCTGTCGGAGCACCTGAACCCCAGGACCAAGCTGGGTGCATTGACGCAGGAGGCGCTGGACAAGGAACATTGGGACTATGTGGTGCTCCAGGAGATGAGCCACGGACCTATAACCGCGCCCAGCAGCTTCTTTGCCAGCGTGGAGCAGCTCTGCAACAAAATTCGGGAGAATGGGGCAGTCCCCATCCTCTACGCCACCTGGGCCTACCAGAGAGGCGGGGCTAAGCTGACAGCCAAGGGCTGGGATTATGACGAGATGACCCATAAGATGTCTGAAGCCTACCACAAAGCTGCCAGAGAGAACCATGCCCTCATTGCTGATGTGGGGCAGAAGTTTTATGAGATGTCCGATACTCAGGACCTCTATGCCGCCGATGGTGTGCATCCCAGTGAACTGGGCTCCCGTATCGCGGCCGAAACCATTGCGGCGGTCATTCAGGAGCAAAAGGAGAAATTACGATGATTCGAGATATTTGCAAAGATGAGGTGTTTCTGGCCCAAAAGGCGGAGCCTGCCACGCTGGGCGATGTTCAAGTGGCTGCCGACCTGCTGGAGACACTGGAGCACCACAAGGCCGGCTGCGTGGGTATGGCGGCCAATATGATTGGGATCAATAAGCGCATCATTGCTTTCGATAACGAGGGCAGCTACATGGTCATGTTCAACCCGGAGATCGTTAAAAAGTCCGAGCCCTATGACACGGAGGAGGGCTGTCTCTCCCTGACCGGCGTCCGCCCGGCCAAGCGGTGGAAGACCATCAAGGTACGCTGGCAGAACGAGAAATTTCAGGAGCGGCTGAAAACCTTCACCGGCTGGACGGCTCAGATCATCCAGCATGAGATCGACCACTGTGAGGGCATCATCATATGAAAAAGTGCAGGATCACTGTCATGCGCATCACCCGATACGAGGACCTGATGGCCCAATATGAGAATCCCATCGCTCATGCCTGCGACATGGAGGTGGGCCAGGTCTTTATTGCCAATGGCTGGGAGAAGCCTGTGGGCTTTTGCCAAAGCGCCTGGGATACCCTCTCGCCCTTTGTGCTGGCCCTAAGCCACGGGGGTGAGAACTTCTACGACGGCTGGATGAAGAACCCCAAATCCGCCATGCTCTCCTGTAACGACGGGTTCCGGCCGGTGAGCTTTCTGGTGGAAACCCTGGATGAGGACGCGGACTGAGGAGGAAACGCCATGTTTGAACATAGAGTTGCCGTGGTTACCGGCGGAGCAAAGGGTATCGGCAAGGCGATTGCGGAGGAATTCCGGAAAGCAGGCGCCGAGGTATGCGTGATTGACCTACTTCCCAACGATTATTTTGTGGGTGATCTGGCCGACCAGACCGTTCTGGAGGACTTTGCCCGCAAGGTGATTGCCGACTATGGTCATGTGGACTTTTTGGTCAACAATGCCCTGCCCCTGATGAAGGGCATTGATGCGTGCAGCTATGAGGAATTCAATTACGCTCTGCGCGTTGGGGTCACCGCGCCTTTTTACCTTGCCAAACTGTTTGCGCCCCACTTTGCTCCCGGCGGGGCCATCGTAAATATCTCCTCTTCCCGGGATCGGATGAGCCAGCCCCAGACCGAGAGCTACACGGCGGCCAAGGGTGGCATCTCCGCCCTGACCCATGCCCTGGCGGTGAGCCTGGCCGGTAAGGTGCGGGTCAATTCCATCTCGCCCGGTTGGATCGACACCGACTATACCGTTTATGACGGTCCGGATGCCATTCAGCAGCCCGCAGGCCGGGTTGGCAATCCCCTGGACATTGCCAATATGGTGCTCTACCTGTGCTCGGACAAGGCAGGTTTTCTTACGGGAGAGAACATCTGCATTGACGGCGGCATGACCCGCCAGATGATCTACCACAATGACTTCGGATGGACCCTGCAAGGAGGAAACGGTCTATGAAAACTGCCATCTGCTACTATTCCCGCCACCATGGGAACACGCTGAACGTTTTGGAGGCCATGGCGGGCGAGGGGGATGTGGACCTGATCGATGTTACCACCCGCCAGACCGTCCGGCTGGAGAAGTATGACTGTATCGGTTTTGCCTCCGGCATCTACGGTTTTGAATTCCAAAAGGCTGTGGTGGAGTTTGCCCGGCAGTACCTGCCCCAGGGCAAGCCGGTGTTCTTCGTCTATACCTATGGCGGCGCCAAGGGTAGTGGGGCCAAGGCTGTGGCAAAGATCGCGCAGGAGAGAAGTTGCCAGGTGCTGGGCGAGTTTTCCTGCAAGGGCTACGACACCTTTGGCCCCTTTAAACTGGTGGGCGGTATAGCCAAAGGGCATCCGGACGAGCGGGATCTGGAGAACGCCCGTAAATTCTATCGGGAGATTCAGGCGCGAAATACGCACGGTTAAGGAGGTCATGTTATGTTTGGACCGGACCCGAATGCTGTCCACCCGAATGAGAACATCCCCAGCGTTTGCTACATCAAGAATGTTATCACCCGCCCCAACATTGAGGTAGGCGATTATACTTATTATGACGACGCTGCCACCGGTGGAGAGGATTTTGAGGACCATGTGACCCACCACTATCCCTTCATCGGGGACAAGCTGATCATTGGAAAGTTCTGCGCCATTGGTAAAGGCGTGGAGTTTGTAATGAATGGGGCCAACCACCGTATGGAGTCGGTCACCACTTACCCCTTCAATATCTTCGCCCACGGCTGGGAGAAGTGCACGCCTTCATTGGACCAGCTGCCCTTTAAAGGGAATACGGTGGTGGGCAATGACGTGTGGATAGGGCAGGATGTCACAGTCCTGCCCGGTGTCCACATTGGCGACGGCGCCATTATCGGGGCCAATTCTGTGGTGGCAGGCAATATCCCGCCCTATACTGTGGCGGCAGGGAACCCCTGCCGTGTAGTCAGGCCCCGGTTTGGCCAGGAGCTGACGGAGTATCTGCTCAAGCTGCGGTGGTGGGATTGGGAGGCGGAAAAGATTTTCTGCAACCTGGAAGCACTGTGCAGCGGTGATCTGGAGCAAATTCGCCGCATTGAGTTATAATGGAGGAAACTACATGAAGCTTGCCATTCTCTCCGACACCCACGGCCTGCTGCGGCCGGAGGTGGTGGAGCAGCTGAAAACCGCCGACGCCATTCTCCACGGCGGCGACATCAATAAACAGAGCATTGTGGACCAGTTGAGGCAATACGCGCCTCTCTATGTGGTCCGGGGCAACAACGATAAGGAGTGGGCGGAAGACATCCCCCATGATCTTACCATCACCTTGGATGGTGTGACGTTCTATATGGTCCACAATAAGAAAGAACTTCCCGCAACGCTTAACGGTGTGGATGTGGTGGTATTTGGCCACTCCCACAAGTATGTGCAGGAGGAGAAGAACGGTATTTTGTGGCTCAATCCCGGCTCCTGCGGCCCCCGGCGGTTCCATCAGGAGATTACCATGACGATGGCGGAACTGGCAGATGGGGAGATTCGGGTGGAGAAAATCTCCATTCCCCACGAGGTAAGGTGATGGAACTGGGACTGACTTTCCCCCTCAAGCGATTTTTGAAGATGAAAACGCCGGCCTACGGCACGCAGCCAGACCGGCGTTTCTGCTGGGACCTCCATGTCATCGATCTGCGGGGGTGCAAGTGTCTGCTGGCTGTCCACTGTCACAGCCGGTATACCTTTGTACGCTATGATGTAACGCCCCTTCAGTGGGCGGACCTGCCAGGCCTGTTTCGGGAGGGGCTGAGGGAAAGCTTTATCGCCGCTGGGTTTACCGAAGATCAGGTGAAAACATATCTGCGGCAGGCGGGCGAGATCGCAATCACCCGCACCCACGGCCGCCGGGAGGTGGCCTTTCTCAACCGGGCCTGGGAGGATGTATTGGCGCTGGATCTGTGCCTGGATACGGATTGTCAGGCCCAGCCTCTGCTGGACCATGCCGTCAATACAAAGCCCAGCCGGTGCGTGGGCTTTGAGGGGCTTGGAACGAGCCTGGAGCGGGTGAATGCCATATATGAGCATGAGAGGAGACAGGAGTTTGAACAGGGAAGAATGTCTGATTTGTAAGGCGCCTTTGGAATATCTGACCCAGGATGAGGTCATGGAATGCGCCATCTGCCATAAGAAGGAGTCCAGCAAAACCCGTTGTGTGGCGGGTCATTATGTCTGCAATGACTGCCATACCCAGGGTATGGACAGTATCTTTGGTCTGTGTCTCTCTGAGACTTCTGCCGATCCTGTGGCCATTCTCCGCCGGATGATGGAGCTGCCATTCTGCCATATGCACGGTCCGGAGCACCATGTAATGGTGGGCGCGGCTCTGCTTACTGCCTATAAAAACGCCGGTGGTAACCTGGAGTTTGAGAAGTCGCTTCGGGAGATGTATAGCCGGGGCAAGGCGGTCCCCGGCGGAGCCTGCGGCTTTTGGGGAGCCTGCGGAGCGGGGATCGCCACAGGACAGTTCCTGGCCATTGTTACCCAGTCCACACCCCTGGCCCAGGAACCCTGGGGTTTGAGCAATCAGATGACCGCCCGGGCGCTGGAGAACATCGGCCGGGTGGGCGGCCCTCGATGTTGTAAGCGGGACTCCTTCCTGGCCATCCTGGCCGCCGTGGACTTTACCAAGGAGCATCTGGGGGTAGAGATGGAACGGACAATTCCTGTCTGCTCTTACAGTGGCCGGAACAACCAGTGCATCGGCAAGCGCTGTCCGTTCTCGGCGGCAAAAGCACTTGAAACGAAAGAATTTAAAACCGTTAAACGTGCAAAGCTGGTAAAACTATCTTTGAAATGAACACAGCCCGGAACTTCTGGATGATAAGAAGTTCCGGGCTTGTTGTTGTTATGCCTGTACTTGTTTCAGCTCCTTCTCAATCAGAGAAACAGCAATCGTAAAGGCCTGGATGCGGCGTCTGGCCAGTGTGATCTGGGATTTCAATCGGGCGGGATCTTCTTTCCCTTCCAGAGTCTTGACGGTTTCCCGCAGCTTATGCAGGGTAGAGTCGATCTGCCGTTTGGCCTCCACAAGTTCATCTTTGGTATAGGTCATGCTTTGCCTCCTAAAATGGACCTTACTTATCGTGGTGCTGCGGGAGAGCATCCTTTAGCGGCGGTTGCTCTTCCGCTTGCGAAGATCCTCCTCAATATCGTCTTTCCAGTGCTCATCCAGCGTAGCACAACACCGGACAGCGGTGACAGCCTGACTCACCACCTCGTAGTTGAGGCGAGTACCCTCGCTGTCACAGTGGTAGTTTACCGCCCGATCCGGGGCGATGCCCAGCGTTCCCGCCGTTTCCACCGCGTCGATGTTGGCGCCCAAAAAGAGAAACTCCCAGCCGTACTTCTCCTTCTGGCGCTGGATCATGGTTTTGACCTGCTGAGAGGTATAGCGGCGGCTGGCATTCTCCATGCCGTCGGTGGTGATGACGAAGAGGGTGTGCTCCGGTACATCCTCACTCCGGGCGTATTTGTGAATGTTACCGATGTGATGGATGGCACCGCCGATTGCGTCCAGCAGGGCGGTGCAGCCCCGGACATAGTATTCTCTGTGGGTAATAGGCTCGACCGCTTCAATTTTTACCCGGTCATGGAGCACCTGGGTATGGTCGTTAAAGAGAATGGTGGAGACAAAAGCCTCGCCGGGCTCCTTTTTCTGCTTCTCCAGCATGGCGTTGAAGCCGCCGATGGTATCGGCCTCCAGTCCCTGCATGGAGCCGCTGCGGTCCAGGATAAAGACCAGTTCCGTCAAATTCTTTTTCATAGAAAAATCCCCCTGTTCTGTGTTGTTTGGCTTACGAGCACAGTATAGAGGGATTTTATGTTTGTTTGGTCGCCTGGCGGGCGACAATTATGCTCTCAAAATTTGCGCCATGGGTTTGCCTTTGGCCAACTCATCCACTAGCTTATCCAGATACCGGATTTCCCGCATCAACGGGTCCTCGATTGCTTCCACCTGAATGCCGCATACCTTGCCGGTGATGAGGGTTCGATTGGGATTCATGGCCGGGGCATTTCGGAAGAAGTCCCCATAGCTGGTATCAGACTGCTCCAGGCGGGCAATGTCCTCGACGCTATATCCGGTGAGCCAGGTGGTCACCTGGTCCACCTCTTCCCGGGTACGACCCTTTTTCACTGCCTTGTTGATTAGAAGCGGATAGAGCTTGGCAAAGGACATCTGTGTCACATCGGTACGGGGCATGGTATTAACCTCCCAGCAGGCTCTGATCAAAGGCGAAGAGAGCCTCGTTGATCTCAAAGATGTTGTAGTTTTGGTGGGCGATGAAATACTCCACGATGATGTCGAACTTACTGGCGTGGGAGAAGGCAAAGCCTGCCTTTCCCAGCATCTCACGGGCCTCCTGCAGAGGCAGCTCCAGGGCCACGGCGAAGGCCATAGCGGTGGGCTTAGAGGGCTTGTAGTGGACGTCCGAGCGGATCTTGGAGAAGAGTTTTCGGTCAATGTTGGCCTTTTTATAGCACTGGGCGTCGGTGAGACCACGCTCATCGATCTTCCGCAGCAGCATCTGAGAAAAGCTTTCATCCAGTTGACTGAGGGCCTCGTCCAGACTGATGGTCAACGATGTGGGGGGCAATGGTGCTGCTGTAGGGGTCAGTGGTGTTCCTGGAATAGACTCCCACATTGACGTTGTTAAAAAACGCTCATCCGGCTGGCTCAGGTTTTCGTCCGACCAATGCGCTGCCTTTGCAGGAGTCCACGGTACTTCTGTCATGGAAGGGGCGTTAAAGCCCGCGGAACGGCGGCGCTGCTCTTCCAGACTGTCGGTATGTTCGGACACATAGTGGTCGTCGATATAGGCGGCAATATCGGCAAAGAGCTTTCCGCCGATGGTGTAGGCGGCTCGGTCGAAGATCACCAGATAGACGGTCATATCGTGGGAGAGCAGGAAGTCTCCGATGGTGTCCACCGCCACCTTCAGAGCCTGGTCCTTGGGGTAGCCGTATGCCCCGGAGGAGATAAGAGGAAAGGCCACCGTTTCGCACTTGTTGGCGAAGGCCAGTTCCAGGGAGGAACGGTAGGCGGAAATGAGAAGCTCCCTCTCGCCGCAACTTCCACCCTGCCAGACAGGGCCAACAGTGTGGATCACAAACTTGGCGGGCAGGCGGTAGCCCTTTGTGATCTTGGCCTGTCCCGTTTTGCAGCCGCCCAAGGTACGGCACTCCTTCAAAAGATCCGGCCCGGCAGCGCGGTGAATGGCGCCATCCACACCCCCGCCTCCCAGAAGGCTCTCTTTGGCGGCGTTGACGATGGCGTCCACCTTCATAGTAGTGATATCATTTCGCACGATGTGCAGGGGCATGAGAACACCTCCTCATTGATTGGTTTTATGATACCATGAACTGGTCGTTCTGACAAGGAACGGACATTTGCCCGCCTAAAAACCTATTGGAGGTCTTAGCTATCTCGATTTGTAGAGAGACCGCAGCATCCGGCCCCAAAATACTTGACAAAAGAGAATAAAACACTATAATGAACGATGTTCATATTGAGGTGATAGGATGAATACCGTAGTTACATCCAAAGAGGAGATCCTGAAGACCAGCCGTGAGCTCATCCAGCAAGCGGGGTGGTCTGCGGTCAATATTCGCTCCGTGGCGGCCGCCTGCGGTGTGTCGGTTGGTTCCATCTACAACTATTTTGATTCCAAAGCTGCTCTGATGGGTGCCACAGTGGAGAGCGTCTGGTGTGAGATCTTCCACCGCCCGGAGGATGAGGCGGTATTTCAGGATACCCAGGCCTGCATTACCTGGCTGTACCAACGGATGGAGTACGGCTGTAAACGGTATCCCGGATTTTTCAATCTTCACTCTCTGGGGTTCATGGGGGAGGACAAATCCGATGGAAAACGGCGGATGCAGCAGACCTGGCAGCATATTTTGGATAGCCTGCATTCTGTCTTGCTGCGGGATGCCAGAGTCCGGCCAGATGCCTTTACCGAAGCATTTACAGCGGAAAAATTTTCTGATCTCCTGTTTTCGCTGATGCTGTCTGCGTTGCTGCGGCAGGATTATGATCCCTCGGTTGTATTGGAGATCGTCCGCAGGACCCTCTATTAAAATTCCCACAACTCTGTGGGAATTTTGTATCCCGGAAATTGAACATTGTTCATTAGAAGGAGGCAATGATGAAAGTAAAACGGAATACGCTGCTGCTTCTGGCCTGTTTGGTGTGGAGCGCGGCGGGATTCAATATCCTTCGGATCGGCGTAATGGCCTATCCGACCTATGTTACGGTGCCGAACGCGCTGTTGTCGGTACTGGTGTTTGCCGTATTTCAGTATTTTATTTTTGGAAGGCTGGTCAAAAAGCACACTGCCCGGATTGCCGCCTATTTGGAGGAACGGCACTTTTTCCTCAAATTTTTTGACGGAAAAGCTTTTGTTATCATGGCGGTTATGATGACCGGGGGCATTGGCCTCCGAGTGAGCGGGCTGGCGCCGGAGCGGTTTATTGCCGTATTTTATACGGGCCTGGGCGCTGCACTGCTGCTGGCAGGATTGCTGTTTGGCAGAAACTTTATCAAGGCGACCATTGCAGCAGGCACCGTCCAAAACAAAATGGAACAAGAAGGAGAATATGAAACGGGAATGCAAATAAGGAGAGGAACTATATGAAACGCTATGCGAATACCGCGCTGCTGTACGCCATCCTGGCCATGGCGGGCGGCGTGTTTTATCGGGAGTTTACAAAATTCAACGGCTTTACGGCCAAGACCACGCTCTCTGTGGTGCATACCCATTATTTTCTGCTGGGTATGGTGTTCTTCCTGTTGATTCTTGTGCTGGAAAAGAATTTTTCCTTCACAGGCGCAAAGACCGGACGGGTGCTGGCACTCTATCATGTGGGCCTGAACCTGACCGCCGTGATGCTGGTGGTGCGGGGAGTGTTCCAGGTGCTGGGGACCTCGCTGTCCGCTGGTATGAATGCGGCTATCTCCGGTATAGCTGGAATTGGGCATATCCTGCTTGGAGTCAGTCTGATTTTGATGCTGCTGCAGATCAAGCGCAGCGTAACGAAATAAGACAGAAGAACGGGGTTGGTACTGCATTGCAGTATCAACCCCGTTCTTCTGTTTATCTTGGCGGACGATCATCCTGCCTATTGACATGGAGTTACAATTGGCATATACTTAACGAAGTTAAATAAATGGGAGATTGTACAATTATGGAATGGACAGATATGGTGCATTATCAGCAGCAGCTCCAAAAGGTTATGCGTTCGCTCCTTCCACTACGGAAATCCGTGCTTACCGCCAGCGAATGTGAACTTTTGGCTCATCTCTATCTGAAGCCGGAACAGAACACGCCAGTTTTACTCAGCCAAAACAGCGGCATGAAAATTGAGGCGGTCAGCCGGTGCCTGAAATCGCTCCATGAGAAAAACTGCATACGCAAGCAGCGGAAGGAAACAGACGAGCGGAGTTATCAGATTTTTATCACGGAAACCGGTCTTGCAGAATTGAAAAGGGGATACGAGAGTATTCTGCAGCCCTTCTATGATTTATGGCGCAGCACCAACCAGGATTTTGAGGCGTTTGTGTATTATGCGGACCGACTTGCCGTGCAGATTGAGAAAGGACAGGAAAAGCCCCATGACCATGAAGTTTTATGACGCGCTGCAGATGGACCCCTCCGTGCTGAAGCGGAAGATTGCAGCCTGTGAAGTAAAACGGGAGAAAACCTATTACTGGGTTGCGATAGCGGTTCGGTCTGTTTTGATCGTGGCTTTTGCCATTGTGTTTATCAGTTTGCTATCCGCTGTGTTCGGAAGCGACAACACCCCTCTGGCAGTGGCACTGTTCTGCATGATGCTTGGGATTCGCTTTGTCAATTTTGAATATTGCATCGGAGATTATCTGATTACCCTGGCAGCGGTGCTGGCTATTCTGGTTCTGGTTCCCAGTGCGGCGGCGGTGGTTCCGCCGGTTCTGTTGATTCCGCTGCACTTTGCGGGCTTTTTTGCCATTCTCTGCATGACCACCCAACGGCCTGAAATGGGTAACGGCGGCCTGTACAGCTTTGCCTACATCTATCTGACAGGCAATCCCGTCGTGGGAGAGGCGCTGGTTCGCCGCGGACTGTTGGCGCTGGTGGGCTATCTCATCTGCGGCGCCATCCTGTTTGCCAAGCACCGGGATCAGCATAAGACGACGCGTTTTCACCATGTCATGCGGAAGTTTGATCTTGCTGTGCCGGTTTATCTGTGGCAGTTTCGCATGGCCCTTGGCGTGAGTCTGGTGCTGACTGCGGGACAGGTGTTTGGAGTAGAGCGGTTCATGTGGATGGGATTTGCCTGTGCATCGCTGCTGTCGGAATATCCTTACTCCGGCAATACGGTTACCCGCTTCTGGCAGAGAATTGTGGGGGCGTTGGCGGGCTCCTGTGCGTTTTTTGTGGTTTATCTGGTGACGCCGGAAGCGCTTCACCCGTTAATGGGCCCCTTGGGAGGACTGTGTCTGGGCTTTTGCATCGATTATCGGTATAAAACGGCAATGAACTGTTTTGGTGCGCTGATGTTGGGGACCGGAATCTACGGACTCCAGGGAGCGGTGATCCTTCGTATTGTAGATACCATCTTGGGTGTGACCTTCGGCCTGGTGTTTGCGGTTATCTTCCATCGCCTGGCGGCGGCAAGATTTCTGACAGTACCGGAAGGAGAATAAGAAAACAGAAAAGGGGGCGGGCGACTGAAAGCTTTTTCGGGCGCCTGCCCCTTTTGTCCATTCAACCGGATATTGCAGATCGGTATGGGTGGAACGCATGACAACAATTTGTGTGCAGTTTTGTTGGGGAACGGCTTTTTCTGTTCCTTTTGCCGTGCTATACTGTTTATAGAAATCTTTGTATGGCCGGAAGGGAGCGGATAATATGCCTATGCTGGGTGCAATCCTGACCCCACATCCTCCGGTGCTGCTGCCTGAAGTGGGCAGGGGCCGGGAGTGTGAGATCAATGCCACCGGTCAGGCCATGCGTGCCGCCGCTGCGGAGGTGGCGCGGTGGAAGCCGGATGTGCTCATTGTAGCCTCACCACACACGGTTTTGTACGGAGATTATTTTCACATTGCTCCTGGAGCGGGTGCTTCGGGCGATATGTCTGCCTTTGGCGCCCCCCAGGTGCGCATTGAGGTAGAGTACGACGGGCCGCTGCGGGATGAAATTGTGCGTCGAGCCCGGGAAAAAGGTCTGGAGGCTGGCACCCTGGGCCAGCGTAACCCCGCTCTGGACCATGGAGCATTGATTCCTCTTGTTTTTCTCCGCAAAGCGGGCGTGGATTGCCCCATCATACGGATGGGCCTTTCCGGCTTCTCTTCGCTGGAGCACTACCGACTGGGACAGTGCGTAGCCGAGGCGGCAGAGGCATTGGGCCGTCGGGCTGTGTTTGTGGCCAGCGGCGATCTCTCTCATAAACTGAAATCTAACGGCCCCTATGGATTTGCGCTGGAGGGACCGGTCTTTGACCGGCGGGTGACAGAGACTATGGCGTCGGGGGATTTTCTGCAATTTCTCACCATGGACGCAGATCTCTGCCAGCGGGCGGCTGAATGCGGCCTGCGTGCCTTCCAGATGATGTCTGGAGCCTTGGATGGGCTGGCGGTGGAACCCCGGCTTTTGAGTCATGAGGGTACTTTCGGGGTGGGATACGCGGTGGCGTTGTTTCCGGTCACCGGACGGGATGAGGGCCGTCGGTATGCTGCCGCATTCCAGCAGGTCAGGCAGGCCCAGCTGGAGGAGAGACGTGCTAAAGAGGACCCCTGGGTAAAGCTGGCCAGGTTGTCGCTGGAGACTTATGTGCGGACCGGCGATCCTCTGGGGCAGCTGCCTGCGGGATTGCCCCAGGAATTGACCAGTCAGGCGGCAGGAGCCTTTGTGTCCCTCCATAAGGACGGACGGCTCCGTGGCTGCATCGGTACCATTGCGCCAACCCAGAGAAATGTGGCCTGGGAGATCATACAAAACGCCATTTCCGCCGGGACCCGTGATCCGCGGTTCCCGGCGGTGCGGGTCCAGGAGCTGGATGAGCTGGAGTACAGCGTGGATGTGTTGGGGGAGCCGGAGACTGTGGATTCCCCCGATCAGTTGGACCCCAGGCAATACGGAGTCATTGTCAGCTGCGGGCAGCGGCGGGGACTGCTGCTGCCGGACCTGGAAGGTGTGGATACAGTGGCGCAGCAGCTGGATATTGCCCGGCAAAAGGGCGGGATCGGCGCGGAGGACCGGTATCAGATCCAGCGATTTCAGGTGGTGCGGCACCGATGAGCATCTCGTGTGAATTGTGTTTTCACCGCTGCCAATTAGCGGAGGGACAGACCGGGCTGTGCAGGGCCAGAGGCAACCGGGGCGGACGGATTGTCCCGCTCAACTATGGCAAGCTGACTGCGCTGGCCCTGGACCCCATTGAGAAAAAGCCGCTGCGCCGGTTCCATCCAGGCAGTATGGTACTGTCGGTGGGCAGCTTTGGCTGTAATCTGAGCTGTTCCTTCTGTCAGAATATTGAGATCGCTGGAGCAGGGGAGACATTCCCAACTAGGGATTGCGCACCGGAGACGCTGGTGCAGGAGGCTGTACGTTTGGCCTGCCGGGGCAATATCGGTGTGGCCTATACTTATAATGAGCCGTTGGTTGGCTATGAGTATGTGCGGGACTGCGCCGCGCTGGTACACCAGGCCGGGATGCTCAACGTGCTGGTGACCAATGGTACCATTGCAGAGGACTGGTGGCGGAAGCTGCTGCCGCTGATCGACGCGGTAAACATTGATTTGAAGGGCTTTACCGAACGGTGGTACTGCGCCCTGGGAGGAGATCTGGAGAGCGTGAAACGCTCCATCTCCCTGGCTGCCGGCCGCTGCCATTTGGAGGTCACCACGCTGATTGTGCCGGGAGAAAATGACACGGAGGAGGAGATCCGGGCCCTGTCCCGATGGCTCTCCTCGGTCGATTCCCACATTCCCCTGCACATCTCCCGCTTTTTCCCCCGCCATCGTATGGCGGACTGTCCACCTACGCCGGTGGAGACGGTTTACCGCCTGGCAGATGTGGCCCGGGAAGAACTGCACGATGTTTATACAGGTAACTGCTGAAAACCATCAAACAGGAGGTATCATTTATGCGCAAGAATTTTGGAGCAAAACCCTGGACCTACCCCCAGCCGGTCTTTATCCTGGCCACCTATGGCGAAGATGGCACGGCGGACGCTATGAATGCGGCCTGGGGCGGCATCAGTGAGGAGAAGGAATTGTCTATGTGTATCAGTGCCGGTCATAAGACCACTGCCAATATTCTGGCCCGGAAGGCTTTTACGGTAAGCATGGCCACGGCAGAGCAGATGGTGGCCTGCGACTATGTGGGTATTGAGTCGGGCAATAACGTGGCCAATAAGCTGGAAAAAGCGGGCTGGCATACCAGCAAAGCAGAATTTGTGGATGCGCCCCTTATTGATGAGCTGCCTATGGCTGTGGAGTGCCGCCTGGTCAGCTATGATCCGGAGAGTTGCCGTCTGGTAGGCGAGATCGTAAATGTCAGTGCTGATGAGTCGGTTTTGGGAGAGGACGGAAAGATTGATCCTGACAAGCTGCAGCCCATTATCTTTGACCCCATCCACAATACCTACCGCAAGCTGGGTGAGAAGGTGGGCAACGCCTTCCGGGACGGGGCCAAGCTTAAGTAACAGGGAAGAAAATCATGCGTCAGGCCTCCAGTTTTTCTGGAGGCCTGACGCATTTGCTGTGTTACATGGAATTTGATTGGAAAGAGGCCAGATGGGTCTGCAAATATTCCCAGAACAGCTCTGCTGCCTTGGAAAATGTCTGGGATTTTTTCCAGACCAGGTGCATCCCCAGCTCCAGCTTTGGCTTCAGGAGCCGGAAGCACAGGTTGCTGCCGGTGGTGTTTAGCAGCTTGTCCAGGGTAAAGGCGTATCCCAGCCCCTCGTCCACCATTAACGAGGCGTTGTAGATCAGATTATAGGTGGCCACGGTGTAGAGCTCCGAGGGTTCTTTTTTGAGCCAGCGGTACAGGCCGCTTTTATTATCCACCTGCCGGGAGAGGATCAGAGGCTTGTCCCACAGATCATGGGGAGAAACGGTGTCTTGCTGGGCAAGAGGACTGTCTCGCCGCATCAGTACCCCCCAGGTGTCCTTCATAGGCAGTTCCATATAGTGGTACCTTGTTTTGTCCATGTCTCCAAGAAGGACGCCAAAATCCAACAACCCCTTGTCCAGCCGCTCGCATACGTCCACAGCGTCGCCGCTGACGATGTGGAAATGGATACCCGGGTAGCGCTCTCGCAGCTGTTTGGCAGCCCCAACGATTTGGCGCACGCCGTCTGTCTCACCGGTGCCGATATAGATATCCCCGTTGACGGTGTTGCCGGACTGCATAACCTCTTTCTCCGTCCGGTCCACCAACTCCAGAATCTCCTCCGCCCGTTTCCGCAGCAGCATACCGTCCTCGGTCAGCGTGATCTTCCGGTTGCCCCGGACCATCAGCTGCTTACCCAGCTCTTCCTCCAGCTCCTTGAGCTGCCTGGAGAGGGTGGGCTGTGTCAGGTGAAGGGATTGTGCCGCCGCTGAGATATTCTGTTCCCGTGCCACGGCCAGAAAATATTGAAGCACTCTCAACTCCATAGCGCTCACCTCTGTATAGATAATAGCATGACTTAACTATAGGTTTCAAGCATAGTAAGATATTCTATATAGGTATTTGTTATCTGAAAGCGCCGGTGATACAATGAAACCAAATACCTGAAGAATTGGGAGCGTAACATGGAGCTAGAAGAATTTTTGAATGAACTGAACAGCGGTAACGTGGTACAGGGCGGAAGCGAGGTTCACCAATTCATGCACGGTGTTAGCCAGGAGGCCTTGCGGATCACCGCGGAGATCAACGGGAGCTATCATGAACCGGCGCAGCTGCGGGCCCTGTTTTCTCAACTGATCGGCAAGCCGGTGGATGAGAGCTTCGGGCTTTTCCCGCCTTTTTACACGGACTGTGGAAAAAACATCCATATTGGAAAGAATGTGTTTATCAACGCGGGGTGCAAATTTCAGGATCAGGGCGGCATTTTTATCGAGGATGGTGCCCTCATCGGTCATAATGTGGTGCTGGCGACCCTTAACCACGTTGCCTCGCCGCAAGACCGAGGCAGCATGATCCCCGCACCGATCCGAATCGGGAAGAATGTGTGGATCGGCGCCAATGCTACCATTCTGCCTGGTGTGACCATCGGGGACGGCGCCATTGTGGCTGCCGGCGCGGTGGTGAACAGAGATGTGCCGGAGAATACCGTGGTAGGCGGCGTACCTGCAAAAGTCATACGGACCATCGGCGAGGAGGACGAAGCATGAGCAAGAAAGTTTTGGTGATTTCTACCAGCCTGCGTCACAACAGCAATTCTGATCTGCTGGCTCGGCAGTTTGTCCAGGGTGTCCAGGAGGCCGGCCATCAGGTGGAGCTGCTCTCCCTGCAGGGGAAGGAATTGCACTTTTGCAGGGGCTGTCTGGCCTGTCTGAAGCAGTCCCGGTGTGTGATTCAGGACGACGCCAACGCGATTGTGGAAAAGATGGCGGCGGCGGATGTGATTTGCTTTGCCACCCCGGTGTACTATTACGAGATGTCCGGCCAGATGAAAACCCTGCTGGACCGGGCCAATTCTCTGTACGCCGCCGACTACGCTTTCCGGGACATCTACTTGCTCACCGCCTCCGCTGAGGAGGAGGACAGCGCCTCCGACGGCCCTGTCAACGGCCTGAATGGCTGGATCGCCTGTTTTGAAAAGGCTCGGCTGGCCGGTGTGGTACGGGGTGGCGGCGTCAATGACCCGGGCGATATGGCCCGTCTGACCGAAAAGCTGGCCGAGGCCTATAAGGTGGGTAAGGGCGTATGAGAACCGCGGCAAAGTGGCTGTGTATGCTCCTTGCCTTATTGGGACTGTCGGCCTGCGGGGGCAGCGTTCCAGAAGAGACACAATCTGCGGAGACGGCATCCGGTCAGGAGGAAACGGCATTGAAGATCACAGTAGGCGATGAGGAACTGCTGGCTACCTTGGAGGACAACAGCTCGGCCCGTGAATTCAAGGAGCTGCTGGCACAGGGGCCGGTGACCATCGAGATGGAGGATTACGGTGGCTTTGAAAAAGTGGGCCCGCTGGGTACCACGCTGACCCGGAATGACCAGCAGATCACCACAGAGCCGGGGGATGTGATCCTCTATCAGGGCAATCAGATTGCGATTTACTACGGTACAAATACCTGGAGCTTCACCCGGCTTGCAAAGATCGATGATCCCGCCGATTTGCAGGCGAAGCTGGGAGAGGGAAGGGTTCAGGTTACATTTTCTCTTGAGTAGGAGGTATTTGTTATGGCAGTAAAGCAGACGGCGGGCAGAGATGCGCTGGGTGAGTTTGCTCCGAAATTTGCGGAGTTGAATGACGACGTATTGTTTGGACAGGTGTGGAGCCGGGAGGACAAACTCTCCCTGCGGGATCGTTCTCTGGTCACGGTTGTGGCTCTGATGGCTCAGGGGCTGGTGGACAGCTCCTTCCAGTATCACCTGAGCACTGCCAAGCAAAACGGTATTACCCGCCAGGAGATTGCGGAGATTTTGACTCATGCTGCCTTTTACGCAGGTTGGCCCAAAGCCTGGGCGGCCTTCCGTATGGCCAAGGAAGTGTGGGCCGAGGATGCCGGCGATGATGGTAAGGCCATGCACCAGAAAGAAATGGTGTTTCCCATCGGGGCGCCCAACGACGGGTTCTCTCAGTACTTCGTGGGCCAGAGCTACCTGCAGCCCCTCTCTGTCAGCCAGGTGGGGGTGTATAATGTGACCTTCGAGCCAGGCTGCCGGAACAACTGGCACGTCCATCACGCTGACAAGGGCGGCGGGCAGATTTTGATTTGCGTAGCTGGCCGAGGCTGGTATCAGGAGTGGGGGAAGGAGGCCAGGGAGCTGCATCCCGGCGATGTGGTCAACATTCCCACCGGCGTCAAGCACTGGCATGGCGCCGTATCGGACAGCTGGTTTTCCCATCTTGCCCTGGAAGTGCCTGGTGAGAACTGCTCCAATGAGTGGCTGGAGGCAGTTTCCGAGACCGAGTACAGCAAACTGGGTTGATTTTTATCCTGCAAAAAGGCTCCCGCCAGTCTGGCGGGAGCCTTTTTGTGCAGAAAACCCTGTGAAAACTTATGTATACTGCGTGGAACTATCTTGGGCGGAATAAAAGGAAAACAGCAAATATTATAAAATTTCCGTTTAAAACTTGTCGAACAGCAGGATTTCTGTTATGCTATTATCAATCGCATCATCCAAGACAGAACAGAGTCCAACGCAGAAAGGAAAGTCCATGGTTAGAAAGAAAGCAGTATCCGGGTTGCTGGCAGGCGCACTGCTGGCAGCCATGATTCCTCTGTCCTTTGGAGAAACGGTCCAAGCCGCGGGGAGCAGCGGGTCCTTTACCGACGTAGCCCCTGGCATATGGTATGCCGGCGCGGTATCCTATGTGTATGACAACGGTTTGATGAGCGGTATTTCCGGCAGTATGTTTGCGCCGGAATTGTCCATGAGCCGGGCCATGCTGGCCACGGTGCTCTACCGGATGGCAGGCAGTCCGGCAGTGAGTGGTAAGGACAATTTTACCGATACAGAGAATGATACCTGGTACTCCGACGCGGTGCTGTGGGCCCAACAAAACGGCTATGTGACCGGGTACAGCAGCCAGACCTTTGGTACCAACGACCCTGTGACCCGGGAGCAGGTGGCCACCATTTTGTGGCGCTATGCAGGCAGCCCAGACGCCAGCGCCGGTACACCCTATGCCGATGCGGATGAGATCTCGTCCTGGGCGGTTCCCGCAGTGGACTGGGCCCAGGTGGAGCAGGTGATCAGCGGTAAGCCAGGAAATTGCTTTGATCCCTCCGGCCAGGCAACCCGGGCGGAGACAGCGGTTATTCTGACCCGCTACGACCAGAACAGCCAGCCGGAACCGGAGCCCACGCCTACCCCGACTCCCACCCCAACTCCGACGCCTACTCCTACACCTACTCCCACGCCAACACTTACACCGGAACCTACCCCCAGCGAAAGCCCGGAGCCGGAACCCACCCCCAGTGAAACGCCGGAGCCCACGCCTACTCCAATGCCCATCCCAGCCAATCCCTATGACAGCGAGGCGTTTTATGTCAATGAGGACGGCTTCCTCAGCTACAATGGAGATGCGGAAAGCCATGTGGGCATCGACGTCTCCTCCCACCAGGGCAAGATCGACTGGGACCTGGTGGCGGAATCCGGAGTGGAATTTGCCATCATTCGGGTAGGTTATCGAGGGTATACCGTGGGTAAGATCGTGCAGGACCCCTATTTTACCTATAACATAGAAAACGCCACCCGAGCGGGTATCGATGTGGGGGTTTACTTCTTCTCTCAGGCGGTCAACGAGGAAGAAGCAATGGAGGAGGCCTATCAGACCCTGGAGTGGATCGAGGGATATGATGTGACCTATCCGGTGGTATTTGACTGGGAGTATGTCAGCGACAGCAGCAGCCGTACATACAACATGACCTACCAGGAGATCATTGACTGCACCAAGGCCTTTAACCAAGTGATCCAGGATGAGGGATATCAGCCCATGGCCTACAGCAATCCCAATCTGGTAAACAAGGGGTTTGACCTCTCTCAGCTGCAGGACTATCCTTTCTGGCTGGCTCACTATACCACCGGGTGGAAGCCCACCACATTCCCGTATTACTATGATATGTGGCAGTATTCCAGCAGCGGAACGGTAAGCGGGATCGAGGGTAAGGTGGATCTGAACATCTGCCTGGTGGATCTGAAGAAAAACAATCGAAAATAAGAAAAGATCGGGGGTGCGGCAATCCGCTGCACCCCCATCTTTTTTAGAATAATATTGACATATGCCGGAAATAAGCGTATGATGAGGCTATAATAATTGGCATATGCCGGGAAAAGGAGCGACGAACCATGAAGATCGCAGTTGCCAGCGTGGGAACAGAGGTAGGGGGCCACTTCGGCCATTGTGAACATTTCCGTATCTACACTGTGGAGGACGGCAAGATTCTGGGGGAGGAGCTGGTACCCAATCCGGAGCACAAGCCTGGATTCCTGCCCAATTTCCTGGGAGATATGGGGGTTGAGGTAGTCATTGCCGGAGGCATGGGTGCCCACGCCGTGTCTCTGTTCCAGCAGCGGAACATCAAGACCATGATGGGGGTCCAGGGGGACGCCCGCACCGCCGTGGAGCAGTACCTGAAAGGGGAGCTGAAGTCCACCGATGCCGTCTGCCACCACCATGATCACGAACACGAGCATCATCACGACCACAACTGCGGTGGTCATCATCACGACGCATAAAAAATGGACAAAAGGGGTCCCGCCGGTTTACCGGCGGGACCCCTTTTGCGTTGTGAGATTACAGCCCGTCGTGGTTGACGGCCCGGTTGATGGCGGACAGGATGCCCTTCAGAGGAGCCAGGTTGATGTTGTGGCTCATGCCCACACCGAACCAGTCCCGGCCCTCCTCATCCTGGAGGTGGATGTAGGCCACAGCCTGGGAGTCAGAGCCCTGCTTGATGGCGTGCTCCTTGTAGTCGATGAAGGTGAAGCGGTCCATCTTCTGACCGTGGATGGCGTTGAAGAAGGCGTCAATGGGGCCGTTGCCCGAGCCCTGAACCTGGAATACCGTGTCGGTGTGGCGAAGGGTACCGGCAAAGGTGACGTGGGAGTGGCCCTCCTCATCGGTAAACTCAGCAAAGGAGTGGCGCACCATCTCGTAGGGCTTGACGGCGTCGATGTAGTGGGTCTTGAACAGGTCGTAAATGGCCTCCGGTTTGAGCTCCTTGCCCACCCGGTCGGTCTCCACCTGAACGATGTGGCCGAACTCGGGGTGCATGGCCTTGGGCAGATCGAAACCGAAGGAGTGCTGCATGACGAAGGCGGAGCCGCCCTTGCCCGACTGAGAGTTGATGCGGATGATGGGCTCATACTGCCGTCCCACATCGGCGGGGTCGATGGGCAGATAGGGCACCTCCCAGTACTCGGTGCCGCTCTCCTCCATGTAGCGGGTGCCCTTGTTGATGGCGTCCTGGTGGGAGCCAGAGAAGGCGGTGAACACCAGCTCACCCACATAGGGCTGCCGCTCGCCGATCTTCATCTTGGTGACCTTCTCGTACACATCCCGGATCTTGTTGATGTTGGAGAAGTCCAGCTTGGGGTCCACGCCCTGAGTGTACAGGTTGAGAGCCAGGGTGACCATATCCACGTTGCCGGTGCGCTCACCATTGCCGAAGAGGGTGGCCTCCACACGCTCGGCGCCTGCCAGCAGACCCATCTCGGCGGTGGCTACGCCCTCGCCGCGGTCGTTGTGGGGGTGGAGGGAGATGATGGCGCATTCCCGGCTGGGCAGCTTGTCGATGAAGTACTCAATCTCATCGGCAAAGTAGTTGGGCATACAGTTTTCCACCGTAGTGGGCAGGTTGAGGATGATCTTGTGGTCGGGGGTGGCCCCGATGGCCTCGATGACCGCCTGGCAGATCTCCACGGCGGCGTCCATCTCGGTGCCCATGAAGGACTCGGGGGAATACTCGTACCGGAGATCCATACCGGCATCGATGGCGGGCTGGCTCAGCTCCCGGATGAGCTGGGCGGCGTCTACGGCGATCTTGGTGACGCCGGCCACGTCGGTGTGGAACACCACCTTCCGCTGGAGGGTGGAGGTGGAGTTATAGAAATGGAAGATAACGTGCTTGGCTCCGTCTATGGCCTCAAAGGTCTTGCGGATCAGATGCTCTCTGGCCTGGACCAGCACCTGGATGGTCACGTCGTCGGGGATGTGGCCCCCCTCAATGAGGGTGCGGATGAACTCATACTCGGTCTCGGAGGCGGAGGGGAAGCCCACCTCGATTTCCTTCACGCCGATGTCCACCAGCGTGTGGAACAGCTCCAGCTTCTCTTCCACGTTCATGGGATCGATAAGGGCCTGGTTGCCGTCCCGCAGGTCCACGGAACACCAGACGGGGGGCGCCTTCAGCTCCTTGTCGGGCCAGGCGCGCTTTTCCATTTTCAGCGGGACGAAGGGAATGTACTTTTCCTGTGCGGGTTTCATAATAGCAGTTCCTCCTTGGGCCAGGGAATAAGAAAAACCCCTGACCAGATTATGGTCAGGGGCGTAAGATACGCGGTACCACCCTGCTTCCGCCCGCCGTCACCGGCGGACGCTCATGGCCTCCAACAAGGCCCCGGCCGATAACGTGGCCGTGACGGCCTGCCCTACAACAGCAGCTTCAGGCAGGCGGCTCCGGGATCAGTATCCGCACGCTTTCCTCCGCCGGTTCGCACCAACCACCGGTTCTCTGAGGGGGACGGAACGTGCCTTCTTCCCATCATTGCCTGTTCTGGGATTTGATTGTTACCCATTCTAGCCGAACCGTCCGGTTTTGTCAAGAGGCAGTTTCCGACCAGGAGAGCACATGGGAGGGGGAGTTGTTGGTATAGACACCATAAAGTTTATACACATCTGCGGGCAGACTGAACTGATAGGTCCCCAGATAGGCCAGCCCGTCCCGATCGTATACAGACAGAAAGAACGAGGTGTTCTTTTCGTCCCCTGCGTAATAGGAGTCGGCAAAGATCAGCCGGTGGCTGTCATGGTCATAGAGGGAGGAGGTGGTGCTGTACCGGGCATACCCGGTCAGCTCATCGGCTGACGGATAGTAGGTGGGGGTGTATTGGTTATGGAGGTCCCCGGTCAGATCCACCTTCCAGCCCCCCTGGCCGTCGGGAACCAGTACCGCGAAGGGGCCTTTGCCGGTGAAAACCACCAGATAGTCTCCATGCCATAGGGTACTGAGGATCTCCTGATCCTCTGTCCAGGGGAAGAGAGGCAGATGGACCACCACCTGGCCGTTTTTGGGGTCCAGCTGGGTGAAAAACAGCGTGTTCTCTTCCAAAGTCAGCAGATAGAGGCAGTCGTCTCCTTCCGGGCCGCCAAAGAGACGGACCACCCGTCCGCCGTTGGGCACCGAGTAGAGGGTGGAAATGGCGGCGTCCTCTCCACTGGTGCCGGTGAGGGCGTATATCCCCCAGCCGCCGGGAATATGACTGGTGTCCAGCAGGTCGACCTGGTCACCTCCGGGAATGAGAGCGAAATAGGTAATATAGTCCCGCATCACAGTCTGGGTAGATAGACTCAAGTCATATTCCAGGTCAAAATCATAACCACAGAGCTGGCCGCTCTTCTCATCGGTCTCCAGAGAGATGATGGCATATGTGCTCTTGGACAGAGGAAAGAAAAAGTAGTCTTCCACCAACTGGATCAGCTGCTTGGATGTCAGCGGGTCGTGTATAAATTGGGTGAAAGAGCCGGAAACCTCCAGGGGATAGTGATCGGTATAGTCGGACAGGTCCACCCGCTGTTGCGAAACGGCGACGTTGGGCCGGTTACTCTGGATCTGCTTTAAAAGAGCGAGCAGAGAAGGGGAGAGCTGCTTCTCTATAGAGGAATGACTGCTTATGCTATGTCTGAAGAGCTCGATATTAAAATAGGTTCCCCAGGAAAAGTTGTCCTCTGCGAAATGGGCAGCCTGAGAAAAGGTGCAGAGGGTCTCACCCTGCTCTGGGCTGTCCGCCGGAAAGGACTGGCGCCAGAAGAGGTGATTTTGATACTCAGTGTAGCTGGTGACCTGGACGTCGGCGACAGCTGCCGGGTCCCCTGCCAGGGTGGTGGAGGAGACGGTTACGTCGGTACCCTGTTGCTGCAGCTGAGCATTGGTCCAGCCCAGCAGTCCGCCGAAGGCGACCACCAGAGCCAGAAGCAGAGCCAGAGCGCTTTTCATCCCTCTCCCTCCTCCTTGCCGGTGAGCTGGTCCAGGGCCTGACTGACCCGGTCAGCCTTGTAGCGGTAGGTCTCTTTCACATAGTCCATGAGGCTCTTGCCCTGTTCCTCCAGATCCAGGGTGGAGGCGTCTCCCACCAGCTTGCCCTTTTGCAGCAGCACGGCCCGGCTGATGAAGTGCTGTACCTCCTCCAGCAGGTGGGTGGACAGCAGAATGGTCTCGCCCGGCTCCAGGATCCCCAGCAGCACCTTGTAAAAGTCCTCCCGGTTGAAGATGTCGTTGCCGGCGAAGGGCTCATCCATCAGGATGTAGTCGGCGCCCTGGCACAGGGCCAGGATCACCTCGAACTGGTTCTTCTGGCCGGTGGAGAACCGGCGGATGGCCTTGTGGGCAGGCAGCTCAAAGAAATCCAGCAGAGCGTGGAACCGTTTTTGACGGAAGGTGGGGAACTGGCTGGTGAGAAAAATTCTGTGTTCCTCTGCGGTCAGATTGGGGAAGAAGGAGTGCTCGCAGGTGGCGAAGGAGAAACGGGCGATGTTGGCCCGGTTTACCGGAGCGCCGTCCAGGGTGATCTGGCCCTGATAGGACAGCAGACCCAGGATACACTTGAGCAGCGTGGTCTTGCCGGCGCCGTTCTCCCCGAACAGGCCCACGATTTCCCCGGGACCTATGGTGAGGGACAGATCATCCACCGCTATGGTGGAGCCGAAGTATTTTTTACGAACCTGATGCAGTTCAAGCATAGCAGCCTCCAATCCAGTAGAAGGGGAAGGAACCCCAACAGTTGGGGGGGAAGTGACCGTCCGGCGTCCCGTAGCGGTAGGTGAGGGCGCACAGCAGAAGCAGCAGGCCCCACAGCAGCGCGCAGGCAGCCAGGCCTACCAGAGGGATCAGGACCACCCGCCGCCACAGCTCCCAGCGGTTGGGGAGCAGCTTCATGCGATAGATGCTGCGGCTGCCCAGTTTATGCCAGGTATAATGGAGAAAGAGGGCGGCCACCAGGCAGAGGGCCACCAGGGTCAGCCCCAGGGATACCCCGCCCAGCAGGTGAGAGAATGGGGCAACGACTGAACCCTCGATAAGTCTGGAGACCCACTTGCCATCGATCTTGACTGACGTATAGAGCTCCTCTTTGGCGGAAAAGAAGGAGGCGAGAAACTGGAAATAACCGATGGCAAAGGCAGCCCCCAGCCCGCCCAATGTAATTTGGAGGGCCTGCCTGCCGGGAAAGCCCAGGGGATAAACGCGTTCAGGTGTCCACATAGCGAGCCCTCCCTATCAGGTTGTAGGTGACGATGATCAGGGCCGTCACAAAGACGGCCAGCTGGAAGAGCGCCACCATGATATTATCTGGCACCTTAGCGTACACATTGGGCAGACTGGCAACAAAATCGCTGCCCGGTCCCGGTAAACCGAAGGCGCCGATGTCGGCAGGGAAGCTAAGACCGGCAAAAGCGGCCAGGGGCACGACGGTAAAGGGTTTATCGCCCCGCCGCCAGTGGTAGGAGCAGGTGGCTGCTGCCATGGCCAGCGCCGCCAGCATCACCACATTGCGGATGTAGATGGGCCAGTCCAGGCCGGGCAGAATTCCGTGAAACCATCCGCTGTAATAAAACACCAGCATGGGAAAGGCGTCGTCTGAGAGGGCGCAGAAGCGCAGGGCAATATACCATGCCGCTGCGATCTGCCCGCCCCAGTAGATCAGTAGGCAGAGGAAGTGGTGAAGGGCGAATATCAGGGTGGCCCGCTCCTCTCCACAGGGCAGGCGGCGGAGGGTATAGCCCAGCTTGCTGCCGCCCCGCTCCATACCGAAGGAGGCCAGCGACAGACAGACCAGCACCAGACCTGCGGTGAACAGCAGATGGAACAGGGAGTTCTGCACAAATCCATACAGACTCACGCTGTTCAGCTCGGAACTGGCCAATGCCACCTGGGCGGCACAGGTGGCGGCGGTGATCAAGACTACCTGCCACAGCCGGGAGCGGGCGGCTACCATCATCAGGCTTACATATTGTCTCATGGGTCCTCCTCCTTTCGGTCCCACAGCCGGTCAATCAGCTCCAGAGCGGCCTCTTTCTCCAGCCTGGACTGCCGCAGGGAGCGGATAAAACCGGCGATCTCCTGCTCCAGCAGCCGGGTGCGAAGGGCCGCTGCCTGCTCCGGCGGGGCGCACACCTCGCTTTTGGCCCCCGAGCGGGAGGTGATGAGCCCCTCCTCCTCCAGCAGGCGGTAGGCCTTCTGCACCGTGTTGGGGTTGACCCCCAGTTGGGCCGACAGCACCCGGCGGGAGGGAAGCTCTTCGCCGTCGGCAATGGTCCCAGCCGCTACGCCCCGTTCCACATAGCGCACAATCTGAAGGTAGATGGGCAGACCGTCCGCCGGGACGAAGCCGCCAAAGTTACACATGGCCTTACCACCTCCTAACTGTATTACTGGACTAGTACACTTTCTAACTGTATTATATGAGTAATACGGTTGCCTGTCAAGTACCATGAGGCCTTTTCTTTTTCAGCCATTTCCGCTATACTATACGGGATATCGACAAAGCGAGGGAACAATATGCTGTTATCGGCGGAACAATTGACCAAGACCTACGGGACCCGCATCCTGCTGGACTCTGTCTCGTTTTATGTGGAGCCGGGGGACAAGGTGGGTATCATCGGCGTCAACGGATGCGGAAAATCCACCCTGCTGCGGCTGTTGGCCGGGGCGGAGGAGCCGGACGGAGGTACCGTTCGTCCCGACCCCAATGTGCGCCTGGCCTACCTGCCTCAGAACCCGGTATTTCCCGGGGAACATACCGTGCTGGAGCAGGTGCTGCTGGGGCTGGACGGGGACGATCGCGCCCTGGCGGAATATGAGGCCAAGACCATTCTAAACCAGCTGGGGGTACCCCGGTTCGACCAGAAGATGGAGGAACTGTCCGGCGGAGAGCGCCGCCGGGTGGCCCTGGCGGCGGTGCTGGCCCGGCCCTGCGATGTGCTGTTGCTGGACGAACCCACCAACCATCTGGACGACCGGATGGTTGGCTGGCTGGAGGACTATTTGAGAGGCTGGAAGGGCGCTCTGGTGATGGTCACCCACGACCGGTATTTTCTGGAGCGCATCGTCACGAAAATGGTGGAGGTGGAGGGCGGCAAGCTCTACACCTATGAGGGTAACTATGACAAATATCTGGAGCGGAAGGCGGCCCGGCTGGAACGTGAAAAGGCCAGTGAGCGCAAGCGCCAGGCCATCCTCCGACGGGAGTACCAGTGGGTGATGCAGGGCCCCACTGCCCGGGGTACCAAGAGCCGGGAGCGGCTTGAGCGGTACGAGGCCCTGAAGGCCCAGACCGGCCCCACGGAAAAAAGTACCTTGGAACTGTCCGCCCGTGCCAGCCGTCTAGGGAAAAAGACGGTGGAGCTTGCGGGGGTCACCAAGGCCTTTGGGGACCGGACCGTGGTCCGGGACTTTGACTGTATGCTGCTGCGGGACGACCGTATCGGCATCGTGGGCTCCAACGGCAGCGGAAAATCCACCCTGCTCAACCTGATGGCGGGGGCCCTGGCCCCCGATTCTGGTACCGTGGAGGTGGGCGAGACGGTCCGCTTCGGCTACTTCCACCAGGAAGTGCCCGACATGGACGGGGATATCCGGGTCATCGACTATGTGAAGGAGATTGGCAATAACATTGAGACGGCAGAGGGAATGCTCACCGCCTCTCAGCTGCTGGAGCAGTTCCTTTTCCCGGTGGAGGTTCAGTGGTCTCCCATCTGCAAGCTGTCCGGCGGGGAGAAACGGCGGCTCTATCTGCTCTCGGTGCTGGCCGCCGCTCCCAATGTGCTGCTGCTGGATGAGCCCACCAACGACCTGGATATTCAGACCCTGTCCATTCTGGAGGACTATCTGGACACCTTCCCCGGCGCGGTGATTGCCGTATCCCACGACCGCTATTTCCTGGACCGGGTGGTGCGGCGGGTGTTTGCCGTAGAGGGGGATGGCTCTGTGCGGGCCTATCCCGGCGGATATACCGAGTATCTGGACGCCAAGCGGGCAGAGGAGAAGGCCAAAGCCCCCAAAATTTCCACCTCTGACAAGGGGAAAGAGCGCCCCGCCGCCCCCAAGAAGCTGAAATTCAGCTACAAGGAGCAGCGGGAGTTTGAGACCATCGACGACGACATCGCCGCTCTGGAGGAGCAGATCGCCCAGGTCCAGGCGGAGCAGGCTGCCAAGGCCACCGACTATGTGGCTCTCCAGGAGCTCCAGGAGAAGCAGAGCCAGCTGGAGGCCGCCCTGGAGGAGAAGATGGAGCGCTGGGTCTATCTCAATGACTTGGCGGAGCGGATTGCCGCCCAGGAGAAGTAGCCCGCCGTCCTCAGAACCAAAGCAAGGAGAATCCCATGACAAGAGTATGGAAATTTGTGGTGGCCATTGTGCTGGTGTGTGCCCTGGCATTGGCAGGCATGGCCATCCGTACCCAGACCAGCGCCGGGAAGAATGAAGTGAAGAATCCCGACCAATTCCGGGCGGTGTGGGTGAGCACGGTGTACCGGCTGGACTATCCCAGCAAGGCCACCACCGACCCGGCGGTGCTGAAGGCGGACGCGGACAAGATCTTGCAGACCTGCGCCGATATGGGCATGACCGCCGTGATCTTACAGGTGCGGCCCTCCGCCGACGCCCTCTATCCCTCCAGTTACTATCCCTGGAGCGCCGATCTGACGGGCCGACAGGGTCAGGCCCCGGCAGATGGCTTTGATCCCCTGGCCTACTGGGTGGAGAAGGCCCATGAGATGGGGCTGGAGCTTCACGCCTGGATCAACCCCTTCCGGGTGACCAAGGGAGGCCAGTCCGAGTACGACAGCCTGACTGCCGACCATCCGGCCAAGGTCCACCCGGACTGGGTGGTGGAGTACGACGGCAAATACTATTTTGATCCCGGTCTGCCGGAGGTGCGGGAGTACATCATTCAGAGCGCCGAGGAGTTGGCCCGTAATTACGACATCGACGGCATCCACATGGACGACTACTTCTATCCCGGCGCAAACTTTGACGACGCCGACACCTATGCCCAGTACGGCAGCGGCTTCTCCGACATTGGGGATTGGCGTCGGGACAATGTGAACCAGCTGGTGAAGGAGATGGGGGAGCGGCTCCACGCCATTGATCCCGATTTGTCTTACGGCATCAGCCCCTCCGGCGTGTGGGCCGACAAGAGCAGCCAGTCCCAGGGCTCCAATACCACCGGCGGCTTTGAGAGCTACTATGCCTCCTACGCCGACAGCCGGAAGTGGGTGCAGGAGGAGTGGATTGACTACATCTGCCCCCAGGTCTACTGGTATATCGGTCATAAAAGTATGGACTATGAGACCATCGTCAAGTGGTGGGCAGACACAGTAAGGGGTACAGATGTTTCCCTTTACATTGGTATGGCCGACTACCAGGCGGGCAACACTGATCCCAGCAGTCCCTGGTACGGTGTGGAGGCCATCCGGCAGCAGCTGGAGCTCAACGAGACCATTGCCCAGGTGGATGGTGAAGTTCACTTCCGATATCAGTTTTTGGCGCAGAATGGGGAATTGCAGAAGCTTTATAAGGAATTTTATGCGCCTCAGCCGGAAGCAGCTCTAAATACGGCGGACCATATGGCCTATGTACAGGGCAGCAATGGACAGTTCCACCCGGACAGCTCTCTGACCCGGGGAGAGGCGGTGACGATGCTGACCCGGCTGGCGGTGGATCGTAATGGGAAACCACTTTACAGTTATGAGGAGGGCACCGGCGGCTTTTCCGACGTGAGTCTGGGGGACTGGTACAGCTCCTATGTCCATTTTGCCCGGAAATACGGCATTGTCCAGGGCTATGAGGACGGAACCTTCCGCCCCACCCAACCAGTCCGCCGGGCGGAGCTGGTGAAGATGGTGTGCGGCTTCTTTACTGTCACTAGCGGCAGTCACGCTTTTCCCGACGTGCCCGCCAGCTATTGGGCAGCCCGGGAGATCGCCTTTGCCGCTGCCCAGGGGTGGATCTCCGGCGGTACCGATGGTACCTTCCAGCCGGGCCGCAATGTGACAAGAGCGGAGGCAGTAAAGATCCTCAACCGTGCCATGGACCGGCAGGCGGGTGAGCGGGACATAGCGGCCCCCTTCACCGATGTGCGCGTGGACCACTGGGCCTACCATGAGATTCTGGAGGCCTCTGTGACCCACGACTATGAAAAGCACAGCCAGGGGGAGACCTGGCTGTAAAACAGGAAAGGCTCCCGGCGCTGCCGGGAGCCTTTTTGGAAGTCAGAAGAAACTTTACAGTCTTTTACCAAAAGGTGATGGAAAGCGCGGGGCAGGCCAAGTACAATAGAGACACCGGATGTTTTCAGACAAGCCGGAACCGCCGGGGCAATCACCCGGACAGAGCAGAAAGGGGTTTCCGCTATGATTCCGTGTCAACAGACCTGTTCCAGTTACTGCGAAGGCTGTCACAAAAGCTGTGCCCAGTGGGCGAATTTTCAACAGCAGAAGAGCCGGGAGCGCCAGGCAAAAAAGGACTATCTCAAGTATTATAACGAGCTGTGCGGTGCGGTGGCACGGCAATTCAAGGCTATTGGCGCGGTGTATATGGCCCGTTGAAGTACATATAGAGAAAAAGCAGCACGCCCTCCACATGGGAGGGCGTGCTGTTCTTTTTATTCCAAGCCTACCAGGGCAGACTGGGCCAACAGGGCGGCGGCCAGAGGCAGGGCGTTGTCATCGGTGCGGAAGTGCTCGTTGTGCCAGCAGGGATTAAACTGGCCGGGGAAGCCGGAGCCCAGCCAATAGAAGAAGGCGGGCACATCCTGCCCAAAGACGGCGAAGTCCTCCGAACCCATATCGGGGGCAGGGGAGACCACATAAGCCTCATCCACCAGAGCCAGAGCCGCCTTTCGGGCCAGAGCGGTCATGGCGGGGGAGTTGACAGTGGCGGGGACGCCGGGGTGGAACTCCACCTCGGCGGTGCACCCGTAGGCGGCCGATACCCCCAGAGTCAGCTCACGCAGCCGCTCCTCGGCATGGCGGTGGGCGGCGGTTCCGTGAGCCCGGATGCTTCCTGTCATGGTGAGTACGTCGGGGACGAAATTGTCCGGGGTGCCGGCGTGGATAGACAGCACGGAGCACACCAGGCTTTCCAGGGGATCGGTGTTGCGGCTCACCACCGTTTGAAGGGCGTTGACCACCGCCGCACCGGCCACAATGACGTCGGTACATTTGTGGGGGGAGCCGCCGTGGCCGGAGATACCATGGAGGGTGATGACAAAGTGGCTCTTGCCCGACATCACCGGCCCTTCCATCACGGCGATCTGTCCGGCGGGCAGCTCAGGCCGGTTGTGTAGGCCGAAGAGACAGTCAGGCTTGGTGGGCAGCTTGTCCCACAGCCCGTGGTCGATCATGGCCTGGGCCCCCTGGGTGACCTCCTCGGCGGGCTGGAAGAGAAAGACCACGTTGCCCGCCAGCTGATCCCGGCGCTGGGCCAGCAGGCAGGCTGCGCCATACAGCCCTACGGTATGGAAATCGTGGCCGCAGCCGTGCATCAGCCCGTCACACTGGGACATGGCCCCGTCGTGGGCGGCTTCCTGCTGGGCGATAGCATCAATGTCGGCCCGGAGGGCCACAGTCTTACCGGGGTGGGCTCCCCGCAGCAGGGCTACCACGCCGGTGTCCATGCCCAGGTCGATGAGTTCCAGCCCTAAGGCGGTCAGTTTTTCTTTTAAAATTCCAGTGGTGCGCACCTCCTGAAAGCTCAGTTCGGGGTGGCGGTGGAGGTCGTCCTTCATGGCCCGCAGCTGAGGCTCCATGGCCTTGGCCTGCTCCAACAGTGTCAAAGAAATCATTTCCTTTCCGTTGCCTGTACTTTAAAACGGTAGTATAATTAACTATTATGCATCCGTCGTATCCAAACGGCGGAGCCGGGGTTCCCTATAGGTATACCCCAAATTCATCCAAATTGCAAGAGAAGAGGTGACCGGCCACGCAAGCCCGGACCCAGAATGATTTTTCCAAGGGCAGTATGGCCCGCAATATCGTCTATATGGCGGTGCCCATGACGGTGGCTCAGCTCATTAATATCCTGTACAACGTGGTGGACCGGATGTACCTGGGCCGTCTGCCGGGGCACCTGGCCCTGACGGGACTGGGGCTGTGTCTGCCCATCATCTCCATCTTGATGGGTTTTGCCAACTTGTGCGGCATGGGTGGCTCCCCGCTGTGTTCCATCTGCCGGGGCAGAGGAGAGAATGAGGAAGCGGAGCAGATTATGGGCAATTCCTTCTCTCTGCTGCTGCTGTTTGGCACATCCCTCACAGTTTTGTGTCTCATCTTCCGCCGGCCGATTCTCTATCTGTTCGGGGCCAGCGATGTCACCTTCCCCTATGCCAACGATTACCTGACCATTTACATTCTGGGTACCCTCTTCGTTATGATCAGCCTGGGTATGAACCCCTTTATCAACGCCCAGGGCTTCAGCCGCATGGGCATGGTCACGGTGGCAGTGGGGGCAGTGGTTAACATTGTGCTGGACCCCATCTTTATCTTCCTGCTGGACATGGGCGCGCGAGGGGCGGCTCTGGCCACGGTGATCTCCCAGGGGTGCTCGGCCCTGTGGGTACTGAAATTCCTCACCGGGAAAAAGGCCATTCTCAAGCTGCGGCTGTCTGCCCTCCGGCTCCAGGCGGGCCGGGTGAGGCGTATTTTGAGCCTGGGCACCTCCGGCTTTGTCATGTCCATGACCAACAGTCTGGCCCAGGTGTTGTGCAACGCCAGCCTGGAGGCCTACAGCGGCGATCTGTATGTAGGCGTCATGACGGTGATCAACTCCATTCGGGAGATCATTACCATGCCGGTCCAGGGCATTACCAACGGCTGCCAGCCGGTGCTGGGCTACAATTATGGGGCAGGCCAGTATCAACGGGTACGCCAGGGTATCCGTTTTACCACGGTGTTGACGGTGGGCTACTCCATCGCCGTCTGGGCGGTGGTGATGCTGCTGCCCGGGCCCCTCATTCGCATCTTCAACAATGAGGCCGACCTCATTGCCGCAGGCATTCCCGCCTTCCGAATCTATTTTGCCACCTTCTTTTTCATGTCCTTCCAGTTTATCGGCCAGTCCACCTTCGTGGGCCTGGGCCGCTCCAGGAGTGCGGTGTTTTTCTCCCTGCTCCGCAAGGCCTTCATTGTGGCTCCTCTGACCCTGATCCTGCCGGCGGTGGGCTTCGGGGCAGACGGCGTGTTCCTGGCCGAGCCGATTTCCAATGTGCTGGGGGGCTTGGCCTGCATCCTCACCATGTATTTCACGGTCTACCGGCGGCTGGACCGGGCATGAATTTTGGGGCGTCTGGATGACGCCCCAAAATTTTTTTATTCTCTGTGAGATTTTTTGCCCCTCCGGGGGGTATTCCTGATGAAAGGCCTTTCAAACCAACCCACAGAAAGGGAGTAGTCATGACCGACGAGACATTTGAACAGGCGGCCCGGACCTATGGCGATATGCTCTACCGGGTGGCCTACCACGCCCTGCGGAGCCGGGCGGACGCGGAGGACGTGGTGCAGACGGTGCTCCTCAAGCTCTACCAGCAGGATGGCTTTGAGAGCGAGGACCACCTGAAGCATTGGCTGCTACGGGTGGCGGTCAATGAGAGCCGGAAGGTGATGCGTTCCTTCTGGCGCCGCCGGGCGGTACCGCTGGAGGAGCGGGACGAGGCGCCCCTTCCGGCGGAGGACCGCCGGGAAGAGGTGTTTCAGGCGGTGATGGCGCTGGATGGAAAGTACCGCCTGACCATCTACCTCTACTACTACGAGGGCTGCTCCGTCAAGGAGACGGCGGCGGCCATGGGGGTCAATCCCTCCACCGTACAGACCTGGCTCCAGCGGGCCCGGGCCCGGCTGCGCCGGACGCTTTCCGAAGAAGAGGAGGGGAACGACGATGTTCGACCACAACGCATACCGTGAACGATGCTCGGAGCTTCACGTCTCCGAAGAAGCCCTACAGGAGGTCATTGAAATGGCAGAACAGAAACAGAAGAAGCCGGTCCGCCGCCCGCTGCGGGTGGGCCTGATCGCCGCCGTGGTAACGGTGGCTCTGATGGTGACCGTAAGCGCCGCCAACCCGGAGGCCCTGGAGTGGCTCTCCGCCACCATCCGCTCGTCCGCCTCTATCGGAGATTACCGGGAAGAGATCGTGATGGATGACACCGGCGAGACCATCACCGCTTTGCGGCTGCCTGATACGGCGGTAGAGGAGAGAGACGGCCGCATCATCCTTACCGTGGACGGGGAGGAGACGGACATCACCGAGGCCATGGAGCGGGACGGCAGCTACCTCTGGACCCGGGAGGATGAGGGAGCCAAGGTTTCCGTCCAGGTGACCCTGGATGAGGACGGAAAGCCTGTGGCTGTCTCCCATGTGACACTGCCCGACGGTACCGGACAGGACGCCAACATGGCTATGGTCACAGAGATCAGCGGAGTGGAATAAGACGCAAAGGACCCGGACGGCAGCCGCCGCCCGGGTCCTGTTTTATTGTCCCGCCAGGAAGGCGCGTACCTCGTCCAGCCGGGCCATGCCCTCGTCGTAGCCGTCTTGCCACAGCGCCTGAATCTTGGCCACATCCCGCTCAGTGCGGCTGAAGCCCTGGGTATTGTGAGGAGCAAAGAGAAGCACCCGCCCCTCCTTTTCCAGCTGAAAGAGCTTTTCCCGGGCCTCGTTGTAGGTATCTGCCCGGCGGCGCATGGTGTCGCAGAAGTTGGGGTACTTCCGGTAAACCCGGTCAATGAGAGGCTGGAGCTTCTCTGGCTGCCGCCGGAAGTTTCGCTCCCGGGTGAGTACCACGATCAGCCGGTCGCAGCCCTTCTCAAAGGCTCGGTCAAAGGGAATGGCGTCCGCCGCGCCGCCGTCCATGAATGGTTTGCCGTCAATGTGGAAAATAGGGAAGAGGAAGGGCAGAGCACAAGTGGCCTGGAGGATGGTAAAGCTCTTGTCGTTGCCGTCCACCGGCAAATATTCTGCCTTGCCGGTGTCAAGGTTGGTGACCGCTGCTTCCACTTCGCCGGGGAATGCACGGTAGGTATCATAGTCAAAGGGGATTAGCTCGTTCGGAATGGTGTCATAGACGAACTTCAGACCGAAATATGCCTTGTTGTCCCGGCGGAGCAGGTTGCCCATGCTCATATACCGCTTATCATTGACGTAGTTTACCATAATATCAAGGTTGCGGCGGATCTGCCTGGACACATAACTGACACCATAAGCGATCCCGGCGGAAACGCCGATGACATAGTCCGTCATAATACCGCCGGTGAGCAAGGCGTCACACACACCGGAAGAAAAGATGGTACGAATGGCGCCACCCTCCAGCACGATCCCGGTCTTCATGGACAACACATCCTTTCTTACATGGACAGTACATTTTTGCGGCACCAAGCCCGGCTGCGCCACCGCAGCAGGAAGAGCACCGCCCGCAGGCACTCGTCGCAGGCCATGGCAATCCATAACCCCGCCAGCCCCAGGCCCAGGGGCACGGCCAGCAGGAAACCGCCTACTACAGCGGTAAGCCAGGCGCTGAAAATGCAGATGGTGATGGGGAAGCGAATATCTCCGCAGGCCTGAAGAGCCCGGCACATGACCATGTTCACCGCACGGCCCAGTTCCAGGGGGATCTCGATGATCATAATGATGCGGAAGAGTTCCAGCACCTGGGGATCCTTGGTAAACAGGCCCAGCAGGGGCTGACAGAACACCAGCAGTATCACCGCCATCAGACCGGAGATAGCCAGGGAGGCCAGCAAGGTGCGTTTTACCAGCCGCTCCACATCGGGAACCCGGTCGGCGCCCATCAGGTGGGCCACCATGACCTGGGCAGCCTGGGAGATGGCGGAGCCGAACATATAGGTGAGCATGGCGAACATATTGGCGTACACTCGGGTGTTGATGACGAAGATGGCAAACAGGTTGCAGATGGACTGGATAGCCACCTGGGACAGATTATAGGAGATGGACTCTCCGCCGGCGGGGATGCCGATGCGCAGCAGACGGCGCAGCTGGTCGGTGGGGAAGGGGCGGAGCAGCTTGAGGGAGAGCACAGGGCCAAACTTCCGGCGGAACAGGAAAGCGATAAGGATGACGCCCACCACACGGGAGATATCGCTGGACAGAGCGGCGCCTGCCACGCCCAGGGCAGGCAGGCCGAAGGTACCACCGATGAGCACCGCGTTGCCGCCGATGTTGAGCAGATTCATGATCACAGCCACGATCATGCTCTCCTTCATCATCTGGTTGGAACGGAAAAAAGCGGTAAAGGTGAGATAGACCGCCTGGAACACCATGCCCCCGCCAATGATCCGCAAGTACAGGCAGCTGCGGTCCAGGATTTCCGCCGGTACCTGCATCAGGGTGAAGATGGGGCCGCACAGAACGATAAGCAGGGTTCCTACCGCCAGACCGAAGATAGCGTTGACCAGCAGTGAAAGGGTGTAGGTCTCGTTGACCCGCTGTTTATCCTCCGCTCCCAGGTAGCGGGAGATGAGAATGGTGGAGGCGGTGGAAATAACGGAAAAGACCAGAAGTACCAGATTGGTGATCTGGTTGGCGTTGCCGATGGCGCCTACGCCGTTGGGGTCAAAGTGCCCCACCATGACCTGGTCGGCGTTGCCCACCAGCATCTGAAGAAGCAGTTCGATGAAGATGGGCCAGGTGAGGGACAGAATGCCCGGCTCGCGCCGGCGAAGGACGGTAGCTTGTTCCATGGAGGGGCTTCCTTTCGGTACAGAAATGGGAAATAGAAAGTACCGTATTAGTATAATGCGTACTGAACAAAGCCGAATGCCTTGAAAGCACCAGCTTTCAAGGCCAGTTGGCTTTGTTCAAGTGCAAGGTTTTTGGACGAGATCGACCCAAAACCTTGCACCTTCTGCTGGTGCGCCTTAACGCATCAGCGGAAATACGCATTGTACCAATGGCTGAATTTCATAAAAACGGCCACTTCGAGCCGTTTTATGAAATTGGGCGGCTACTGCCGCACGAATAAACCGTATCACGGTTTATTCAGCAGACATTAGTATAGTGTCTCCATGCCAAAATGCAAGGGGGAAAAACGCCGTCTTTTCCCCTCATTTCAGGGAGCGCCTCCGTCAGTTTTTGTCAAATTTAAATTAGGGCCAGGGTTTTCAGCACATAGAGCCACAGCGTCAGGGTAAAGGCGCTGAAGCCGGTGGTCAGCATGACGGTGCTGGAGGTCAGGGTGCCCTCGTGGCCCATGTTGCGGGCCATCACGAAGCAGCTGACAGTGGTGGGGCTGCCCAGCATGGTGAGAGCGGCCACCAGCTTGTCGTCCCGGAAGCCCATGGCTACCGCGATGGGCAGGAAGATGGCCACAAAGACCACCAGCTTGAGGGCGGTGGCGGAGAGGGCGGGCTTGATGCGGCCGATGGCCTTTTTCCAGTCGAAGGAAGCGCCGAGGGCCATGAGGCCCAGGGGGGTGCCGGTGGCCGAAATGCTGTTCACCGTCTTGGTGAGGATGGTGGGCTGGGGGATGCGCAGCAGGGTCCAGGCCAGACCCACGATGATGCCCAGGATGATGGGGTTGGTGATAATTCCCTTGGCCACTTTCTTGGCCGCCCCCTTGGAAAGGCCCTTCTGAGTGGGGCTGGTGAGGGAGAGTACCGTCACCGCCGCCGCGTTATAGAGGGGGACCGCACCGATGATGATCAGGCTGGCGGCCCCGGCGCTGCCGTAGAGGTTCTCCAGAAAGGCGGCGCCCAGCAGGGCCACGCTGCTGCGGTAGCCCACCTGAATAAATTCCCCTCGCAACGGGGGTTCTTTCAGCATACGGCTGAGCAGGGCGGCGAGCAGGATGGAGGCCAGAGTGGCCAGAAAACAGAATACCACAAAGGAGGTGTCCCACACCTGGAAAAAGTCGGAGCCGGTCAGGTCCTTGAACATCATGACAGGCAAGCCCACTTTAAACACATAGCTGTTGAGCTTATCGGCAAAGGCCTGGCTAAAAAAGCCCATTTTGCGGAATGCGACACCCAGCAGCATGAGCAAAAAAATGGGTATAGTACCATTGAGACAATAGATCAGATTGTCCAGCATGACGATCCCCTCCAGAAATGACATCTATTTCATTATATCCCCTCCGCTATACAGGTGCAAGATTACCAAATGGTAAGTGGAATGGGCCAACCTGGTCGGCGCATAGGGATATCAAAAAGGGGGATTGTGCTATGGAGTGCCGGGGATCGGAGTTACGGGACAAGGAGATCATCAATATCAGCGACGGCAGCCGGATCGGCTATGTGGGGGATGTGATCATGGATCTGGAAGAGGGCAAAGTGAGTGCTCTGGTGGTGCCTGGGCGGCTGCGCCTGTTTGGCCTGTTGGGGCGGGAACCGGACACGGTTTTTCCCTGGACGGCGGTGCGCCGCTTCGGTGCGGATACCATTTTGGTGGAGGGGACGCAGGTCAGACAGAGAGAGCGGAGGGAACGAGCCTAATTTCGGGTGTTCTGCCATTGTTTTGCCAGCTTTTCCGTGCTATAATTCTATTTTAAAGCACCATATATCAAACACGTCAAATACGCAGGAGGATCGCCATGTGCGGGATTGTTGGATATGTTGGAAGGGAGGAGGCCGCGCCAATTTTGTTGGACGGCCTGGCCAGGCTGGAGTACCGGGGGTATGATTCCGCCGGTGTAGCGGTATACGGAGCAGAAGAAGGAATGCAGGTGGCCAAGGCCAAAGGGCGGCTTCAGGTGCTCAACGACCTGGTTGAGGGCGGAAGCACCCTTCACGGTACCATTGGCGTGGGCCATACCCGGTGGGCTACCCATGGGGCCCCGTCGGACGTCAATTCCCACCCTCAGGTCAGCGAGAATGGCCGGTTCGCCGTAGTCCACAACGGTATCATCGAAAACTACGCTGAGCTGCGGGAATTCCTCCAGTCCGAGGGAGTGCAGTTCGTGTCGGATACCGATACCGAGGTGGCGGCCCAGCTGCTGGAGTATTACTATCAGGGCGACCTGCTGGACGCAGTGGTGCGTACCCTCCACACCATCCGGGGCGCCTACGCCTTGGGCATCCTGTGCGCCGACTGCCCTGACCGGCTCATTGCTGCCCGAAAGGACAGCCCGCTGATTCTGGGTTTCGGCGACGGCGCTCACTATTTGGCCAGCGACGTCACCGCGCTCATCAAGTACACCCGGGAGGTGTGCTTTCTGGATGACGGTGAGATTGCGGAACTGACTGCCGACCACCTGTGGGTGTACGATTCCTATCTGCGCCCGGTGGAGAAGGAGCACCGCCATGTGGACTGGGAGATCTCGGCGGCGGAGAAGGGCGGCTATGAGCACTTTATGATCAAGGAGATCATGGAGCAGCCAGAAGCCATCCGCAAGACCATCTCTCCCCGCATCAAGGACGGCCGTATTGTGCTGGATGACTGGCGGCTCACCGCCCGTGAGCTGGAGGAGATGGACCGGCTGTATATCATTGCCTGCGGCTCCTCCTACCATGTAGGTGTGGCGGCCAAATATATCCTGGAAAAACTGCTGCGAAAGCCGGTGGAGGTGACCTTGGCCTCCGAGTTCCGTTACTGCGACCCCATTGTGTCGGAGCGTACTCTGGCCCTGGTCATCAGCCAGTCCGGTGAGACCATCGATACCCTGGCTGCCATGCGGGAGGCCAAACGGCTGGGCGCCAAGGTGGTGTCCATTGTCAACGTGGTGGGCTCCACCATTGCCCGGGAGAGCGACAGCGTGCTCTACACCTGGGCCGGACCGGAAATCGCCGTGGCCACCACCAAGGCCTATTCCACCCAACTGGCGGTGATCTACCTCATCGGCCTGTACTGCGCCGATCTGCTGGGCACCCTGGACCGGGCGAACTATGATGCCATTCTGGCAGAGCTCCAGCGCATTCCGGACAAGCTGCAGGAGATCCTGGAAAATCGGGAGGACATCCAGTATTTTGCCTCCCTGTACTTCAACCGGCCTTCCATGTTCTTCATCGGCCGCAATCTGGACTATGCGGTGGGTCTGGAGGGCTCCCTGAAGCTGAAAGAGATTTCCTATATCCACTCGGAGGCCTACGCTGCCGGTGAGCTCAAGCACGGCACCATCTCCCTCATTGAGCCGGGCACCCTGGTGGTGGCCCTGGCCGGGTGCGGGCCCCTGTTTGAAAAGACAGTGAGCAACGCGGTGGAGGTCAAGAGCCGGGGAGCCGATGTACTGGGTCTCACCACCCGGGACCGGGCGGCCGATCTCAGCCGTACGGCGGACCATGTGATTGCCATTCCTGAGACCCATCCCATGCTGCTGCCTTCCCTGGCAGTGGTGCCTATGCAGCTGTTCGCCTATTATACGGCGCTGCAGCGGGGTTGTGATATTGATAAACCCCGGAACCTGGCCAAGTCTGTAACAGTGGAATAAAAAAGACGGAGGAACGACATGAAACGACTGATCGCATTACTGATGGCAGCCGTTCTGGCCCTGGGGCTGACGGCCTGCGGCGGAGAGAAAGAGACCGCGGAGCAGGTCACGGTGCGCTATGGCCTGTCCAATGCCTGGGACTCCCTGATGCCCTATAACAGTCCTTCGGGCAGCAATTATACCCGTATTGTCTGTGATAAGATCTATGACCGGCTGGCCTATGTCCACGCTGACGGCACCCTGGACCCCCGAGGCGCTAAAAGCTGGGAGAGTACCGACGACGGTATGGCGGTGCTCTTCCACCTGGATGAAAAGGCTGCCTTCCACGACGGCACTCCGGTGACCGCCCAGCACTGGGCGGATACCATTGCCCTCATTACCAACCCGGACTGTCCGGCCCTGGGCCGTGGTACCTTCTCCGTGCTGGCGGGCACCGACAGCAACGGCTGCGCCGTGGCGGGGGAGCAGCTGGGGGCGGAGGCAGTGGATGAGTACACTTTGAAGCTCACCTTCAAGAGCGCTACCACCCCGGAGGACTTCCTGCTGGACAAAAACCGGGAGCTCTATGTGCTGCCCACCCATCTGCTGGCGGATACCGAACCGGCGGACATTATGGAGCTTGACCTGTGGGACGCACCTGTAGGCTCCGGCCCCTGCAAGTTTGCGGAGGAGATCCCGGGCAGCCAGCTGGTGCTGGACATCAACAAGGACTATCAGCTGGGCTGTCCCGACTTTGATCAGCTGGTGGTGACGGTGATCGATAAGTCCAACCTGTTGTCCTCCCTCATTTCCGGCGATCTGGATTACTATGCCTTTGGTGGCAACCTGTCCATGGATGATGCTGAAACCGCCAAAGCGGGGGGCATTGAGGTGCTGGAGGGCGAGGTCCCCAACACCTTCTATGAACTGATGCTCAACTGCGAGACCATCCCCAGTGCAGAGGTGCGCCGGGCCATCGATCTGGCCCTGGATAAGGAGGCACTGTGCCTTCAGTCCACCCATGGTTTGGGTGAGCCCACTGCCACCGACGTGACTCCGGGTACGGAGTACACCTGCTCCCTGACCTGGCAGCGGGACGTGGAGGGAGCCAAGACGCTGCTGGAGCAGGGAGGCTACGACGGGCGGACCTATACCCTGGCCTGTACCTCCAACCGCTCCGGTCTGGCTGCCCTCATGCAGCAGGAACTGGCCGAGGTGGGTATGAATGTGACCATCGAGACGGTGGACTCCGCCGCCCTCTTCTCCGGTATGGCTGACGGCAAGTACGACATGGCCATTGCCAGCCATACCCCCGGCGCGCTGCCTCTGTGGTTTACGGAGAGCCGTCTCAGTGAGAGCAACAACATCTTCCACATTGCCGATCTGGAGCCCTACACTTACTATATTGACCAGATCAAGAGTTCCTCGGGCTGGGAGACTCGCCAGGTCATGCTGGATAAGCTGCAGGAGCTGCTGGTTGATCAGCGGCCCTTTATCCCCCTGTGGTTTGGCCGTACCCTCCATGCCCAGTCTCCCACAGTGGACAACATCGACTACCCCTCGTCCAGTTTCTCCAATGAGAACATCTGGGCGTGGCGCATGAAGGAGGCCTGAAAGGCCCCTTCTCCAAACTAGAAAGACCTCCGTAGGGCCGCCGCCCATAGCGGCCCGTGCCCCTGATTGGGGCCGGAAGTGCAGGAGGAAGCGAAAACTATGGGACAATATTTCCGCCGTCGTCTGCTGACGGCCATTCCGGTCTTTTTCGGAATTACGATTCTGGTATTTTGTATGCTTAATCTGGCCCAGGGCTCCATCCTGGACCTGATGGGGGAGGGAAGTGGCGCCACCGACGCCGACCGCTCTGCCCTGGCCGCCTCCCTGGGGCTGGACCAGCCCCTGCCGCAGCGGTATCTCTCATGGCTGGGCGGACTGCTCCGGGGGGACCTGGGCAATTCCTACACCAACGGGAAACCGGTGGCTGGGCTCATTGCCCAGCGGGTAGGACCCTCCCTGCTGCTCACCGGCACCGGTGTGGTGCTGGCGATAGCCATTGCCCTGCCGCTGGGGGTGTTGGCTGCCTGGAAGCCCCGGTCCGGCTGGGACCGGGCGGCCTCTGCCCTTAGCTTGGTCAGCTTTGGTGTGCCCGGCTTTTTCCTCTGCCTGGCCGGCATCTTTGTCTTTTCCGTCACTCTGGGCTGGCTGCCCGCCAACGGGATGTATGCCGCCGGGCGGTTTACCAGCCTGGCTGACCTGCTCCGCCATCTGATCCTCCCGGCAGGGGTGGTGTGCCTGAGCAGTGTGGGCGAGCTGGTGAAGCAGACCAGGGCCGCCTGCCTGGAGACTTTGGGAGAGGACTATATCCGCACTGCCTATGCCAAGGGACTCACTGAACGGGCGGTCATGGTACGCCATGCCTTCCGGGGCTCTATGATCCCGGTGCTTACCACCATTCTCAGCCACATTCCTCATATCCTGGGTGGCTCCGTGGTGGTGGAGCAGATCTTTGGCTGGCAGGGTATGGGCAGCCTTCTGTTTTCCGGTATCTCCGGCCGGGACTATCCCGTGGTGATGGGCGTCACGGTGGTCATCGCCCTGACGGTGCTCCTAACCAACCTGCTCCTGGATCTGGTCTACGGACTGGTGGACCCCAGGGTGCGCTATGGGAAGGGGTAGGGCTATGGAGGAAAAACGTTTAGGCCGCAGCCCCTGGGACCGGTTTAGGGCGGACCGGAGGGCGATGGTATGTCTTTATATACTCTGCCTGGAGATCCTTGCGGTGTTGCTGCTGCCGCCGCTGCTGGGTCTGGAGCCCAATGCCAGCGATTTGGAGGCAGGTTTCTGGGCTCCGCCATCGGCACAGCACCCCCTGGGTACCGATGACGTGGGCCGGGACCTGCTGGCCCGGCTGCTGAGCGGAGGGCAGGTATCCCTCTTCATTGGCCTGAGCTCTGCCGCCATCAGCACCGCTCTGGGTGTGCCTCTGGGCCTGCTGGCGGGTTACCGCCGGGGAGCCTGGGAGTTCTGGATCATGCGGTTGGCTGATATCTTTCAGACCTTTCCCTCTATCGTGCTGGTGCTCTGCCTGGTGACGGTAGTGGGTCCGTCGGCCACCAATATCGTACTGGTGCTGGGCCTGCTGGGCTGGACGGGAATTGCCCGGCTGGTGTACGGCAATACCCTGGCAGTGCGTGAGCGGGAATATGTGCTGGCAGCCAGGGCCCTTGGCGCCCGGACCGGGACCATCCTGCGGCGAAATGTGCTGCCCAATGTGATCTCCCCGGTGTGGTGCTCCATCCCCCTGCGGGCGGGGCGGGCCATCCTGTCGGAATCCAGCCTTAGTTTTCTGGGCTTCGGCATCCGGGCACCCCAGGCATCCTGGGGCAGTATGATCCAGTATGCCAGTAACCTGACGGTGCTCACCGCCCGGCCCTGGGTGTGGCTGCCGCCGGGCCTGTGCATTATTCTCACGGTGCTCTGTCTGGCGGGTATCGGAGACGGCCTGCGGGATGCGCTTGACCCCCGGTTCGACGGTCGGCGGTCCTGAGAACAGCGGAATATCAGTTGGAGAACCTGAAACAGCTCCAGCCCGGGAAGGACCGGAGCTGTTTTGCAGCAAAAGGAGGTAATAGATGGTATATATGTTGATTTTATGCGGTGTGGTGCTGGTAGCCTGTATTCTGGCCAGCCGCTTCTCTCAGCGGGCCGGAGTGCCGGCGCTGCTGCTCTTTATGGCTCTGGGGATGCTGTTTGGCTCCGATGGGCTGTTGCGTATCCCCTTCGATGATTTCCGGGCGGCGGAGCAGATCTGTTCGGTGGCTCTGATCTTTATTATGTTTTACGGCGGATTCGGCACCCGCTGGGAAGCCGCCAAACCGGCAGCGGCCAGGGCGGTGGTGTTGTCCACCCTGGGGGTGGCGATGACCGCTCTGCTTACCGCCCTCTTCTGCCATTTTGCATTGGGGTTTCCGCCCCTGACCAGCTTCCTCACCGGCGCGGTGATTAGCTCCACCGACGCGGCCTCGGTGTTCTCCATTCTGCGCTCCAAAAAGCTGGGCCTGCGGTACCATACGGCCTCCCTGCTGGAGCTGGAAAGTGGCAGCAACGATCCCATGTCCTATATGCTGACCATGATTGCCCTCTCGCTGATGGGGGTGTGGGAGAGCGGCAATCTGATCTGGATGGTCTTTTCCCAGATCGTATTTGGCGTTGCGCTGGGTCTGGCGGTGGCCGGCCTGTCGGTGCTCGTTCTGCGGCGGGTCCATCTGGCGGACGGCATGGACTCCATCTTTGTGCTGGCAGCCGCCTTGTTGGCCTATGCCCTGCCTGCTGCCGTGGGAGGCAACGGCTATCTGGGTACCTATCTGGCAGGGATCCTGCTGGGCAACGCCAAAATTCCTCATAAGCCCTCCCTGGTCCATTTTTTTGACGGCCTGACCGGTCTGGGCCAGATCATCATTTTTTTCCTGCTGGGTCTGCTGTCCTACCCCACGCAGATGCCCGGCGTACTCCTTCCGGCAGTGGCCATCGCCCTGTTCCTGACGCTGGTGGCCAGGCCGCTGGCGGTCTTTGTGCTGCTGGCTCCCTTCCGGTGCAAACTGCGTCAGTGTTTGCTGGTGTCCTGGGCGGGACTGCGTGGCGCGGCCTCCATTGTGTTTGCCATTATGGCTCTGGCCGGGGGAGCGGAAACCGGCTATGATTTGTTCCATATTGTCTTTTGTATCTCCCTGCTGTCCGTGGCAGTTCAGGGTTCCCTGCTGCCTCTGGTGGCCCGCAAGCTGGATATGGTGGATACAGAGGACAACATTGGACGGACCTTCAACGACTATCAGGACCAGCGGCAGCTCCACCTGACCCGCTTCCGCATCCAGCAGGGACACCCCTGGGAGGGAAAGACGGTAGGGGAGTGCAATCTGCCTGCCGATGCTCTGGTGGTTACCATCCGCCGGGGGGAAGAGAGTCTGATCCCCAACGGCAGCACCGTGGTCCAGGCGGGGGACCTGCTGGTGGTGAGCACGCCCATCTATCAGGACGACGGCGGTATCAGCCTGCGGGAGCTTCCGGTGGAGGAGCATAAGGAATGGATTGGCCGCACCATCCGGGAGCTGGATCTGCCGACGGAGGTGCTCATCGTACTGGTCCGCCGGGCGGACGGTACCACCGCTGTACCCAAAGGGGGAACGGTACTCTGCCAGGGAGATACCCTGGTGGTCAGCGAAGGGGAGAATATGCGCCCCGCATAAATCAGAAAAAATGGATAGAGGGGTTAAAATCTCTTGCCATTACCAAACGGTAAGTGTTATCATGATAACAAAGGATCATGTGAACCGGTTTCGTGGCAAAGGAGGCCCCACTGGTGGAGTATACGGTAGAACTGGCGGAAAAAAAGCAACTGCGCGTGATGCTCAACCCGGTACGGCAGGAAATGATCCATCTGCTGCGCCTGGTGGCTCGGCCGCTGTCCGCCAATGAGGTGGCGGAGCGGATGCAGCTGTCTCCCAGTGCCGCCCATTCCCATTTGAACAAGCTGGTGAAAATAGGATTGGTGTCGGCCCGGGAGGGTACCCGGCGGGACGGGAGCAAGACGACTTACTATCAGATGCGGGATGTGAGACTGCGGCTGTGTCTGGGCCGGAAGGACGGCTTTCAGGGCGAGCGGGAGGCCCTGGCAGCAAATTTGGTGGACAGCACCTTCCGCAGTTTGCTGGATAACGTGTACCGCTATGAGGAACAGGAACTGAAAGACTACGGGGTGCTCCGCTTTGGGGCCCTCCATCTGGATACCGCCCAGCGTAAGGAGCTGATGGAGCTGGTGACGGATTATCTGGAGAAGCACGGAGCCCTCCGGCCGGAGGCAGAGGAGCACTGGGAATATGTGGTGCTTGCTTACCGGGCCGGGGAGGAATTGTAATAAAAATCAGGGCCGGACTTTTGTCCGGCCCTGATTTTTACAGATAGATAATATCCAGTTCCAGCTCCTGCTTCATGGCGTAGCTGATGGTATACATGGTGCCCCCCAGCATTCCATTGTAGATGGAGATAAGCCGGGCGGCGTGATCCACCAGATAGCGGTTACGGCGGAGCATACAGCCCTTGTCATAGCGGCGCTGCACCATGGTCTCCCCATCGCAGGCTTCCACCAGTGCGTAATACCGGTCCCGGTCCCGCTCGCTCCAGCGGGCGGCCTGCTCCTCACAGGGAATAACCGCTTCCAGCGTGACATCGGGCATCTGCTCCCGCAGAGCAAGCACAGCCTCACAGAAGTAAAAGTCAGCGCCCCGGGCCATGCCGCACAGAAAATGTCGGTATCCGGCTTCATAGGCCCGCACTACCGACGCGGCCAGCTTATCCTTGATTTCCAGGCAAGAGGGGTCCTGCTCGTCCTCACCCCAGGGCAGCTTTTCCGGCCGATGCCCGGTAAAGCAGCAACTGATGTCCCGTCTCATAGCCAACCCCTCTCCGCAGTTTGATGCTGCCCATATTGTAAACGATTCCCTATTGGAAGTCAATGAAAATCGAACATTTGTTTTTGTCTTAGAAAGCAGTTGCAAATTGTGTTGGAATGTGTATAATAGGGGATGACAACTGAATGACTGTCTTCAGGGCAGGGTGAAAATCCCGATCGGCGGTAAAGTCCGCGAGCCGTTTTGGCCGACCCGGTGGAACTCCGGGACCGACAGTGACGCACAATGTGCGAAGTCTGGATGGAAGAAGACGTGTGGTACATTGGCACGCTCCCATTGCATGGAACTCTGAACGGCAGTTTGGTTCAGCAGATCCGGTAATGAGGAGTGTTTTGTTATGACCAATTCTGTTTCCGCCCGGCGGCGGGTGGGGGCTCGCGCCGTGACGGTGACGGCCATGTTTTCCGCCGTGGCCTTTGTGCTGATGTTCCTGGAGTTTTCTCTCCCCATCATCCCCAGCTTTGTAAAGATGGATGTGTCCGAGCTGCCCGCCCTGCTGGCTTCCTTCGGCCTGGGACCGGTGTACGGTGTGGTGGTGTGCCTGGTGAAGAACCTGCTCCACCTGCTTATCACCACCACCGGCGGTGCCGGTGAACTGTGCAACTTCCTGCTGGGTGCCTGTTTTGTGTTCCCGGCCGGCCTGCTCTACCAGCTCCACAAGTCCCGCAAGACCGCCATTTTGGGCGCTCTGGTGGGTGCCATCATCATGGCCCTGCTGTCCATCCCCCTGAACTACTATATTACCTACCCCATTTACTCCAACTTTATGCCTATCGATACTATCATCGGGATGTATCAGGCCATCCGTCCCTCCACCAACGGCCTGCTGGAGTGCCTTGTGGTGTTCAATGCTCCTTTTACCCTGCTGAAGGGTCTGCTGGACGCGGTGATCTGCTTTTTGATCTACAAGCCCCTGTCCCCCCTGATCCACGGAAAACGGTAAATACAAAAACGACCGCCGAAAGGCGGTCGTTTTTTGTTGGGAGGCTAGGGCAGGGGGATGCTCCAGTCCAGGTCCACCCACTGGCTTACCAGCCCCTCGTCCATATCGTCATAGGCGTAATAGATGCGCTGGATGTGCACGGCGGTGATAGGGCCAGTGTCCTGAGTGAGCAGAATCTCCTGGGGGTATCCCGCCCCATCCAAGCCGCCCGGACGGCGGGGGATCCCCTGATGGTAGGTGCCGTCCGCCTCCATGAACTGGACCCCACAGATGGGATCGGCCTGTAATTCTACCAGGGACTTCCACCACTCCTCAGCCTTGGCCATCGTGCCATAAAGGGACAGGCGGCGGCCGTCTGCCGAGACCAGGGCGGTGATCCGGACCTCGTCCACGGTGCGCTGCGCACAGATTGCGGAGATCTCTTCCGGAGGGGTCAGGGTCAGATCGATCTCCCGGACCTGGTTGGTCAGATAGTCCTCTACACGCAAGGTATAGCTGCCGTCCGGATTTGGAGTCTCATAGGTAAAGACAGCCTGGGCGTAGGTCTGATAGCCATCCGGCAGGTAGCGCCAACCCAAATACTGATCCTCCCGCAGCGGAGAGAAGGAGATGCGCTTGCGCGTCAGAGCGGTATATTGTCCCGTGGAGTAGGAGCCATTGTCCGACAGGCTGAGGAAGGGATTGCTGACGGCCAGAGTCTGTCCGTCCTGACAGACCTCCATCTTGACGTACAGATTTTGATAGTTGCTGCCGTTGAGCCGCTCTTCCGAGCGGGAGACCACCTCCAGGGGGATAAAGAGAAAGCCGTCCCGGGCGTAGGCTCCAGAGATGAGATAGGTGCGGCCGCTGAGCTCAAATTCCAGCTCGCCCTCCTGGATGCGGAGATCCGCCCCTGTCTCTGCTGCTCCCACCCCGGAGAAATAGCGGATGAGGGTTTGTACTCCTGTGGCCAGGGCCTGGTAGTTGGTCAGGCACAGGATCAGGGCCAGACAGGCCGCCAGGGTCCCCAGCCGACGCCAGGGAATTGGCCGTGCCGCTGAAGAGGTCATGGCTTCCTCCGTGAGATCCATAAGATCGTTTTCATCCAGCAGTTGATCCCAGTGATAGCGTTTCATGGTGCATCTTCCTTTCCGGCCCAGCCCAGCCCTTGTTGGACCAGCAGCCGCTTCAGCTTCTTGCGCAGGCGGGTCACCCGGGCGTCCACCCCGTTGGGGGACAGCCCCAGTGTTTTCCCGATCTCTGCGGAGGGCCATTGGTAGAGAAACCGCAGGGTAAAGAGTCTCCGTTCCTCAGGACCCAAGGCCTCCAGAACACGGCGGACACCGTCCCGAAGGGCGGAGCGCTCGGCGTGGTCCTCCGCCCACAGGGTCCCCTGGTGTTCCTCCAGGGAGTCCTCCCGCCGGGCGGCCAGCCTGCGGCGGCGGTCCTTGGCCCGACTGCGGACCAGTACGCAGAGATAGGTCTTTTCGCTCCCTCTGGTGGGGTCCCACGTTTGAATGCCGTCCACATAGGCCCACAGAGCGTCCTGGACGCACTCCTCGGCCTCCTCCGGGTATCCGGGCAGCAGAGCGTCCGCCACTGTGCGCAGCAGTTTGCCGTACTGGTCCAGCACCCGCTGGGCCTCCCGGTCCCGGTCCATGGTGGTATCCATGCCTTTCCCCCCTTTCACCCAACAGTACGATGGAGCAGCGGAATACCTGACGATGTTCCCCTCAATTTTATCAAAAAAAGCCCCTGAACGGGGGAAAATCCGTTCAGGGGCTGGTGGGAGTTGGAAAGGATCAGGCCTGGTCCACGACCTGGCCGGAGAGGACGCTTTTGGCCTCCACGGTCAGTTCGCCATTGGCGCAGTCCACAGTAAGGGTATCGCCGGGTTCCACCTGGTCGGCGATGATCTTCCGGCTGATGAGGGTTTCCACCCCGTGCTGCACAAAGCGGCGCAGGGGACGGGCACCGAAAGCAGGATCGTAGGCGCTGTCGATGATGAAGCGCTTGGCAGCGTCGGTGAGGACCACCTTCAGCTGCTTCTCCTCCAGACGGCGGTTGAGCTCGCTCACCAGCAGGTCGATGATGTGGGTGATGTTGTCCTTGGTGAGGGGCTTGTAGAACACGATCTCGTCCAGACGGTTGAGGAACTCGGGCCGGAAGGAGTGGCGCAGCAGTTCCTGTACAGCGCTCTTGGCCTCCTCAGTGATCTCGCCATTGGCGTCGATGCCGTCCAGCAGATACTGGGAGCCCAGGTTGGAGGTCAGGATGATGATGGTGTTCTTGAAGTCCACGGTGCGGCCCTGGCTGTCGGTGATACGGCCGTCGTCCAGCACCTGGAGCAGGATGTTGAACACATCGGGATGGGCCTTCTCCACCTCATCGAAGAGGACCACAGAGTAGGGGTGACGGCGGACGGCTTCGGTGAGCTGACCGCCCTCCTCATAGCCCACATATCCCGGAGGGGCGCCGATCAGACGGGACACAGAGAATTTCTCCATGTACTCGCTCATGTCGATACGCACCATGTTTTTCTCGGAGTCAAACAAGGCCTCGGCCAGGGTCTTGGCCAGCTCGGTCTTGCCCACGCCGGTGGGGCCCAGGAACAGGAAGGAGCCGATGGGCCGGTTGGGGTCGGCGATACCGGCCCGGCTGCGCAGAATGGCCTCGGACACCAGACGAACGGCCTCGTCCTGGCCCACTACACGCTGGTGGAGGATATCTTCCAGGTGGAGCAGCTTCTCGCGCTCACCCTCCATCAGCTTGGCCACGGGGATGCCGGTCCAGCGCTCGATGATACGGGCAATCTCCTCCTCGGTGACCTTATCCCGCAGCAGGGAACGGGCTTTGCCTTCGTTGGCGATGGCCTCCTCCGCCTCCAGCTGCTTGCGCAGCTCGGGGATGCGGCCGTACTGCAGTTCGGCGGCCTTGTTCAGGTCGTACTGCCGCTGAGCCTTCTCCAGCTCGGCGTTGGCAGCCTCCAGGTCCTCACGCAGCTTCTGAACCTTGCCGATGGCATTCTTCTCGTTCTCCCACTGGGCCTTCTTGGCGTTGAACTCATCCCGCATCTCGGCCAGCTCCTTCTGGATCTCGGCCAGGTGCTCACGGGAGATGGCGTCGTCCTCCTTCTTCAGGGCGGCCTCCTCGATCTCGTGCTGGATGATCTTACGCTGGATGATGTCCAGCTCGGTGGGCATGGAGTCGATCTCGGTGCGGATCATGGCGCAGGCCTCGTCGATCAGGTCGATGGCCTTATCGGGCAGGAAACGGTCGGTGATATAGCGGTCGGACAGGGTAGCGGCGGCGATGATGGCGCCGTCCTGGATCTTTACGCCGTGGAACACCTCATAGCGCTCCTTCAGGCCACGGAGGATGGCAATGGTGTCCTCCACCGTGGGCTCGCAGACCTGTACGGGCTGGAACCGCCGCTCCAGAGCGGCGTCCTTCTCGATATACTGGCGGTACTCGTTGAGGGTGGTGGCGCCAATGCAGTGGAGCTCGCCACGGGCCAGCATGGGCTTCAGCAGATTGCCGGCGTCCATGGCGCCCTCGGTCTTGCCGGCGCCCACAATGGTGTGCAGCTCATCGATGAAGAGGATGATACGACCCTCGGACTTCTTCACCTCGTTGAGGACGGCCTTCAGCCGCTCCTCAAACTCGCCCCGGTACTTGGCACCCGCAATGAGGGAACCCATATCCAGAGCGAAGATGGTCTTGTCCTTCAGTGAGCCGGGCACGTCGCCCTTGACGATACGCTGGGCCAGGCCCTCGGCGATGGCGGTTTTGCCTACGCCGGGTTCACCGATGAGGACGGGGTTGTTTTTGCTCTTGCGGCTCAGAATACGGATCACGTTGCGGATCTCATCATCACGGCCGATTACCGGGTCCAGCTTATTTTGCCGGGCCCGCTCCACCAAGTCGGAGCCATACTTCTTCAGGGCATTGTAGGTGTCCTCCGGGTTGTCGGAGGTGACCCGCTGATTGCCGCGGACGGCGGTCAGAGCCTGGAGCACCCCTTCCTTGGTGACGTTATAGGTACGGAAGAGTTCCTTCAGCTCCCGGTTGGCGGTGTTGATCAGGGCCAGCAGCAGGTGCTCCACCGAGACATATTCGTCCTTCATGGAGGAGGCAATGGACTCGGCGGTATTCAGGCACTTGTCCACATCCTGAGCCACATAGATCTTGCCCTGCTCACGGCCGGAGCCGGAGACACGGGGCAGTTTTTCCACCTCCGCCTTGGTGGCGGCGGTGAAAGAGGGAACGGTGAGACCCATGTTCCCCAACAGCTGGGGAATCAGGCCGGACTCGTCGCTGAGCAGTGCCAGCAGCAGGTGAGGCTGCTCGATCTGCTGGTTACCATATTCCGTGGCCAGACTCTGGGCGGTCTGGACGGCCTCCAGAGATTTCTGGGTATATTTCTGTGCATTCATAAAAAACACTCCTTTCAAGGGGCAGCTTTTTGTTTGTCCTCAGTATAGTCCCCTGTAAAACAAAAATCATGAACGGAGTGTGAATTTTTAGCACTCATATGAAGAGAGTGCTAAAACCTTCGGCGGGTGGAGTGATTTGACAGGATAGCCCCTTTACGAGCGCAGAAAAAAGAGGTATAATGCCGTGGACTGCCTGAAGGAGGAGCGAGATGAAACGGACCAACGATTTGGGGCATGATCCAGTTTTTCGCCTGGTGTGCAAGCTGGCCATTCCCACCATGCTGGCCCAGCTGGTCAGCGTACTCTATAGCATCGTAGACCGCATTTACATTGGAAATATTCCCCAGATCGGGGATCTGGCCCTGGCGGGAGTGGGCGTGTGCGGACCGATCGTCACCCTGCTCGGTTCCTTTGCATCCCTGGTTGGATTGGGCGGCTCGCCTATCCTGGCCATGCGGATGGGGGAGGGGAACCGCAAGGAGGCCAGCCGGGTGCTGTCCAACAGCTTCTTCATGCTGTTGGTACTGGCGGTGGGGTTGACAGGGCTGTTCCTGCTGCTTAAGGGGCAGCTGCTCCAGTGGTTTGGCGCCAGTCCGGCCACCTTTGGCTATGCGGATACTTATTTGACCATCTACACCGCCGGCACCTTCTTTGCCCTGATGGCCACCGGCATGAACAGCTTTTTGATCGCCCAAGGCTATTCTGGCCTGGGTATGGCCACAGTGATGCTGGGGGCGGTGCTCAATATTGTGCTGGACCCCATTTTTATCTTTGTTTTAAAGTTGGATGTGGCGGGTGCGGCTCTGGCTACGGTCATCTCCCAGATGGCATCCTGCGCCTTCGTGCTCTGCTCTCTGCTGCGGAAAAAGATGCCGGTGCCCCTGCGATGGGGCGGCTTTGACCGGAAGATCATGATGCGGATTGTCACATTTGGCTTGTCCCCCTTCCTGATCATTGCCACCGACAGCGTGCTGCTCATCGTCCTCAACACAGTGCTCCAGCACTACGGCGGCCCAGAGTTGGGCGACAAGCTGGTGGTCTGCGCCACCATTGTGCAGAGCTATCTGCTTCTCATCACCATGCCCATGGGTGGCCTGACCTTGGGTACTCAGCCGGTGATCAGCTTTAACTACGGGGCGGGCAACGTCGCCCGGATCAAGCGGGCCATGAAATCCATTGTGGGATTGTGCCTGACCTTCTGCGCCCTGATGACTGTGGTGACCTACACCCTGTCTCCGGTGTTTGTCCGGCTCTTTACTCAGAATCCGGAACTGATTGACCGCTCAGTGGGCTATATCAAGGTGTTTACCGCTATGATCCTGCCTCTGGCCGTCCAGTATCCCCTGGTGGACGAGACCACCGCCCTGGGTCATGTGCGGCTGGCGCTGTTCTGTTCTCTGTTCCGTAAGACGGTTTTTCTGGCCTGCTTGCTGCTGCTGCCCGCTCTGGTGTCGGCGGAGGCTACCTTCCTGTCTGAGCCCATTGCCGATGCCGTGGCGGCTACCGTTACCACCATTCTGTTCCTTCGTTTCTTCCCCCGTATTCTGGCCGAGCGCAGCGGAACGCCTGCCTCGCAATAAAAAAGTCCGCCGCGAAGAATGCTTCGCGGCGGACTTTTTTCATGTAAGCAGGAATCAATGCTCCTTGCGCTGGCACTTCTTGGGGGTCACGCAGGTGCCCTCAGCAATGGCCACCACAATGGGCTCCTCCAGGAAATCAGCAGCAGAATCGCTGATGTCGGGGCGGGGGACAGCTACCTTACGGGCCTCAAACTTCATCTTGCGGGAGGTATTGCCGATGTGAGTGATCTCACCATAGGCCTCGATGAAGTCGCCGGCATACACAGGCGCCTTGAACTCAATGTTGTTGTAAGCGCAGAACAGGCCCTCGTCGCCGTCACACTGGATCAGCAGCTCGGTAGCCACGTCGCCGAACAGATGCACCATATGGGCGCCATCCACCAGGTTTCCGCCGTAGTGGGCGTCCTTCGCAGACATCCGCAGACGGATCATCGAGGTGTACTTTTTCTCTTCCATGTCGATTCCACTCCTTATTCATATTTGTGAAAAGAGAACAAAAGGGACAGGACACTAAGACCATTGTACGTCTCTTTAACAGTCTTGTCAACAGCGGAAATTTGTGGTATAATTTTCTCTTTTGCTTTAGCGAGAGAAAGAACGGCTCATTTTTGGAGAAGGGCCTCACCGGCGGTATAGATGTTGCCGGCGCCTACGGTAAGGATCAGATCACCGGGTTGTGCCAACTCCTTCAGTTTGGCGGTTACATCCTCCAGGGTGGGGCAGTAAATGCTGCCGGGAATCTGGTCGGCCAGGTCCTGCGAAGAGATGCCCAGATCGTTGGTTTCACGGGCGGCATAGATCTCGGCCAGCAGGGTGACATCGGGCTGACGCAGGACCTTAACAAAGTCGTCGAACAGGGCTTTGGTGCGGCTGTAGGTGTGGGGCTGGAAGGCACAGATAATCCGCTCATAACCCAGGGTACGGGCGGCGGCCAGCAGGGCCTGAAGCTCACCAGGATGATGGGCGTAGTCGTCGTACACCTCGGCGCCATTGTAAGTGCCCTTGTGCTCAAAGCGGCGGCCGGCGCCCCGGAATGCGTTGAGACCTTCGCTTACCGCCTTGGGGGAGACAGCCAGGGCGATGGCAGCGGCTGCCGCAGCCAGGGCGTTTTTCACGTTGTGTTCTCCGGGGACCCGCAGGCCTACCCGGGTAAAGACTTCGCCGCGATAGATGATGTCAAAGGTGGGCAGCCCCCGACTCCAGGTCAGGTTAGCGGCGTGGACATCGCCTTCCTCCAGACCGAAGGTGAGAACAGGGCGGGTTTCGCCTTCCAACGTGTGCATGGTGTTGGCGTCGTCGGCGTTGGCCACGATCAGGCCGTTTTCCGGCACCCGGTCGGCAAAGGCCCGGAAGGAGTGCTCCACATCGTCCAGGTCTTTGAAGAAGTCCAGGTGATCGGCCTCAATGTTGAGGATGACTGCCACAGTGGGGAAGAAGGAGAGAAAGGAGTTGCAGTACTCGCAGCTCTCCAGAATAATGGTGTCCCCGTGGCCCACCCGGTAACCGGCACCCAGCAGGGGCAGGGTGCCGCCGATCATGACAGTGGGGTCCATCTGAGCTGCCATGATGATGTGGGTGCACATAGAGGTGGTGGTAGTCTTGCCGTGGGTGCCCGAGATGCACAGAGCATTTTTATAGCCCCTCATAATGGAACCCCAGGCCTGAGCACGCTCAAAAACAGGGATGTTCAGCGCGTGGGCCTGGGCGACCTCCGGATTGTCGTCGTGGACGGCGGCGGTGCGGATGATAAGGTCGGCGCCCGCCACGTTTTCCGCCCGGTGGCCGATGGCCACGGGGATGCCCAGAGAGCGCAGATGCTCCACGGTGGCGCTGTCGTTCATATCCGAGCCGGTAATCTCGACCCCCATTTTGTGGAGCACCTCGGCCAGAGGAGACATGGAAACGCCGCCGATGCCGATCAGGTGAGCCTTGCGGCCAGGCGTCAGATAGTCGTGAATGTTGGGATTGGTCATGGGGTTTACACACCCTTTTCTACAGATTATAATGATAAAAGTTCAACACTATATTATAATCCATTATAGGTAAATAGCAAGCCAAACATACCGGGGGAGGTGGAGAAAATGAAGAAGTGGCCGATTCCGGAAGGCGTGCAGCATTGCTTGGATATCCTGCGGAAGGCAGGCTGTGCTGCCCATCCGGTGGGGGGCTGCGTTCGGGATCTGCTGCTGGGCCGCACGCCGGGAGACTACGACGTGTGTACCTCCGCCTATCCGGAGCAGGTAATGGGGCTGTTTGAGCATACCGTCCCCACGGGGATACAGCATGGCACCGTCACCGTCCTGACGGAGGACGGCCCGGTGGAGGTGACCACCTTCCGCCGGGAGGGAGGGTATGCCGACGGACGGCACCCGGACGGGGTGACGTTTGACGCGGGCCTCACCCAGGACCTGGCCCGGCGGGATTTTACCATCAACGCCATGGCCCTGGGCCCGGAAGGGGAGGTTATCGACCCCTTTGACGGACGGGATGATTTGAAAGTCGGGATCATCCGGTGTGTGGGGGAGCCGGACCGGCGGTTCTCTGAGGATGCGCTGAGAATGCTGCGGGCGGTGCGCTTTGCCGCTCAACTGGGGTTTGTCATCGAGCCGGAGACCGAGAAAGCGATCCAGCGGAATGCCGGGCGGATGGCCCGGGTGTCAGGGGAACGGATCAAGGCGGAGCTGGAGAAAATCCTCCTCTCACCTCACCCGGAGCGGGCGGGGGAGCTGCTCCGCTGGGGACTGCTGTCCCACCTGTGGCCGGTATGCAGCTGCCCTGATCTGTCCTGTCTGAGGGAGCTGCCTCCCCAACCCATCCCCCGGTGGCGGGGGTTCTGCGCCGCCACCGGATTTCCCATCGAATGTCTGCCGGTGGAGCGGGCCCTGCGCCGGGGGGTGCGCCACCCGGAGGAGGAGGTTCTGCGGCGGCTGGCCCTGTCCGGCGGGGAGCTGGCGGCCCTTGGTCTAAAGGGCAGGGAGATCGGCGCGGCCCAGCGGAAGCTGGCCCTCCATGTATTAGAACATCCCGAGGACAACCGGTGTGACAAGCTTATGGAGCTGCTTAAATTGGACTAAACGGTTTTGTGATTTGGCATATTGTACAAAATAACAGCGTATAAATTAAGCGCAAAGCTGAAATTGGGGAGTTTGACAAAAAGATGCTTGAAAATGGAAGCGGGAAGGAGTAAGATTCAATCACAGGGAGCTGGAAACGTTTCCATGAAACGTTTCCAGCCGAGACACGAATCAACTGTGACAGGAGGAACTTAGAATGAAGAAACGTCTGTTTGCGCTTGCGTTGACCGGTACCATGGTGGCCGGTATGCTGGCCGGCTGCGGCGGCGGCGACACCACCCCCTCCGGCGACTCCTCCCCCAGCGGCGGCGGCGACGCCACCGGCGGCAAGGTCTATTACCTGAACTTCAAGCCTGAGCAGGACGCCCAGTGGCAGGAACTTGCCGAGCTCTACACCGCTGAGACCGGCGTGGAGGTCACCGTCCTCACCGCCGCCTCCGGCAACTACGAGACCACCCTGAAGTCCGAGATGGCCAAGACCGACGCCCCCACCCTGTTCCAGGTCAACGGCCCTGTGGGTCTGGCCGCCTGGAAGGATTACTGCTATGATCTGACCGGCTCCGCCGTGGCCGGCGAGCTGTCCAGCGACGAGTTCGCCCTGATGGACGGGGACAAGATGGCCGGCATCGGCTACGTCATCGAGACCTACGGCATCATCTACAATAAGGCCCTGCTGGAGCAGGCCGGCTACACCGCCGATGACATCAAGAGCTTTGACGACCTGAAGAAGGTGGCCGAGGACATCACCGCCCGCAAGGACGAGCTGGGCTTCTCCGCCTTCACCTCCGCCGGTATGGACGGCTCCTCCGACTGGCGCTTCAAGACCCACCTGGCCAACCTGCCCATCTACTATGAGTACAAGGCCGACGGCATCGACAACACCGACGCCATCAAGGGTACCTACCTGGACAACTACCGCCAGATCTGGGATCTGTACATCAACAACGCTACCTGTGAGCCTGCGCTGCTGTCCACCAAGACCGGCGACGACGCCGTGGCCGAGTTTGTGACCGGTCAGGCCGTGTTCTATCAGAACGGCACCTGGGCTTACAACGACGTGGCCGAGCTGGGCGACGACAACCTGGGTATGCTGCCCATCTACATCGGTGTGGAAGGCGAAGAGAAGCAGGGCCTGTGTACCGGTACTGAGAACTACTGGTGCGTCAACGCCAAGGCCTCCGAGGCTGACATCCAGGCCACCCTGGACTTCATGTATTGGTGCGTCACCTCCGAGACCGGCACCAAGGCCATGTGCGGCGGCGAGGGCGCCATGCCCTCCGGCCAGGCCGGTATGGGCTTCGTGATCCCCTTCAAGGGCAACCTGGAGTCCACCAATCCCCTGGTCAACATCGGCAACCAGTATGTGGCCGACGGCTATGAGTCCGTGTCCTGGAACTTCTCCACCATGCCCTCCGAGGAGTGGAAGAACGGCGTGGGCTCCGCGCTGACCGCCTATGCCGCTGACCAGACCGATGCCAAGTGGGACGCCGTGGTATCCGCCTTCGTGGGTGGCTGGGCCTCCGAGGCTGCCGCCGTCAACGGCTGAGACTGACCCCCAAAAATAACTGCTGAACCGGCAGCGGGCGGGCATTCTGTCCGCCCGCTGCCTCTGCCTTTCTGAGCAATGAGAGAGGAGGTCGATCCTTTGGAAAAGGCAATCAAGCGGTATTTTCCCATCTTTTTGCTGCCCACTCTGATCGCATTCACCATTGGCTTCATCGTGCCCTTCATTATGGGTATCTGGCTGTCCTTCTGTGAGTTCACCACCGTGACCGACGCCACCTTCGTGGGCCTGAGCAACTACATCAAGGCCTTCCAGGACCCCGTATTCCTCCATTCCTTTTGGTATACGGCCCTCTTCGCGGTGGTCTCCCTGGTGGTCATCAATGTAATCGCCTTTGCCATCGCCCTGGCCCTGACCCAGAAGCTGCGGGGCACCAATATCTTCCGCACCGTGTTCTTCATGCCCAATCTGATCGGCGGCATCGTGCTGGGCTACATCTGGCAGCTGATCTTCAACGGCCTGCTGGCCCCCTTTGCCACCGCCCTCAACCTCAACGAGTGGTACGGCTTCTGGGGCCTCATTATCCTGGTGGCCTGGCAGCAGATCGGCTATATGATGATCATCTACATCGCCGGTCTCCAGTCCATCCCCGGCGACGTGATGGAGGCCGCTGCCATTGACGGCGCCAGCGGTCCCCAGCGCCTCTTTAAGGTCACCATCCCCATGATGATGCCCTCCATCACCATCTGTACCTTCCTGTCGGTGGTCAACGGCTTCAAGCTCTTTGACCAGAACCTGTCCCTCACCGCCGGCGAACCCTCCAAGATGTCCGAGATGCTGGCGCTGAACATCTACAATACCTTCTACGGCCGCACCGGCTGGGAGGGCGTGGGCCAGGCAAAGGCCGTGGTCTTCTTCATCCTGGTGGTAGCCATCGGCCTGATCCAGCTGAAAGCCACCCGTTCCAAGGAGGTGCAGCAGTAATGATCCGGAAAAAGCGGCTGAACCGGCTGGGCACCGGCCTGTTTACCTTCATCAGTATTTTCTATGTGCTGCCCGTTGTGGTGGTACTCTTCAACTCCTTCAAAAAGAAGTCCTACATCAATCTGGAGCCCTTCAAGCTGCCCAATGAGACCACCTTTACTGGTCTGGACAACTATGCTACCGCCATCAACCAGTACGACTTCCTGAAAGCGGTGGGGTGGACGGTGTTCATCACCGTGGGCTCGGTGCTCGTCATTCTGATCTGCACCTCCATGTGCGCCTGGTTTATCACCCGGGTGCGAACCAGGGTCACCAAGGCTATCTACATCCTGTGCGTGTTCTCTATGGTGGTTCCCTTCCAGATGGTCATGTTCACCCTGTCCCTGGTCACCGATCGGCTGGGCCTGGGTACCCCCTGGGGCCTTATCATCATCTACCTGGGCTTTGGCGCGGGACTGGCGGTGTTTATGTTCTGCGGCTTCGTCAAGTCCATCCCCATCGAGATCGAGGAGGCCGCCATGATCGACGGCTGTTCTCCCATCCGCACCTTCTTCTCGGTGGTGCTCCCCATCATGAAGCCCACCTACATCTCCGTGGGTATTCTGGAGACCATGTGGATCTGGAACGACTTCCTGCTGCCCTACCTGACCCTGGACATCAAGAAGTATAAGACCATCTCCATCGTCATTCAGTATATGAAGGGCTCCTATGGCCGGGTGGATATGGGCGCCATTATGGCGGCCCTCATTATGGCCGTGATCCCGGTGGTTATCTTCTATCTGTCCTGCCAGAAGCACATCATCAAGGGCGTGGCCGCCGGCGCGGTCAAGGGATAAAAAAGACGCAGACCGACAAGAGGTGAGTTTCTTTGACCATCAAAGACATCGCCAAGCTGTCCGGCTATGCGGTGGGTACCGTCTCCCGGGTACTCAACAACCGCCCGGACGTATCCGAGGAGGCCCGCGCCAAGGTGATGGCGGTGGTGGAGGCCCACAATTTTACGCGCAACAGCAATGCCAAGCACCTTAAGCAGCAGGCCAGCAGCGGAGTGGCACTTATCGTCAAAGGCACCCAGAATATGCTCTTTGCCGATTTGGTGGAGCGTATCCAGACCCGTATCCGGGACAGCGGATACCCCAGCTTGATCTACTACATCGATGAGGATGACGATGAGATCGATCAGGCCATCCGGGTGTGCCGGGAGCGGCGGCCCATGGGCATCCTCTTCCTGGGCAGCAACCTGAGCCTGTTCCGGGCCGGCTTTCACAGTATCACCATCCCATGTGTGCTGGTGACCAACTCGGCGGCCGGGCTGGACCAGCCCAATCTGTCCAGCGTCTCCACCGACGATACCGACGGCGCCCGCCGGGCGGTGGAGCGGCTAATGGAACTGGGCCACCGGACCATTGGTATCCTGGGCGGCCGGGCGGAGCAGTCCGACGCCGCCCAGGCCCGCCTGGAAGGGGTGCGGCAGGCCTTTGCCGACCGGGGACTGGTTCTGGACGAGGCGAGCCAATATGAGACCGCCCGCTTCGATCTGTCGGGAGGGTACGCCGCCATGGAGCGGCTGCTGGATAAGCTGCCCGGAATGACCGCCGTGTTTGCCATGTCCGACGTGCAGGCCCTGGGGGCCATGCGGGCCCTCCATGACCGGGGGCTGCGGGTGCCGGAGGATATCTCTATATTGGGCTACGACGGCATTGTGCTGGGGCGGTACGCGGTGCCCCGGCTCACCACCGTTCGCCAGGACGCCCAGCGGCTGGCGGAGCGGAGCGTGGATCTGCTGATCCACCAGATTCAGGACGGAGCGAAGCCCGCCCATGAATTGATCCCCTATACCTTTTTGGAAGGGGAGAGCGTGAAGGAAAGGACGTGAAACTATGCGGACCGGCGGCATCCTGATGCACCTCACTTCGCTGCCATCCCCCTACGGCGTGGGCACCATGGGCGCCTGTGCCCGGCAGTTCGTGGATTTCCTCCAGGCGGCGGGCCAGTCCCTGTGGCAGATCCTGCCCATCTGTCCCACCAGCTATGGAGATTCCCCCTATCAGAGCTTTTCCACCTTTGCCGGTAACCCCTACCTCATTGATCTGGACGACCTGGCGGCCGACGGCCTGCTGGACCGGGCGGACTATGAGGGACTGGACTGGGGGAGCGACCCACAGCGGGTGGATTACGGCAAGCTGTATCAGAACCGCTATCCGGTGCTGCGGAAGGCCTGCAAGGCGCTGCTGGCCGCACCCACCGCGGATTACTGGGCCTTCTGCGAGGAAAACTCCTTCTGGCTGGAGGACTACGCCCTCTTTATGGCTATGAAGGAGGCCAACGGCGGAGAGCCCTGGACCGACTGGGAACCGGCCATCCAGAACCGGGACCGGGTGGCCCTCAACCGGGTGCGGCGGGCCCTGGCCGCCGATCTGGCCTTCTGGCGGGGGGTGCAGTACCTCTTTTTCCGCCAGTGGAAGGCACTCAAGGAATACGCCAATGGGAAAGGCATCCGAATCATCGGGGACCTGCCCATCTATGTCTCCGCCGACAGCGTGGACGTGTGGGCCCACCCGGAGCAGTTCCAGCTGGACGAGCACCGGCGGCCCACCGAGGTGGCGGGCTGTCCCCCCGACGGCTTCTCCGCCGACGGCCAGCTGTGGGGCAACCCCCTCTTTGACTGGGACTACATGGAGCGGGACAATTTCTCCTGGTGGGTGCGCCGCATCGCCTATCAGTGTGAGATCTACGATGTGCTGCGGATCGACCACTTCCGGGGCTTTGACGCCTACTACGCCATCCCCTATGGGGAGCCCACCGCTCAGAACGGGCGGTGGCGGCAGGGACCGGGGATTAAACTGTTTCAGGCTGTGGAGCGGGCTCTGGGCAAAAAAGAGATTATTGCGGAGGATCTGGGCTTTTTGACCCCCTCGGTCCACCGGCTCCGGGATGAGACCGGATTTCCCGGCATGAAGGTGCTGGAGTTTGCCTTTGACAGCCGGGATAAGGAGGGACCGGCCTATCTGCCCCACAACTATCCGGTCAACTGTGTGGTCTATGTGGGCACTCACGACAACGAGCCCGCCATGGGCTGGCTGGTGACTGCCCGGCCGGAGGATGTGGCCTATGCCCGGGAGTATCTCCACCTGGACCAGCAGGAGGGGGAGAACTGGGGCATGATGCGGACGGTTTGGGCCAGTGTGGGCCGGTGCGCCGTGGTGCAGATCCAGGATGTGCTGGGCCTGGGTTCGGAGGCCCGGATGAATATCCCCTCCACCCTGGGCCACAACTGGACCTGGCGGGCGGCGGAGGGCTTTGACAGCCCGGAACTGGCGGCCAAACTCCACCGTCAGATGGAACTGTATGGACGGTTGCCCAAAACAGAATAAAGGCAAGAAAAAAGTGCGCGTCAGCGCACTTTTTTCTTGCCTGTTTCATATTACAGCATGGCGTACAGCAGCTTGGCCACCTCGCCCCGGGTGATGGAGTCGGAGGGGCGGATCAGATTGTTGTTGCCGCTGACTACGCCCTGGGTGACCAGAATCTGTGTGTAGGAGAGGGCCCAGGAGGGGACCTGACCGGCGTCGTCAAAGGTTAGATCGTTGGCGGTGTATCCCTTGGCCTGAGTGCGGCCCAGAATGGTGATGGCCTCTGCCCGGGTGATGGTGGACATGGGATTGGCCAGCAGCTGGCCGCCGCTGGAGGCGCCCTGAAGGATACCCAGGCTGTACATGGCCTTGATCTCGTTGAGAGCCCAGGAGGGAATGGAGTCGGCATCGGCAAAGGGCAGCTCCACATTGGCATACTGCTCCAGGTCCAGATCCATCCACCGGGCAACCAGAGCGAAGAACTCTGCCCTGGAGATGTTCTTGTTGGGCTCGTACTGGGGAGTGGCTCCACCGGTGCCCTGGGAGATGCCCTGGTCGTACAGGAAGGTGGCATAGGGTTCGGCCCAGTGGCCGGTCATGTCGCCGAAGGGGCTGGTCCGGCTGGAGGAGGGCTTCACATCGGCGGAAGCCCGGGCCAGATTGCCGCTGGCATCAGAGGCAGTAACGGTGACCCGATGATAGCCGCTGTCGGCGGCAGGCAGAGTGGCAGTGAGGGTACCGGTGCTCTCATTCCAGGTGCCGGTCAGGACCTTGCCGTCGTAGGTGAGAGTGACATTGCTCTGGGGGATGGTCTGGTCCAGATCGTCCTTGACTGTGGCAGTGAGCTGGGTGCCCTTTACCGACACGGAGACGGTGGGGGCGGTGTTATCAGTAACCTGCTGATTGGCAGTGACCAACTGATCCAGCCAGATGGAGCCGATTTGCCGCTCCGCACCGCCGCCATAGACCACATCCAGACTGGACAGGGAGGAGGCGCCGGTGGGCAGCTGAACCATGACATACTTCCAGCCGGTGAAGTCCAGAGCGGTCAGGAGGAATTGCTGGGTCTGCCCATCCTGGTCAGCGGTGGTAGCCATCAGGGTATTGCCCGAACCGTTGCCGTAGACCCACATACCCAGCCAGCTCTCCCCTTCGGGAATGGAGAGGGAGGTAGACAGACTGGCGGAGCCGCTGGTGGCGTCATAGGACAGCTTCAGGCTCTGGCTGCCGTTGTGTACAAAATCCAGGCCGGTTTCTGCCTCGGCGGTGGCGGTATCGGTATTCTGGAAGGAGGACAGGTTGCCCTCACAGGTATCCAGCGTCTTGACATGGCTGGCGATGGTCACGGGAATGGTGACGCTTTTGCCGCCGGCGGAGACGGTGAGCTTGCCGCTGCCGCTGTTCTGGGAGGCGGTCAGTACACCGTTTGCATCTACCGTGCCCAGTGAAGCGTCCATAGACCAGGTGAAGCAGGTGTCCTGGGCGGTGAGAGCCAGGGTGCGGTAGGTGGCGGAGGCCTTCAGATCGATCTGCTGGCCGGGATTCAGGTTCAGGGAGGTGACTTTGGAGCCGGTAGACTCATTGAAAATGGTGATGGTGTCCGGCGTGGCCACAGTGGTCAGATAGGCGGTGCCCGAGTGCTCACCGTCCGTTGCAGTGACCTGGTAGAAGCCACTCTTGTTGCCGGCGGTAAAGAGCCCGCTTTCATTGACGGTTCCGCCGCCGTCAGAAACGGACCAGGATACTGTGTTTCCGGTGGTGGGATAGTAGTTGGTATCCAGGCCGGTGGCGGAGAGCTGAACTGTGGCGCCGGAGAGCAGCATGGAGTCGGTGGGGGTCACATAGTAGCTGTCCAGCTCACCAGTGGGCTGAAGGGTGGTGGTCAGGAAGATGGCGGTGCTGTTGGAGCGTTGAGAGCCATCGGAGGGGCGGTTGACCACCTGCATTCCATTGGTGTCCGGATAGGTAGCGCCGATGGTGGTAGAGCCGCCGCCGTCCATGGCGACGGCCTCCACACAACCCAGTTCTACCAGGCGCTGAGCCGCCTGGGACAGAGTGCAGCCCACGCTGTAACCGGACTGCTTGCCGTCCAGAGTGTAGAAAATCACGGTGCCGTCGGCCTTGACGCCCACTGCAGTCCAGGCGGTGCGCTCCGAGGGCAGGCCGGATGAGACCACCTTGCCGTCAGTGACGATCTTATAAGTACCGCCCAGAGCCTGGGTAACCGAGTTCCAGCGCTCATCAGTGCTGGTGATGGACAGGGTCACCGTATCGCCGGGCTGGAGGGCGCGGAGCTTGGCCAGAATGTCGGTGTTGTCCTTGGCATTCATGGTGAGGACGGCCTTGCCCTCTGGGATGGCGATGCTGCCGGTGGACTCCAGTACCTGGTCCACAGTGTACTGGACTTCCTTGCCGATGGTGGGCTGAGTGGCATAGACTCCTGTGCCGTCGTCCACCGGGGTGAGGATTACGTCCACGCCGGGGTCGGTGTTCTGGGTGGTGGAAGCAAAGTCGGAGGTGAGCAGGGTCAGTCCGCCGCTGGTGTCGCTGGCAGTGATCTTGCGGACCTTGTTGATGGCACCGCTTAATTTATAGGTGGCGCCGTCAAAGGTAACGGTGGTGGAGAGGGCGGGCTGACCGATGAAGGCGGTACCGTCCTCGTTGAAGCCAATGGCCCAGGAGCTGTTGTAGTAGGGGGTGGCCCGCACCACGCCATCGGTGACCAGCAGGCCTACCGTAGAGCCGGTGGAGAGTACATACCAGTCTCCGTTGATGCCGGAAACTACCCGCTTCCCCTGGTTTTCCAGATTCTTGGCCATGCTGGACAGGGTGAGCCGGTCCAGTACCTTGTTTCCGTAGGCCACAGTGGGCACTACATTTTCATTGGGGCTGTAAGAGATGTAGTACTCGTGGCGCAGATCGGAGTAGGTGTCGCTCCAGAAAATGTTTTTTCCCAGAGTGGCGCCCTGAGACAGAGGGACCTGTCCTGTGTGCAGGTCCCAGCCCAGGGCGTATGAGGCCGACGCCGCAGTGACCGTCAGGGCCAGAGCCAGGCCTGCTGCGGCGCATCGCCGGATGAAGTGCTTCATGATTGTCCTCCTATGGTAGGGTGAAAAGATACATACGTTATGTTAACACAAATACCCCCGCTTGTAAACAAGCGGGGGTATTTGTACCCAAATCTTTATTCTGCGTCCTCGGGACGGCCTTGTTTCAATCGAGGAAGGGTTTTCTCCAGGGTCGCCTCTTCCTGGATCACCAGCAGATCTCCAATGAGCTGATTGGACACCAGGAAACCCTTGGGGGTCAGATGCCAGCGGCGGTCGTGGCGCTCCGCCCAACCGTGGCGCTCATAGTCCTCCAGCTTCTGCTCGATGGGGTCGAAGTCCAGGAAGAACTCTCGGCGGTATTCCCACTCCTCAATGCCCCGGGTGGTACGCAGCCGGAGCATGAGGTACTCACTGCCCCGCTCCCGGGCGGGGATCAAGTCGGAGGAGTCGATCACCACGCCTCCCTCCAAAACGCCGGAGATATAGCCCTCCAGGTCCCGGATAAAGGAGTAGCGCCGCCCGCCGAAGTCGGAGTGAGCGCCGGGGCCAAAGCCAATATAGGGATGGCCCATCCAATACTTCAGATTATGGCGGGACTGATAGCCGGAACGGGCGAAGTTGGAGATTTCATACTGGCGGTAGCCCTCTTTTTCCAGCCGTTCCACGGTCCAGAGGTACATATCCGCCTGGGCGTCATCGTCGGGCAGCTTTTCGCCCCGGGAGACCCGGTAGTCCAGAGGGGTACCCGACTCCACCTTCAGGCCGTAGCAGCTCAGGTGCTCCGGCTTGAGGGTGAGAACCTGCTCCACCGTGTCCTGCCAGCTTGCCAGATCCTGACCGGGCAGACCGTAGATCAGGTCCAGACTCAGGTTCTGGAACTTAGCCTGCCGTGCCAGGGTGACAGCCTGAACCGCCTGTTCAAAGGTATGGGGGCGGTGAAGGCTCTGAAGGGCCTGGTCACAGGCGGACTGAACGCCCAGGGAGAGCCGGTTGACCCCAGCCCGACGGAGGGCCTGGAGCATTTTCAGATCCACACTGTCCGGATTGCACTCCACGGTAATTTCCGCGTCCTTAGCCAGATCAAAGCGTTTGCCGATCAACCGCAGCAGCTCCCGCAGCCGCTTTTCTCCATAAAAGCTGGGTGTGCCGCCTCCAAAGTAGACAGTATCGATTTGCCAGCCTCTGGCCTGAGGGGCGGTTTCCTTGAGATGGGCCAGTAAGGCCTTCTGGTAGTCGTCCATCCGTCCCTCTTGCCCGGCCAGAGAGTAGAAGTCGCAATAGTCGCATTTGCTGCGGCAAAAGGGAATGTGGATGTAGATGCCCAGTTTTTCTGCCATAGACGGCGCCTCGCTTCCTGGAAAGGTGCAGTGGTGCTACCCAAGTATCACTTGCTTATCTGACTATTATACATGAAAAAGCTCAATTTGAAAAGCATAGCCTGCCATGCTATACTCAAAAAAGAGAGGAGGGGGACACAATGCCCCAACAGGATGGACGGCGGCTGATACTGACGGTGGCCTCGGCATGGGATGGAGAGAAGATCGACACCTTGCTCCGCCGGGAGCTGGGACTGTCAGGTACTGTGATCAAACGGATCAAATGGTTGGAGGACGGCATCCTGCTGGATGGCGTCCGGGCTATCACCGGCCAGCGGGCAGCGGCGGGACAGGTTCTCTCGGTGCGGGTGGACGATCCGGAGCGGCCTGAGGCTGTGGCCCCCACGCCTGGGCCGGTGGATGTGGTCTATGAGGACCAGGACCTGCTGGTGGTCAACAAGGCCCCCGGTGTACCGGTTCATCCTGGAGCAGGCAACGGCAGAGAGACCCTGTGCAACTATGTAGCTTATTACTACCAGCAGAAGGGAGAACCGGCGGGGGTCCATCCGGTCCATCGGCTGGACAGGGGTACCTCCGGCCTGATGGTGATTGCCAAACACCCGTTGGCCCAGGAGCGGCTGAAGGAGCAGCTCCATACGGCTGCCTTTCGGCGGATCTATCTGGCGGTGTGCGACGGGGTACCGGTGCCGGAACAGGGGAGGGTGGAGGTCCCCATCGGGCGGGTCCCTGGTTCTCTGATCCAGCGTCAGGTGGACCCGGCGGGCCAGCCTGCGGCCACCTGCTACCGGGTAGTAGAACAGACAGGGAACCGGACCCTGGTAGAGCTCATTCTGGAGACGGGCCGCACCCATCAGATCCGGGTCCACATGGCATGGCTGGGCTGTCCTCTCACCGGCGACTTCCTCTACGGCAGGGAGGACAAGGGTCTCATTGCCCGGCCAGCCCTCCACTCATCAGAGCTCTTTCTGACCCATCCCATCACCGGGGCGGCTCTCCACTGGACCGCACCTCTGCCGGATGATATGGCAGTGCTGCTGCGTTAAAAAGGGGCTGCTGCAAAATGCAGCAGCCCCTTTTAGTCCTGTTTCAGCCCAGTTTGCTGAAGAGATTGACCATCTCGATGGCGGACAGGGCGCAGTCGTAGCCCTTGTTGCCTGCCTTGGTGCCGGCACGCTCAATGGCCTGCTCAATGGTGTCGGTGGTGAGCACCCCGAAGAGCACCGGCTTGCCGGTCTGGAGAGAGGCCTGAGCCACGCCCTTGGACACCTCGGCGCACACATAGTCGTAGTGGGAGGTGGAACCACGGATGACAGCGCCCAGGCAGATTACCGCGTCATACTTGCCGCTCTGGGCCAGGTGGAGGGCAGCTACCGGAATCTCAAAGGCACCGGGTACCCAGGCAACGTCAATGTTCTCGGTGGGAATGCCGTGACGTACCAGGCCGTCCTCTGCGCCGGAGAGCAGCTTGCTCACGATAAACTCGTTGAATCGGGACGCCACAATGGCGATGTGCAGGCTTTCGCTGCCGATCAGTTTTCCTTCCAGAATGTTCATGTCAAATACCTCCCTGAATCTTATCGTCGTCGGTCACCTGCTCCAGCAGGTGGCCCATTTTTTCACGTTTGGTCCACAGATAGAAATGGTCGTGTTCCTGGGGCGCGATCTCGATTGGAACGCGTTCGGTGATCTCCAGGCCAAAGCCGGACAGACCGTAGATCTTGTCCGGGTTGTTGGTGAGCAGCCGCAGTTCCTTGATCCCCAGATCCCGGAGAATCTGCGCCCCGATCCAGTACTCCCGCAGGTCGGGGGCGAAGCCCAGTTTGATGTTGGCCTCCACCGTGTCATAGCCCTGCTCCTGGAGGGTGTAGGTTTTCAGCTTGTTGATGAGACCGATGCCCCGGCCCTCCTGCCGCATATAGAGCACCACGCCCCGGCCCTCTTTTTCGATGCGCTCCATGGCAGCGGCCAGCTGCTGGCCGCAGTCGCACCGCTGGGAGCCAAACACGTCGCCGGTAAGGCACTCGGAGTGGACCCGGCACAGCACCCCCATGCCGTCCCCAATATCGCCTTTGACCAGAGCCACATGGCTTTCGCCGGTGAGGTCGTTGGTGTAGCCGTAGATGGTGAAGTCACCGTATTTGGTGGGCATTTTGGCCACCGCCTCCCGGACCACGTGCTTGTCGTGGAGGCGGCAGTAGTCCTGGAGATCCTTGATGGTGATGACCTTGATACCCCAGGCGGCGGCATTTTCCAGCAGCTCGGTGGTGCGCATCATGGTGCCGTCCTCCCGCATGATCTCGCAGCACAGGCCGCACTCGGCAAGGCCTGCGTGGCGGCACAGGTCTACCGTGGCCTCGGTGTGACCGTTGCGGGCCAGCACCCCGCCCCGGCGGGCCACCAGGGGGAACACATGGCCGGGTCGCCGGAACTCCTCCGGCCTGGCGTCGGGAGCGGCGCACCGGCGGCAGGTGAACCCCCGCTCCTCGGCAGAGATGCCGGTGGTAGTGTCCACATGATCGATGGACACGGTAAAGGCGGTCTGATGGTTATCGGTGTTTACCTTTACCATCTGCTCCAGCCCCAGCCGGGCGGCCACAGCCTCCGACATGGGGGTGCAGATCAGGCCCTTGGCATGGACTGCCATAAAGTTTACGTTCTCGGTGGTGGCAAACTGGGCGGCGCAGATCAGATCGCCCTCATTTTCCCGGTCCGGGTCGTCGATGCACATGATGAGGTGTCCGGCCCGCAGCTCCTCCAGGGCCTCCTCAATGGTGGCAAATCCCATGGTATGTATCCTCCTTTAAAATCCGTGTTGAGCCAGAAATTCCATGGTGATGCCGGAGGGCTTGGGTGCCTCCCGGCCCAGCAGTCTGGCCACGTACTTTCCCAAAATATCGGTCTCCAGGTTGACGGTGTCTCCCGCCTTCCGGTCCAGCAGGGTGGTCTGGGCCCCGGTGTGGGGGATGATGGAGACGGAGAAATCCCGGTCAGTGACGGCGGCTACCGTCAGGCTGATGCCGTCAATGGCGATGGAGCCCTTCTCCACAATACCGGAGAGCAGTTCCGGGGCGGCGGAGATGGTGACCCACACCGCATTGCCCTCCCGACGCAGAGAGGTTACGGTGCCGGTACCGTCAATGTGGCCGGTGACGATGTGGCCACCAAAACGTCCATCTGCCGCCATGGCCCGCTCCAGATTGACCTGGGAGCCGGGATGCAGTCCGCCCAACCCAGTGCGCCGGAAGGTTTCCGGCATCACGTCGGCGGTAAAACCAGCGGGGGAGAGGGCGGTTACCGTCAGGCACACCCCGTTTACCGCGATGGAGTCACCCAATTTGGTGCCCTCCAGCACGGTGTGGGCGGCCAATTCCAGACTGCCCGGCCCCACCTTGCGGATGGTACCCAGTTCTTCAATGATTCCTGTGAACATTCTGTATCACCTCGTATTCCAGCAGCAGGTCCTCGCCCATGGGGGTGCAGGTGGGGGAAGAGAGCTGCCAGCAGTCCTCCGGGCGGCCCACTCCCCGGCCCTCCACCGGGCTTTTGGCCTCCGCTCCGCCGAACAGCTTGGGAGCCAGATAACAGTATACTTTCTGTACCAGTCTCTGCCGCAGCATGGACTCATTGAGTCCGCCACCCCCCTCCAGCAGGATGCCGTCAATCTCCCGTTTTCCCAGCTCTGTCATCAGGGCGGGCAGGTCCACTCTGCTGTCGGCGCCGGGCAGGTCCAGTACTGTGATCCCAAGGCCCTCCAGGGCAGCCCGCTTGTCAGGCATGGGGGAGGCACAGGCCACGATGGTGGGCACCTCCTTGGCGGTGCGGACCAGGTTGGAGGTGAGGGGGATGCGTAGCTGGGAGTCGCAGATGATGCGCACCGGATTGCGGCCGCCCTCCATCCGGCAGGTGAGCATGGGGTCGTCCTGGAGCACCGTACCAATACCTGCCAGAATGCCACGGTACTGGTGCCGCAGAGTCTGAACGTGAGCCCGGGCGGTCTCTCCGGTGACCCACTGGGACAGGCCGGTATGGCAGGCGATCTTGCCGTCGGCGGTCATGGCGTATTTCATGGCCACATAGGGAGTCTTGTGGGTGATGTAGTGGAAGAATACCGGGTTCATGGTATCGCACTGGTCCCTCATGAAATCTTCTTCCACGTCTACCCCGGCTTGCCGCAGCAGGGCCGCTCCCTTGCCGTGGACCAGGGGGTTGGGGTCCCGGGAGCCGATGACCACCTTGGCGATGCTCGCATCCAGAATGGCCTGAGTGCAGGGGGGCTGGCGGCCCTGGTGGCAGCAGGGTTCCAGGGTGACATACAGGGTGGCTCCTGTCGGGTCCTCTGTGCAGGCAGCCAGAGCCTCCCGCTCGGCGTGGAGGCCGCCGCAGCGGCGGTGCCAGCCCTGGCCAATGATGCGGCCCTCCTTCACCAGCACCGCCCCGACCAGAGGATTGGGGCTGGTCCATCCGGTACCCTGTTGGGCCAGCTTTATAGCCAGCCCCATATAGTCGGTGTCGTTCATATTCGCTTGTCCCTCCTTTTTCGGGACGAAAAAAGCGCCCCGAAGCAACTTCGGGGCGCTGAGAAAGCATCTACGGGGCGGAATGAAACGGATATAAAGCAGGGGTAAGATTCATTCCCACCGGCGTCTTCTTCCATCCAGACTTTAACTGTCGGTTTTGGAATTGCACCAAATCCTGCGCTTACGCGCTCGCGGACTTTACCGCCGATCGGGAATTTCACCCTGCCCTGAAGACTGCATATGAACTTGTTGGCCTTATCATAGCACTGTGGAAAAGTGTTGTCAACTATTTATCTACGCTGGGGATCTCCGTGGTGTCCACTTCGTCCAGGTGGCTCAGGTAATATTTCGTCTCTTTTGCGATGACTCCGGACAGCAAAAGAACCGCGATCAGGTTGGGGATGGCCATGAGGGCGTTGAGGATATCAGCAATGGTCCACACCAGGTCCAGAGCCAGCACGGGGCCCACCACCACAACGGCTACAAAGAGAATCTTGTAGGGGAGAATGGCCTTCTTGCCCCACAAATACTGGGCGCACCGTTCGCCGTAGTAGGACCAGCCCAGGATGGTGGACCAGGCAAACGTGATGATACCCACCACCAGAATTACCGGTCCCAGTACGGGGATCTGGGAGAAGGCCAGGGTGGTCAGCTTGCCGCCGTCGGTGATGTCGGCCATGTTGATGGCGGGATTTTTCATAATGGTGGATACCAGCACCAGGCCGGTCATGAGGCACACCACCACCGTGTCCCAAAAGGTGCCGGTGGCGGACACCAGGGCCTGACGCACCGGATTGCGGGTCTGGGCCGCGGAGGCCACCAAGGGGGCGGAGCCCATGCCGGACTCGTTGGAGAACAGGCCGCGGGCCACGCCGAAGCGCATGGCGATCATCAGACCCTGACCCACCAGACCGCCGGCCACCGCGCCGGGGGTGAAGGCCAGACGAACAATGGCGCCGATGGCGGGGAGGATGAAGTCGTAATTGAAGCCAAGGATGATGATACAGCCCAGTACATAGAAGGCGGCCATGAAGGGTACCAGTTTTTCACAGACGCTGGCAATGGAGTTGATGCCGCCAATGATAACGATGGCGGTGAGCAGGCCGCCTACAATGCCTACCACGATGGGCGGAATGGGCAGGGGGATGTTGTTCTCAATGACCTCGGCAATGGCGTTAATCTGGGTGCCGCAGCCGATGCCGAAGGAGGCCAGCGCAGCCAGGGCGGCAAAGAGCACGCCCAGCCATTTCAGGCCCAGGCCCCGCTCCAGCGCGTACATGGCGCCGCCCTGCATTTTACCGTCAGGGGTGCGGACCCGGTACTTTACGGCGATGAGGGACTCGGCGTACTTGGTGGCAATACCGAAGATGCCGGCGATCCAGCACCAGAACACCGCGCCGGGGCCGCCCAGGAAAATGGCGGTGCCCACACCGATGATGTTGCCGGTGCCGATGGTGGAGGCCAGAGCGGTTGTGAGGGCCTGAAACTGACTCACGTCTCCGGGGGAGTCGGGGTCACGGGTCACTGACAGGCGAATGCCCGTAAAGGTTTTGCGCTGGATGAAGCCGGTGCGTGCCGTCATAAACAGGTGGGTGCCGAAGAGCAGCACGATCATGGGGATACCCCAGATAAAGTCGTCCAGCCAGTTGATGAAGGATACGATTACATCCATAGAAATCCCTCTTTTCTCTCTCTAATTCTCTCTTATTTGTTCTGTTCCAGCCACTTTTTCAGCTGCTCGGCCATGGCGGAGTTGCCGCTGTCCTTCTGCTGTTCCTGCTGCTGGAGATAGCGGCGCACATCTCCCTTACCGGCGGATTTGGTCTCCCGCCGTTTCTTGAAGTCGCTGAGCCGTTCCCGGTAGCCGCACACGCAGGCGAAGAGCTGCTTGTCTCCCTCGCCCCGCAGCTCCATCTTCTTGTGACAGTTGGGGCAGCGGGCGTTGGTGGTCTGGGTGACCGAGCGGCGGTAGCCGCATTCCCGGTCGGGACACACCAGCATCTTGCCCCGTTTACCCTTGACGCTGAGCAGGAATTTGCCACAGTCAGGGCACTTCTCACGGGTCACATTGTCGTGGGTATAGGTGGCGTCGCTGGCCTTCACTTCGGCCACCAGATGGGAGGCGTAGCCCTTCATTTCGCCCACGAAGGCATCCTCCTTCTCCTTGCCCTGGGCGATGTCTCCCAGCCGCTTTTCCCACTGGGCGGTGAGAGAGGCCGAGCGCAGGTCGGAAGGGGCCAGGCCTACCACTTGGACCCCCTTGGAGGTGGGTACCAACTCCTTGCCCCGGCGCTCGATATAGAAAGCGGAGAACAGCTTTTCAATGATATCTGCCCGGGTGGCGGGGGTGCCCAGGCCGCCGGTTTCCTCCAGAATCTTACTCTGGTCCCGGTCCTGTACCTGAGCGGCAGGGTGCTCCATGGCGGTGAGCAGGGTGGCCTCGGTGTACCGCTTGGGAGGTGCGGTCTTGCCCACATTGGCCCGGACGGACAGCACAGGCAGCTTGTCCCCCTGGCGCAGGTCGGGCAGAGACTGTTCCCGCTCCTCTTCATCCTCGGGCTCCTCCAGGTCGAAGGAACGATCATAGGCCGCCTTCCAGCCCGGCTCCTTCACGATTTTGCCTCGGGCGTGGAAGGTCTCGCCGTCGATGGTCAGCTTGAGGGAGACCTCCTCATACTCGAAGGGGGGCAGCAGCACCGCCAAAAATCGGCGTGCCACCAGGTCGAAGATGTTGCGCTCGGGCCCGGACAGCCGCCACAGGTCCACCTGCTCCTCGGTGGGGATGATGGCATGGTGGTCGCTCACCTTGGCGTTGTTTACCAGATAGCGGGTCTGAAGGGGACGATGGCTCATGATCTGCCGGGCCAGGGGAGCGTATTCGTCGATCATCACGCTGCGCAGCCGCTCAGGCAGGGTGGGTACCACATCGTCGGAGATATAGCGGGAGTCGGTGCGGGGGTAGGTGAGGATCTTGTGGACCTCATAGAGGTTCTGCATGACGGACAGGGTCTCCTTGGCGGAGTAGGCGTACTTTTTGTTCGCATCCCGCTGCAGCTCGGTCAGGTCGTAGGCAGCGGGCGGAGGTGTTTGCTTCCAGGTGCGCTTGATTTCGGTCAGCACAGCGGTCTTTCCAGCCAGTTTATTGACAAGGGAATCTGCTTGCTCCTTGCTGAAAATACGGGCCTGTCCGTTTTTATCACGCCATGTTGCTGTGAAGCCATTTAGCTTCACGGAAACGGTATAAAATTCCTTGGGTTGGAACTTGCGGATCTCCTCCTCACGGTCCACAATGAGGGCCAGGGTGGGGGTCTGGACCCGTCCGGCGGACAGCTGAGCGTTGTACTTGCAGGTGAGAGCCCGGGTGACATTGAGGCCCACCACCCAGTCGGCCACGCTGCGGGCCCGGGCGGAGTGGTACAGGTTGTCGTAGTCGGCGGCGGGGCGCAGGTGGGCAAAGCCCTCCTTGATGGCCTTATCAGTCTGGGAGGAGATCCACAGCCGTTTGGCCGGCTTCTTCCAGCCCGCCTTCTCCATGATCCACCGGGCTACCAATTCTCCCTCACGGCCGGCGTCGGTGGCGATGACCAGATCGCTGACGTCGCCACGGCGCATCTGGGCCTGTACCGCCCGGAACTGCCGCCCGGACTGAGGAATGACCACCGTTTTCATTCTGTCGGGCAGCATGGGCAGAGTAAGCATATCCCACTTGGCCCAAGCCTTGTCATAGTCCTCCGGGGGTGCCAGCTCCACCAGATGGCCCAGGGCCCAGGTGACAATGTAGCGCTCCCCCTCCAGAAAGCCCTCGCCGGACTTTTTGCAGCCCAACATACGGGCCAATTCCCGCGCTACCGAGGGCTTTTCCGCCAATACCAATGTTTTAGCCATATAGATTCTCCTAACCGCCGTTAAACGGCGTTTCTGGGTGGTTTTCAACGGTTGACTTTTGGATACCGCTCTGGTATGTTTAAGCCAGAAGGAATCCCTGTTACTGGTGCGACTGAGAAAGGAGTACAGTATGTTCGGGTTTGCTGGTTTGCAGATCAAGATGAGCCAGACTTTGCCCCCCGAGGACCGGATGAGTTCTGCCGAGCGGGTTTGCCGCAGGCAGGCCAGGGACGCGGAATGGAAGTTCCGGGTCTCCAAGGGATACGAGAAGGATACCTTCTGGAACCGGGTCAAGTTCAATATGACCCACAAAGACTGAGTTTTGATCCAGCCGCGGGCTTTGCCCGCGGCTTTTTTGCATTTAGAGGGAGATGCTCCAGTTACCCAACTGATCCAGAATGGGGATCAGCTGTTTGCAGGGCTCTGTGATGCTGTATTCCACCCGCACCGGTACCTCCAGATACTCTGTCCGGGTGACCAGCTTGTCCTCCTCCAGCTCCCTAAGGGCATTGGCCAGCACAGTGTTGGATACCCCGTCCAGGGTCTTTTTCAGCTGGTTGTACCGGGTGGGGCCATTATTATACAGGGAGCACAGGATCTGCATCTTCCACTTGCCGCCGATAAGGGACAGGGCGTGGTTCAGAGGGCAGGTATCCATGCAGGGACAGTTTTCATGTTCCACAGGTCAGTTCCTCCTTACCTGGTACGAAATTTCTGCGTTCTTGCGTTGGGATAAGATAGGTACTATAATACTACCAGGTTGTAAAAATGAAAAGTATTTTTTAGGAGGAATTTCCATGCCGCCCTATTTGACCGGTCTTGGCATTGGCCTGGCCTATGTGGCCCCCATCGGAATGCAGAACCTGTTCGTCATCAATTCAGCTCTGACTCAGCCCCGGCACAAGGCGCTGCTGACTGCCCTCATCGTGGTATTCTTCGATGTGACCCTGGCGCTGGCCTGCTTCTTTGGCATCGGCGCGCTGATGGAACACTTCACCTGGCTGCAAATGGTCATTCTGCTGGTGGGCGGCGCCATCGTGATTTGGATTGGTATCAGTCTGCTGCGGGATAAGCCCACCATGGACAACAATGTGGACGTAAATATCTCCCTGCCCAAGGTGGCGGCCAAGGCCTGCGTGGTCACCTGGTTCAATCCCCAGGCCATTATCGACGGTACCATGCTGTTCGGCGGCTTCCGGGCGGGCAACCCCGGCGGGGTGAGCACCCAGCTGATTCTGGGTTCCTCCACCGCCTCCTTCCTGTGGTTCTTCGGCATCACGGTGCTGATCTCCCTCTTCTCCGCCCGCTTCAACGACAAGATCCTGCGGGTCATCAACATTGTCTGCGGTATTATTATTATTTTCTACGGCGGCAAGCTGATTTGGCAGTTCTTCCAAATGGTGATGTAAAAAAGTCCCCTCCCAACGGAGGGGACTTTTTCTGTCCAACCGGCGGCAGGAGAATCTGATGCAGCGGCTGGAAATATGAACCGGTCTATGCTATGCTTAATAAAAACAGTAAATCAGCACTCAGGAGGATCGGAAGTCATGACAGATGTGCAGCAGAGGGCAGCGGCGAAGGAGTTTACAGCCTATTGGGCAGGCCGGGGCGACGAGAAGCAGGAGACCCAGCGTTTCTGGATCGACCTGCTTCGGAATGTCTACGGTGTGGCGGAGCCGGAGAAGGCCATTGAGTTTGAGTGTCCTGTGAAGCTGGACCATGTCAGCTTTATTGACGGATATATCAAGGATACCCGTGTCCTCATTGAGCAAAAGGGGGCGGACATCGACCTGCGGCGGGGCTACAAGCAGTCCGATGGCTCCATGCTGACGCCCTATCAGCAGGCCCGCCGTTACGCGGGCTATCTGCCCCACGACAGGAACCCCCGGTGGATCGTGGTGTGCAATTTCCGGGAGTTCCACGTCCACGACATGAACCGCCCTAATGACGAGCCGGAAGTTGTGGCCCTGGCCGACCTGGAGAAGGAATATCACCGCCTGAATTTCCTGGTGGACACCGGGGATGAAAACATCAAAAAGGAGATGGAGATCTCCTTACAGGCCGGTGAGATCGTGGGTGCCCTGTACGATACGCTTTTGAAGCAGTACAAGGACCCGGAATCCCCGGAGACGCTGAAGAGCCTGAACGCCCTGTGCGTCCGGCTGGTGTTCTGCCTGTACGCCGAGGACGCGGAGATTTTCGGGGGCCACGGCAAATTTCACGACTATATGCAGCGCCACCAGAGCGACGCCCGCCGTGCCCTGATGGATCTGTTCCAGGTGCTGGATACCAGGCCGGAGGACCGGGACCCCTATATGGACGATGATCTGGCTTCCTTTCCCTATGTCAACGGCGGGCTGTTTGCCGATGAGCATATTATTATTCCCCGGCTGGACGAGACCATTGTGGAACTGATCCTCCAGCGGGCCAGCGCGGATTTTGACTGGTCCTCCATCAGTCCCACCATCTTCGGCGCTGTGTTTGAGAGCACCCTGAACCCGGAGACCCGGCGCTCCGGCGGGATGCACTATACCAGCATCGAGAATATCCACAAGGTCATTGACCCGCTGTTTCTGGAGGACTTGAAAGGGGAGCTGGCGGAGATTCAGGCTGTGGCGGTGGAGACCACCCGGAAACGCCGCCTGAAGGAGTTCCAGCATAAGCTGGCGGGCCTGAAATTCCTAGACCCGGCCTGTGGCTCGGGCAACTTCCTGACGGAGACCTATATCTCCCTGCGCAAGCTGGAAAACGAGGCCCTGCGGTCCCTCTCCGACCAGATCACCATGGGGGATTTCACCAACCCCATTGAGGTCTCCATCGGCCAGTTCTACGGCATCGAGATCAACGACTTCGCCGTGACCGTGGCCAAGACGGCCCTGTGGATCGCGGAGAGCCAGATGATGAAGGAGACTGAGGACATCATCCATATGTCTTTGGATTTCCTGCCGCTGAAATCCTACGCCAACATCGTGGAGGGCAACGCCCTGCGGATGGATTGGGAGAGCGTGGTGCCCAAGCATGAACTGGATTATATCATGGGCAACCCACCGTTTGTGGGGGCAAGACTGATGAACAATGCCCAGAAAAAAGAAGTTCAAGAGATTTTTGGCAATATTAAAGATGTGCAGGATTTGGACTATGTTACATGTTGGTATAAACTGGCTGCACAACACATTCGAGGAACAGGTATACAGGTTTGTTTTGTCTCTACAAACTCAATCTGTCAAGGCTCGCAGGTTCCTATTTTATGGAGTGTTTTATTTAACAGTTATCAAATCCATATAAATTATGCTTATCAAACATTTAAATGGATTAGCGAGTCATCTACACAGGCAGCGGTTCATTGTATCATTGTAAGTTTTGCTAGTTTTAATCGAAAAGAAAAATGGTTGTTTTCGGACGGTTCGAAAAAGAAAACCGTTTCAAATATCAGTCCATATCTTGTAGAAGGTAACGATATTTTCGTTACAGCAGCTAAAGATTCTCTTTGTGGTATGCCTAAAATGAATTTTGGCAATCAGCCCCGTGATGGTGGATTTTTTGTAATTAAAGAAGATGAGTACCAGCAGATTCTGGGGAAAGAGCCAGATCTTAAAATATGGCTTCATCCATATATTGGTGCAGACGAGTTTATTAAAGGCAAAAAACGCTGGTGTCTGTGGTTAAAACATGCTTCACCGAAAGATATTATGGGGAGTAAAATTCTTGCAGAAAAGGTTGAAGCGGTTCGCCAGTTTCGTCTTTCCTCTAAAGCCAAAACAACAAATGGCTATGCAAAGGTGCCTCAACTGTTTGCGCAGATAACACAGCCGGATGACACGGATTTTTTAATTGTTCCGAGCGTATCCTCTGAGCGTCGAAAATATATTCCAATTGGATTTGCATCTTCAGATATAATTTCATCCAATGCAGTTCAGATCATCCCCAATGCAACTCTATACCACTTTGGAGTGCTAACCTCTAATGTCCATATGGCGTGGATGCGTGCTGTGTGCGGTAGGCTAAAAAGCGATTATAGGTATTCAAAAGAAATTGTTTATAACACATTTCCTTGGCCAAATCCAACGGACGCACAGAAAGCTATAATTGAGCAAACAGCTCAGGGCATCCTTGACGCACGGGCGCAGTATCCTGAGCTGACTTTTGCAGAGATGTATGGTGAGAAAATGTATCTGCTTCCCAAATTGTTAAAAGCCCACCAGCAAAATGACAAGGCTGTTATGCGCGCCTACGGCTTCGATATCAAGACTACCACCGAGACTTCCTGTGTGGCGGAACTGATGCGGATGTATCAGAGATTGACGCAAGAAAAGAACGAAAATTAAGACGTAAAACGAAATCAAAACGCCACTAAATGGAACTAAATAAGCGCAGAGAGGACAGAGGTTTCTGTTGCATTATAAGCGTGAGTCTGATATAATATAGCGTGAAAGGAGGTGCGGAAATGTCTGCATTGGATGGATTCAGAGCTTTTGATTTCTCGGAAGGAGTTCCGTATGCGTCGTTTACGCAGAATGGCATCACTTTCAACAAGTCAGTAACGCTCAAGTTGGGCGAACCAGAATACGCAAAATTTCTTATCAATCCAGAAACAAAACAGGTTGCAGTCCAGGCGTGTAGTTCAGATGACAAAAATGCAACTGTATTTTATCGTCCAAAAGCGTCCGGCGTACTATCTGTAAGATGGAACGCGCGCGATTTATTGAACACACTGGAGCGCGTAATGGGATGGAACCTCAAAGAAAACGGATACCGCGCTGACGGAGTATTGCTTCGTGAGGAACGGGCTATTGTGTTTGACCTTTCCAAAGCTTCCATACTCACCTAATTGGTGTCTCCCGGCAACGCCCGGATGACATATAAAAAGCCTTGACTGAGTTGCAGCTCAGTCAAGGCCCTGTTGAGAAAAGTTCAGACGGCTAAACCGCCCATATACTTTACTCCTGACAAATTAAAGTATATGGTCGTCTCTGCTTTTTTCAAGAGGTTTCAGTGATTTGTCTATAACTTGTTTTTATCAAGTCACTGAAAATCTTTTGGAAAGGAGGACGAGCGTTTGAATAATGACATGAAGTTAGTTCGAACTGAACGGGACGATTCGTCGGTTACTTACGTTTACACGGCATATATCACTACTCGTAGTGGTAGACGGATTTATGCCAAGGCGTATGGCCTGAATGCGTTCCGCATTCCTGTTCAGGCTAGCAAGCAGTAACTAATCTCTAGGGAGGATGTTGGCGGTTTCATCCCCCTCATCGTTGAAAGGAGACCATTCAATGGCAGTACACCATGGTGGCAAAGTAGGAAAAGCCGCTAAAACACTTGCAACCAAGTCATCTACCAGCAAGGCCAAAAGCAAGGCAGGAAAAACTCTTGCAGAGCATAAGGCAAAAGAGCATTAAGCATTCCCAATAAAATACCCACCCTTGATTTCTAAAAAATCAAGGGTGGGTATTTTTCTAGGCCGTAAAAAAACCTAACTTAATGACATTGCTCCGTTCGGAGGGGACTTTTTCATGATTGTTCAAAGGTTCAGGCCTTCACCAGATGGACCAGCACGTCGGTCATCTTGTGCAGGGCGTCCACCGGGATATACTCGTGGACCCCGTGGAAGTTGACGCCGCCGGTACACAGATTGGGGCAGGGAAGACCCATATAGCTGAGCCGGGCGCCGTCGGTACCGCCCCGGATGGGCACCTCCAGGGGCGTGACCCCCACCGCCTCCATGGCGGCCCGGGCCCGATGGATCAGGTACATATGGGGCTCGATCTGCTCCCGCATATTGTAATAGGAATCCTTCAGCTCCAGCTCCACCGTGCCGGCGCCGTATTTGGCGTTCAGATAGTCGGCAATGCGGGTCAGGCAGGCCTTGCGGTCCTCAAACTTGGCCCGGTCGTGGTCCCGGATGATATAGGAGAGGGTGGCGGTGGTCTCGTCGCCGGACATCTCGCACAGGTGGTAGAAGCCCTCGTAGCCCTCGGTGTGGGCAGGGGTCTCTGCGGGAGGCAGCAGATTGACCAGCTCCACGGCCATGAGAATGGCGCTCTTCATCTTGTTTTTGGCCGAGCCGGGGTGGATGTTCACGCCATGAATGGTGATCTGAGCGCTGGCGGCGTTGAAGTTTTCATACTCCAGCTCGCCCAGTTCGCCGCCATCCACGGTATAGGCCACCGCCGCGCCGAAGCCCGCCACGTCGAAGTGGTCGGCACCGCTGCCCACCTCCTCGTCGGGGGTGAAGCCCACGGCAATGCGGCCATGGGGGATCTCGGGGTGGAGGGTGAGATATTCCACAGCGGACATGATCTCCGCCACACCGGCCTTGTCGTCGGCTCCCAGCAGGGTGGTGCCGTCGGTGACGATCAGATCCTGGCCCACATATTTGGACAGGCTCTCAAACTCGGCGGCCTTCATGGTGATCTGCTTTTCCTCGTTGAGGAGGATGTCGCCCCCCTCATAGTGGACAATGCGGGGCTTTACATCGGCGCCGGGGGCGCTGGGGGAGGTGTCCATGTGGGCGATAAGGCCCATGCAGGGGATGCCCTCACAGCCCGGAGTGGCGGGCAGCCAGGCGTAGACGTAGCCGTATTCGTCCATGTGGGCGTTGTGCAGACCCATCTGACTCAGTTCCGCGGCCAGGGTCTCCCCCAGTACCTTCTGCTTTTCGGTGGTGGGAGTGGTCTGGCTGTGTTCGTCCGACTGAGTGTCGTAGGTAACATACTTCAAAAAGCGTTCCGCAGCGTTCATGTTCCGCGTCCTTTCTCCCGGTTTCCGTCCCTTGCTCTTGACGGATACCGGGCAATGGAATAGACTAAACTAAATAGCACCCAATATTATACCATAAGAGGAGCCGGATTTCTATGGTGACGACGCAGGAATTTACCTTCCCCTCCAGCGATGGAGTCCATCTGGTGGGAGCCACCTGGTGGAAAGGGGAGACGGAGCGGCCCAGGGCTATCGTGCAGCTGGTCCACGGAATTTCGGAGTATATCGGCCGGTATGACGATTTTGCCCGGTTTCTGGCAGAGTGCGGCTACTGGGTGGTGGGTCACGACCATCTGGGCCACGGCCGCACGGCGACGGACCCGTCGGAGTACGGCTGGTTTGCCGACAAAGATGGGTGGAAGTATGTGCTGAAGGACACCCGCACCCTGCGGCGGTTGGCAGGGGAGGCCTGCCCGGAGGCTCCCTATTTTATCATGGGTCACTCCATGGGCTCCTTTGTGGTGCGGGGTTATCTCAGTTACTGGCCGGGTACAGTGGACGGGGCCATCCTGTCGGGTACAGGCCAGGAAGCGCCCGCCAAAGTGAACGCGGGGCTGGCCCTCTCCGGCCTGCTTCTGAAAACCAAAGGCCCCAGGGCCCACAGCAAACTGCTGGACAACCTGTCCGTTGGGGCCTACAACAAGCAGTTCAAGCCCACCCGCACCGGGGCGGACTGGATCTCCCGGGATCAGGCGGTGGTGGACGCCTACTGCGCCGACCCCCTGTGCCAGTTCCTGCCCACGGTGAGTATGTTCCACGACATGATGCACGGGCTCAATCTGCTGGCCAGGAAGAGCACGTTGGCCCGGCTGGACCCGAATACGCCGGTATACTTCTTTGCCGGAGACCGGGACCCGGTGGGCCAGCAGGGCAAAGGTGTCAAAAAAGTGGCCCGCTGGTTCAAGGAGGCGGGTGTAAAGGATGTTGCCGTCAAGCTTTACCCGGAGGGCCGCCACGAAATGCTCAATGAGACCAACCACCAGCAGGTCTATGAGGATGTGCTGGCCTGGCTGGAGGGGCATTTAAAGAAGAAAGAGGCATGACAAAAGCGGCCGCGCACAGCGCGGCCGCTTTTCTTTGGGGGATTAGCCCGGAGGCCAGGTCATATCCCGGCCTGCCAGCACATGGAAGTGCAGGTGGTGGACCGACTGGCCCGCCTGCTCTCCGCAGTTGGACACCACCCGGAAGTCGGTGATGCCAAGCTGGGCGGTCACTTTGGAGATGACCTCAAAGATATGGGCCACCACACCGGCGTTGTCGGCGGTGATCTCGCCGCAGGAGCCGATGTGGGCTTTGGGGATCACCAGGAAATGGGTGGGCGCCTGGGGATCGATGTCATAGAAGGCAAAGACCTGATCGTCCTCGTAGACCTTGTTGGACGGGATCTCCCCGGCGGCGATCTTACAGAACAGACAGTCGCTCATAGCAGGACCTCCTCATTTGTCAAGCTGGGTCCAGTATAGCACAGAAGGGAGGGCTTGTCATGCCTGAAAACGAAAAAAGGACCGCCCGACTGGGCAGTCCTTTTTCTATCGGTCAATCACACAGCGCGGGTGACCTTACCCGAACGGAGGCATCTGGTGCACACATAAACGTGCTTGGGCGTGCCGTTGACGATCGCCTTGACGCGCTTCACATTGGGCTTCCAGGGGCGGTTGGTGCGGCGGTGAGAGTGGGACACCTTAATACCGAACACGACACCCTTGTCGCAAAATTCACATTTGGCCATTCACTTATACCTCCTCGCTCGTCAGGATACGCTTACAAAAGCATCGAACGATATGATAGCAGAACTTTCGAAAAAATGCAAGTGCTTTTTTCAAAATGACTGGAATTTTTCTGCAGGGGCCTGTACACAGGTTCTTACCACACCGCTTCTTTTGGCAAATTGCCTTCCCGGTTGCAAATCGGGAGGAGAGAATGGTATAATAATGTCTACTGAATAAACCGCGATGCGGTTTATTCGCGCGGAGGTAGCCGCGCAATTTCATAAAAACAGCTCGAAGTGGCCGTTTTTATGAAATTCAGCCATTGTTACAATGCGTATTTCCGTTGGCGCGTCTCAACGCACCAACGGAAAGTGCGAGGTTTTTTGGACGAGATCGTCCAAAACCCTTGCACTTGAACAAAGCCATTTGGCCTTGAAAACCTTGGTTTTCAAGGTTTGTGGCTTTGTTCAGTACGCATTATAATAAAACAAATCGCTTTGAAATGACCGGCGGGGGACAACCCGCCTTTATAGGAGGAAGAGCTATGGAAAGCTTGTACACCGTCAAACTGGGCGAATTGATCAAAAAGTTTAATCTGGAGGTGCTCCGCGGGGCGGAGGGCTATGAGGACCAGGCTATCTGCACGGAGGACGTGAATCGTCCCGGCCTGCAGCTTACCGGATTTTTTGACTACTTCGATCCCCATCGGCTCCAGGTCATTGGCAAGGTGGAGGATACCTACCTCTCGGGCCTGACACCGGATCAGAGGCGGGAGAGCTTTGAGTTGCTGCTGAGCCAGGATATTCCTGCCCTTATCGTCTCCCGGGGCATTGATCCCTTCCCGGAGTGCATGGAGATGGCGGAGAAATATGACCGGACGGTGCTTCGCAGCCAGGACACCACCAGTGTGCTCATGAGCACCATCATTGCCTCCCTGAAATCCTACCTGGCTCCCCGCATCACCCGCCACGGTGTGCTGGTGGAGGTATATGGCGAGGGCGTGCTGCTGCTGGGCGAGTCCGGCGTGGGCAAGAGTGAGACCGCCATCGAGCTGGTGAAGCGTGGACACCGCCTCATCGCCGACGACGCGGTGGAGATCAAGCAGACTGTCACCGGCGGCCTGATGGGTACTGCGCCCGAGCTCATCCGCCACTATATCGAACTGCGGGGCATCGGCGTCATTGACGTGCGCCGCCTCTTCGGTATGAGCGCTGTTAAAGAAGAGGCGGAGATCGACATGGTCATCAGCCTGGAGCAGTGGAAGGACGGGGCCATGTATGACCGGCTGGGCCTGGAGAACCTGTACACCACCATTCTGGACGTACAGGTGCCCTCCCTCACCATTCCGGTGAAGCCGGGCCGGAATCTGGCGGTCATCATCGAGGTGGCGGCCATGAACAACCGCCACAAGAAGATGGGCTACAACGCCGCTCTGGAGTTCACCAAGCAGATCAACGAGCACTTTGACCAGGCCATGAGCGCCCAGATGAACAAGTAATCCCTCAGATCACGGCCCGCCGCGGCGGACTTCGGAGCCAGAGGCCCCGGAGCAAAGCCCGGCGGGCTTTTTAAAGGATGTGACCGCTCTTGACCTTTTTATCCCTGCCCTTCTTCTGCTTTTTTCCGGTAACAGCGCTGGGCTATTTTCTGCTGCCCCGGAAGGTGCGGAACCTGTGGCTGCTGTTGGCAAGCTGGTTTTTCTATCTGTGTGCCAAGCCGGTCTATCTCACCCTGCTGCTCTTTGTGATCCTCACCTCCTATGTGGCGGGGATCTCCCTAGGAAAGAAGAAAAAGCGGTGGGTGTTGGTGCTCTGCCTGCTGACCGACGTGGTACTGCTTTTCCTATTCAAATATGTCAACTTCGCCCTATCTATGGTGGGAGAAGTTCTTCACGGCATGGGGATTGCCTGGAATGTGCCGGTACTGGACATTGTGCTGCCGGTGGGTATCTCCTTCTACCTCTTCCAGGCCATGGGCTATGTAATCGACGTATGGCGGGGCAAGGCGGAGGCCCAGGGAAATTTCCTGCTCCATGCCCTGTTTCTCTCCTTCTTCCCCCAGGTAGTGTCCGGCCCCATCGGACGGGCGGCAGAGCTCACCCCTCAGTTCCGGCAGCCCCACCCCTTCGACTGGGACAGGTTCCGGCAGGGACTGGTGCGCTTCCTGTGGGGCGCTTTTAAGAAGATGGTGCTGGCCGACCGGCTGGCGGTGCTGGTTAACACCATCTTTGACGCGCCGGAGAGTTTTGGCGCAGTGCAGGTGATGGGAGCGGCGGTGGCCTTTTCCCTTCAGATCTACTGTGACTTTTCCTCTTACACAGACATGGCCCTGGGGGTGGCCCACAGCATGGGCTTCACCCTGCGTGAGAACTTCGATACCCCCTATTTTTCCCGCACCATTGCGGAATTCTGGCGGCGGTGGCATATGTCCCTGACCAGCTGGTTCCGGGACTACCTCTACATCCCCCTGGGCGGCTCCCGACGGGGCGCGGCCAGAAAATATCTGAATGTACTCATCGTCTTTGCAGTCAGCGGCCTGTGGCACGGGGCGGCCATGACCTTTGTAGTGTGGGGCGTGCTCAACGGCCTCTATCAGGTGATGGGGGCGGTTACTGCGCCCCTGCGGGATGGCGGGTACCGGCTGCTCCACATCAGGGAGGACGGTCCCTTCCGGCATGGGGTGCAGATCCTGATCACCTTTCTGCTGGCCACGGTGGCCTGGGTGTTCTTCAAGGCCAGTTCTCTGTCCAATGCCCTGGCGGTTCTGGGCGGGATGCTCCACGGCCCTCTGTGGGTGCGCCAGAGCATGGGCCTGGACCGGTGGGAGCTGCTGGCGGCCGCTGCAGGGCTTCTGCTGCTCTTGCTGGTAGATTTGTTGAGCAAGCGATACAATCTATGGAAGACCTATTTGCAACAGCCCCGGCTGGTACGGTGGTGCATCCTGTGGGTGCTCCTCTTTGGCTGCCTGATCTTCGGCAGCTATGGAGCAGGGTATGACGCTCAGGATTTTATGTATGGATTTAGTTTTTAAGGAGGGGATACACCAATGAAGCGCCTGAACAAGGGGAAAGAGTGCTTCTTTGCCCTCCTCTTCCTGCTGCTGACGGCAGTGATGGTCAATTTTATCTCCGACGTTCTGCGGCCCTCACAGACCATGTACGGAGCCACCTGGAGTGCCTTCCGGGCGGAACCGGAGGACAGCCTGGACGTGATCTATCTGGGCAGCTCCTTTGCCTACTGCGATTTCAACCCCTCGGTGGTGTACGATGCCTCCGGCCTGACGGGGTATGTGATGGGAGGCTCGGAACAGCCTCTGTCCATTACCTATTGGTATTTGAAGGAGATTTTCCAAACCCAGTCTCCCTCCGCCGTGGTGCTGGAGGGTACCTCTCTGTACTTTAAGCAGTACCAGAACTATACCCAGCAGAATGTGAGCCAGATGCCCTTCTCGGTCAACAAACTGGGCGCTATTTTCACAGCGTCTGAGGAGGACCTGCGGACCGGACTGCTCTTTGACCTGTCCCTCTACCACAGCCGGTGGAAGGAGCTGCGGAAAAGCGACCTGAAAAAAGCGGTAATCCCGGTACAGGGGGACCACTACAAGGGCTTTACGCCGGTGGATCAGGTACTGGACGGCGTGGGAGAAACGGTGGTGGAAGGTAACCGCACAGTGTCGGAGGAGGACTACGCCGCCAACCTGGAGTGGCTGGGCAAGATCCTGGCCCTCTGCCGGGAACACGGTGCCCAGCCCATCATTACCTTCAATCCCAGCTATACCCGCTGCACCCAGGAACAGTACGCCCGCAATACGGCAGACATTCTGGCTCTGGATGGGGAGACGCTGGTATACAACTGGTCGGACAGCTTCGAGGAGATGGGGCTGATCCCCACGGAGCATCTCTACGATGGCGGCCACCTGAACCAGGACGGGGCAGCTATTTTCTCCGCCTGGCTGGGCCGATTCCTGACAGACGAGGTGGGGCTGGTCCCCAGAACTCAGACTACGGAAAATACCGCTGCCTGGCAGGAATCTGCCGCCTGGTGGCGGGAGAAAAACCAGAGCTGACTTGAAAAACCTCCGGCTTCGGCCGGAGGTTTTGTCACGTTTGGCTTTGCCCAGGTGTATTCCAGGTGAACGCGTTCCAATCCACAAGGCAAGGAGGGAGGACCATGGAAGGACAGGACAGGGAGGCGCTGGCCCGGCGGCTGGTGGACACTTATTCCGATCAGCTGCTGCGGCTGGCCTACTCGCTGCTGAACAATGTGCCGGACGCACAGGATGTGTGCCAGGAGGCGCTGCTTAAGAGGCTGGACCACGCCCCCATCTTTGAAAGCCGGGAGCACGAGCGGGCCTGGCTGATTCGGGTGACCATCAATCTGTGCAAAAATTTGCGGCGCAGTCCCTGGCGTACCCGGACAGTGGGGCTGGATACGGTGGCCGAACAGGCGGCTTTCCAACCGGAAGAGGGGGGCGTGCTGGAGGAGGTCCAGCAGCTACCTGCCAAGTACCGGGAGGTATTGGTGCTCTATTATTATATGGGCTATGACACCAATGAAATTGCGGATATCCTGGGTATCCGGGCGGATGCGGTACGGGCCCGGATGAGCCGGGCCAGACAGAAGCTGAGACTGGGATTGGAGGTACAGGGCTATGGCAAGCTATCGAGATGAACTGGACCGGCTGAAATTTTCGCCGGAGGAAAAGAATGAACTGACCCGCCGCCTGACGGCGGAGCGTGCGACCACGACGGCGCGGCGGATGCGCCTGCCCTACCGGGTTCTGGTGGCTGCGGCAGCGGCCATCTCCCTGCTGGTGGGGGCGGTAGGCGCGGTATCTCTGGCAGGGGTATCTCCCGCCTTCCGGGAACTGTTTGGTATTACCGATGATGCTCAGGCCCAGCAGCTGGGCGCGGAGCAGTTGAATCTGGTCTTTGAGGATCAAAATGGCTCCGGTGCCTCCATTATCGTCAAAGAGGTGGTCAAGGATCAGGAGCGGGTCTATGTGATGCTGGACTTCACCGCTCCGGCAGGGGTGGTGCTTCCCATACCGGAGGAGACGGCGGACGGCCGGAACTTCTGGCTGGGGGAGGAAGAGGGGGACTGCTCCGCAGCCTTCTATGGAGATGAGGCTTGCACCCAGCGGGTGGACCCCCGCAGCTGGGGCTGGGGGTTCCGGGCAGTGGACGATACGGATACCACCGACCAAGTGATCCCCCTGATGCTCCAGATTACCTGCGATGAGACCCTGCCTGAAGAAGCGACCTGGCTGAAGGTTACCCACCTGTCCAACCTGTGGGCACTGGAAGACGGGAAAGAGACCTGTGTGCTGTCCGGAATGGACTTTACCCTCGCCATTCCGATCGAGACCACGGCGGAGATCTACTCCTTTGAGGGGCGCTGCGGCGTAAATCTGAACGGCGTCACGCTGGCCACGGCGGAAAATCTGACCATCTCACCGGTCAGCGTGGCCATGGATCTGGTGATCCCAGACGGGGCGGCCTACGATGCTGCGTTCGAGGCCCAGGGCCCCTGGCAGGTGTATGTGCTGCTGGAGGACGGTACCCAGGTGTGGACCAAGTTTGAAAAGGGCGGCGGCGTTCAGGATGTGTTCCACGACGACGCGGGGCAGACCTTCTTCCGGGCTGACCACGTCCGCTTTGAGTTGGACTCCCCCATTGATGTGGCCCAGATCAAAGATATCGTCTTTGTAGGCGACAACAGTCTGGCGTATGGGGAGGAAGAGAGTGACGCGGTGATCCACTTCCGCTTCACCCCCCACTATTTCCGTAACGAGACCTACTGGAACCAGGTCAATGAAAGGTGGAAGAACAGCTGAATCCAGGCGAAAAAGAGCTCGGAATGATCCGGGCTCTTTTTCATTTTTTGCTGCGAAAAAATCCTTGCAAAACTGGAAACACTGTGATATTATATTCGGGCATGATTACGCACACCCGCGGACGGGGGGCCAGGTGCTTCCGCTTGGAGGTTGGCCGGCTCCGAATGAACCGGGTGGAGGAATCAACAATTAAAGGAGGAATTTTTACCATGGCAGTCGTATCTATGAAGCAGCTTCTCGAGGCGGGCGTTCACTTCGGTCACCAGACCCGTCGCTGGAACCCCAAGATGGCCACCTATATCTACACCGAGCGCAACGGCATCTATATCATCGACCTGCAGAAGACCGTGAAGAAGCTGGAGGAGGCCTATAACTTCGTCCGTTCTCTGGGCGAGTCCGGCCAGACCCTGCTGTTCGTGGGCACCAAGAAGCAGGCTCAGGAGGCTATCAAGGAAGAGGCTGAGCGCGTTGGTATGTACTATGTCAATGCCCGTTGGCTGGGCGGTATGCTCACCAACTTCAAGACCATGCGCGGCCGCGTGGAGCGTCTGAACCAGCTGAAGAAGATGCAGGAGGACGGCACCTTCGATATGCTCCCCAAGAAGGAAGTCATGAAGCACCTGGGCGAGATCGCCAAGCTGGAGAAGTACCTGGGCGGCGTCGTGGAGATGAAGAAGCTCCCCGGTGCTCTGTTCGTGGTTGACCCCCGCAAGGAGCGCAACGCCATCAACGAGGCCCGCAAGCTGAACATCCCCATCGTGGCTATCGTGGACACCAACTGCGATCCCGACGAGATCGACTATGTGATCCCCGGCAACGATGACGCCATCCGCGCCATCAAGCTGATCTCCGGTGTGATGGCCAACGCCATCCAGGAGGGCAAGCAGGGCCAGGACGCCGCTGAGGAGACCGAGAAGACCGAGGCCGCTGAGTAATTTACCCAAACAAAGGACAGGAGCGCCCGCCCGCGCGGGCGGGCGCTCCTTTTTATAATTGAGATGGAGGTAATGTGATCATGGCAATCACTGCAAAAGACGTACAGGCCCTGCGCGAGATGACCGGCGTGGGCATGATGGACTGCAAGAAGGCCCTCACCGAGGCCGAGGGCAACATGGATAAGGCTGTTGAGATCCTGCGCGAGAAGGGTCTGGCTGCTTCTCAGAAGAAGGCTGGCCGCATCGCCGCCGAGGGTATGGCTTACGCTACCGTGGTGGACGGCATCGGCGTGGTGGTCGAGGTTAACGCCGAGACCGACTTCGTGGGCAAGAACGAGAAGTTCGTCGACTTCGTGAAGGGTGTTGCCGCTGTTGTGGCCGCCAACAAGCCCGCTGACCTGGACGCTCTGATGGCTCTGCCCTATGGCAACGGCCGCACCGTGCAGGAGGAGCAGCAGGAGATGGTGCTGGTCATCGGCGAGAACATCAAGGTCCGCCGCTTTGCCTTCTTCACCGATGGTATCTCCGTGCCCTATGTCCATGCCGGCGGCAAGATCGGCGTGCTGGTGAACCTGGAGACCAGCCTGTCCGCCGAGCAGGTTGAGACCGTTGGTAAGGACGTGGCCATGCAGATCGCCGCTCTGAATCCCCGCTTCTGGGATAAGAGCCAGGTGGATCAGGCCACTCTGGACGAGGAGAAGAAGATCCTGCTGGTCCAGATGGAGAACGATCCCAAGATGGCTTCCAAGCCTGAGAAGGTGAAGGAGGGCATCGTGGCCGGCAAGCTGGGCAAGTTCTATAAGGAGAACTGCCTGCTGCAGCAGGAGTTCGTGAAGGACAACTCCATGACCGTGGAGCAGTATATCGCTTCCGCTGCCAAGGCTCTGGGCGGCGCTGTGACCTTCAAGAACGCTGTTCGCTTTGAGAAGGGCGAGGGCATCGAGAAGAAGCAGGAGAACTTCGCTGAGGAGATCGCCAAGCAGCTGGGCAAGTAATTGCATCAGAGAAACGAAGCGCCGGGCACGCAAGTGTCCGGCGCTTTTCCGTGCTGATGAAGTTCTCCTGTACCCGCCTGCCCTTGACGCAGACAGGAAAAGCCCCTATAATGAAGGCGTTCCAACAGGCAAAGTGCAAATAGGAGGGCTGTCATGCAGGAAGAGATCAAGATCCTGAATCTGGCCGATGTACCGGAGTATATGGAGGAGGTTTCCCAATGGCTGTGGCTGGAGTGGGCCAAGGCCGACGGGTATTCTCTGGATGAGATCGTTTATCGCACAAAGTATGCTTCCCAGCGGGACACGGTGCCCCAGATGTTGGTGGCAGTCATGGGAGACAAGCCGGTGGGTGTGGTGTCCCTGTGGCTCAATGACGCCAAAACCAGACAGGACCTGTCGCCCTGGATGGCGACTCTGTATGTGAAGGATGAGTACCGCAATCTCCACATCGGACAGCGGCTCCAGGCGGCCAGCATTGAGGCTGTTAGAGCGCTCAAACGTTACCCCTGCCTTTATCTTATTACCAAGTTGGAGAACTACTACGAGAAGATCGGCTGGAAGTTCGTGGACCGTATCCCGGTGGGTGAAGGCGCCACGGAAAAGGTATACCGTTACGATCTGTGAAACTAAAAACCACATGAAACGGGCCTGCCGCATTTGCGGCGGGCCCGTTGTTGTTTCAGAGATGAGACAAATCGGAGGTGAGGGTAAAGCGGTTTCTCTCCACCACCAGCAGCCCGTCCCGCTGCATTTTGCTCAACTCGTTGGACAGAGCGCTGCGCTCCACGTTCAGATAGTCGGCCAGCTGCTGACGGTTGAAGGGAATGGTAAAACTGGGGCTGCCGCTCCGGCGGGCCTGGTAGGACAGATAGGAGAGCAGTCGCCCCCGGATGGTTTTGGAAGCGGTGTGGAAGATCTTCCGGGACAAATTCAGATTTTTCTGGGCGGACAAAAGGAGCAGGTTTCGGATCAGCTTGCTGTGGTGGGCGCAGGTATGGGGGCATACTTGTAACACTCGTTCAACATTGAGGAAGAGTACCTGGCTCTCCTCTGCTGCCACTACATCCACCATCAGAGGTTCTCCCGGTACACAGGCATAGGTTTCGGCAAAAATCTGTCCAGGGCCAATTTTGTCCAATACAGTGGTGTTGCCCCACAGGTCGTCGGTCTGGATCAGTATGCTGCCAGAGAGTACCATGCCCAGATCAGTGACATAATCTCCGCTATGGTAGATCTGCTCCCCCTTGGCATATCCTCGCTCCATTGCGCCGAGGCAGTTCAGCATGGCCTCCGCCTCCTGGGGAGATGTTCCCCGGAACAGGGCGGTGTTGGCCAGCAAGGTTCCCTTCATATTTCCCTCCTGAGTGTTGTTTTAACAACAGACTTGTTGATAATATTATACTATACTAAGCCCACAACGGCAAGCGGGCCGTGCAAAACCAGGAGGGCTTATCAATGGAACACAATATGTTTTGCTATCAGTGCCAGGAGACCGCCGGCTGCACCGGCTGCACCCGGGTGGGTGTTTGCGGCAAGACCGCCGATGTGGCGGCTATGCAGGATCTGCTGGTCTATGTGACAAAGGGGTTGTCCGCGGTGACCACCGCCCTGCGGGCGCAGGGCCTGCCGGTGGAGCGGTCGGTCAATCACCTCATCACCTTGAATTTGTTTACCACCATCACCAATGCTAATTTTGATAAAGAGGCCATTGAGGCCCGCATCCGTGCCACCCTTGAGGCCAAGACGGATTTGCTGGCCCGGGTAAAGGAACGGGAGAGCCTGCCTGAGGCCGCCCTGTGGGACGGCTCCGGGGATTGGACGGTCAAGGCTGCCCAGGTGGGAGTACTGTCTACTGAAAATGAGGACATTCGCTCTCTGCGGGAGCTCATTACCTACGGCCTCAAAGGCTTGTCCGCCTACTCCAAACACGCCAATGCGCTGATGCAGGACGATGACGAGGTGGACGCCTTCCTTCAGCGGGCTCTGGCGGCTACCATGGATGACGGCCTCACCGCCGACGACCTGGTGGCCCTGACTCTGGAGACCGGCAAATACGGCGTTCAGGGCATGGCCCTGCTGGATAAGGCTAACACTGGGGCCTACGGCAATCCGGAGATTACCAGGGTCAACATCGGCGTGGGCAAGAATCCGGGTATTCTGGTATCCGGCCACGATCTGAAAGACCTGGAGCAGTTGCTGGAGCAGACCCAGGGCACCGGCGTGGATGTGTATACCCACTCGGAGATGCTGCCTGCCCATTACTACCCCGCCTTCAAGAAATATTCCAACTTTGTGGGCAACTACGGCAATGCCTGGTGGAAGCAGAAGGAGGAGTTTGAGTCCTTCCATGGCCCCATCCTCATGACCACCAACTGCATCGTGCCGCCCAAGGAGAGCTACAAGGACCGGCTGTATACCACCGGAGCCACCGGATTCCCCGGCTGCAAGCACATCACCGGCGGTGTAGGGGAGAAGAAGGACTTCTCCGCCCTCATCGAGCACGCAAAGAAATGCGCTCCCCCTGAGGAGATCGAGACCGGCGAGATCGTGGGCGGCTTTGCCCATGCTCAGGTGCTGGCCCTGGCCGACCAGGTAGTGGAGGCTGTTAAGAGCGGCGCCATCAAAAAGTTTGTGGTGATGGCAGGCTGTGACGGTCGGGCCAAGAGCCGGAACTACTACACCGAGTTTGCCAAGGCCCTGCCTCGGGACACGGTGATCCTCACTGCCGGCTGCGCCAAGTACAAGTACAACAAGCTGGACCTGGGGGACATCGGTGGAATTCCCCGGGTGCTGGACGCGGGCCAGTGCAACGACTCTTACTCTCTGGCGGTCATTGCCCTGAAGCTGAAGGAGGTCTTTGGGCTGGACGACATCAACGACCTGCCCATCGTGTACAACATCGCCTGGTATGAGCAGAAGGCGGTCATTGTGCTGTTGGCGTTGCTGTACCTGGGGGTGAAAAACATCCACCTGGGGCCCACGCTGCCCGCCTTCCTCAGCTCCAATGTGGCCAAGGTGCTGGTGGACAACTTTGGTATCGCCAGCATCGGTACCGTGGAAGAGGATATGAAGCTGTTTTTTGGGGAGAACTGAATAGAAAATCCGGCAGGCTATGCCTGCCGGATTTTTTATCGATTGAGATACCAAACACCCAAGTTGAGGTAGGCGGCAAAACTCACCCACAGCAGGTAGGGGAGCAGCAGCCAGGCGGCAATGGGGTCAATCTTGCGGAAGGTGAGGAACATCCAAAGGATCAGCGCCCATAGCACCACCAGCCAAATGAGGGCAAAGCCGAAGGCCTGGAGATTGAAGAACAGGATACTCCAGAAAAAATTGAAGGCCAGCTGTACGACATAGAGCGCCAGTCCCCGGGTTCGGAGGTCCGACGGCGGCGAGAGCCAGATCCGGGCGGCGGCGATGGCCATCAGGGCAAAGAGAATGCCCCAGACAATGGGAAAGACGATGGCAGGCGGGGACAGGGGCGGCTGTATAATGGACTGACTGTAGGCCTGAGCTCCGTCCCGGGTGAGCCAGCCAGAGAGAAAGCCTATTCCCTCCGTGATGAGGATAAACAGGGCATAGATTTTCCAGGGAACTTGTTTCATATCGTATCACCTGGAGTCAGTATATACAGGGCCGCGCCCCATTATACCTTACGGGCCTTCGATGTCCATGGTGGCCATCTGGGTCTGGGAGTTCCCGAATTGCGCGCCCCGGCTCAGCCAGTACCGGTTGGCGGCCCGCAGGAACAATCCCTTTGTCAACGGCATGGTGATGGAAAGCTGAACAGAGCGGCCTTTTTGAATGGATCGGGCCAGCTTTTGGATCTTTCGACGAGCCATCCCCATAAACGGAGTGGTTGGGAAGGCCTCGCCGCAGCCCATCCGCAGAACACTTCCCAGCTTATGCCCGCCCCGTTTACAGAAGAGCCGGATCATGTCTATCGCCACATCGTTCTGATGGGGCTCCCGAAAGCCGCAGTTAATGATCACATGGACGGTAAGGGGGGCGGTAGGCTGCTCCAGCATGGCCTTCAAAAATTCCATCAGACCGGAAGGTAGGCCATCGGTATAGAGGGGAAAAACCAGCAGCAGGTCGGAGCATTCCCTCAACTGTTCCAGGCAGGCGGTGTGCTGCCGCTGGAGTACGCTGTACTGTTCATATGAGCCGGACCAGGCGGACAAAAAGGCCTGAATGTATTGCTTGGAGTTGGATTTAGGGGCCCGGGGGCTGCCGTTGATAATCATCAGTTTGCCCATGTCTGTACCACCTTTCCGGCCAGCTCTTCCGCCTGGGCCTGGGAATCTGCAAAGTGAATGGTGTAGTGCTCTGCAAGCGTGTTCAGAGCATTGCGGGCCAACCAGCGATCGAACACGGCCTGCTCCTCCTTATCCTGAGCTCCGTAGGCCACCACCGTCAGTTCTTTTGGCTTCACGGCACGCTGGACGTGGTGACTTTCTCCGTGGTGAAGGCGGATAAAGGCCTGTTGATTGGGGAGGGAACGCTCCATCAGCCGCTTCATGGGCAGATCATAGCAGCCCAGAAACAGATGACCGACCACCAGCAGTCGGTCACAGCGGGCAATATCCGGGTAGATGGACGGGGCGTCATCCCGAATGACGCAGCGTCCTGGCGTCTTGATCCAGCAGCCGAAGCAGCCAACGCAGGGAGCAATCGCCTGTTTCGCCACGTTGACCAGCCGTAAATCACTACCTGCGGGCAAGGAAGAGAGGGGGCAGTCTGTCAATATCAGGTCCATGGGTATGCTACGCTCCTTTTTTCTGTGGGTATACAACAGCTAACAGTATATCATAGATGAGGCGGAAAACCTAGTAAAATAATATGAATAAAGAAAAAAGAAGGACCTGCTGTCGGGAGGGGCAGCAGGTCCTTAGATCAGTGAGCTCAAAGGTCGGCGCACTGGGCCTCAATGGAGGCCTCACAGTCCTTCATGGCCTGAAGGGTGCGCTCCAGCAGGTCGTTCAGTTCCCAGCCCAGCAGTTGGGCGCCCTGGGCGATGGTTTCCCGGGAGCAGCCGGCGGCAAAGCGTTTGTCCTTGTACTTCTTTTTCAGACTGGATAACTCCATATCCTGCACGCTCTTGGAGGGACGCATGAGGGCGGCAGCCCCGATCAGGCCGGTGAGCTCGTCGACAGCAAAGAGAACCTTCTCCATCTGGTGCTCCGGCTCTGCGTTGCCCTCGGTCATACCCCAGCCGTGGCTGACCACCGCGTGGATGAGGGCGGGGTCCAGGCCTTGCTCCTCCATGATCTCCCGGACCTTGACGCAGTGCTCGTCGGGATACTGCTCAAAGTCCAGATCGTGGAGGAGTCCTGCTGTGGCCCAGAAGTCAGCTTCCGTCTCATAGCCCAGCTGACGGGCAAACCAGCCCATGACAGCCTCTACGGTAAAGGCGTGACGGAGATGGAAGGGTTCCTTATTGTATGTTTTCAGCAGGTCCAGGGCCTGCGCGCGGGTCAATTCCATGATAACGGCCTCCTTTTGTGCTTTGTCACATTATAGCACAGAAGAACGCCCGATGCAAAGCAATGTGCAGATCTATGGCTGCACCGGCGGAGGAAGAAAGGTTTGCCCGCCGATACCCTCCAGAGGAAAGAGGGGCGCGTGGTAACGGGCAGCAAAGCGCTCCAGCTGGTCCATGGAGTCAATCTGGCGGTATTGAGCGCTGATGCGGTCCTGTACATGAGCGGGCAGGTGGTCAAAGTATTCCTGCGCTCTGGAATTGTGGCGAAACAGGACATAAAGATCCCTGTAATATGCTCTCATCATATCACCCCGAAGTTAGGATGTGCGGTATGAAGCTGCTCTATAGGTGGAAAAATGAAGGAGTTGCTGCAAGAATAGGTTCGTCGATTTGGCCAGGAAAAAAGATGAATGAAAAAAGGCGGAAAATGGGTGCTGATATTTGCGGCAAACCTGGAAAAAACGACACTCTGAAAAGGCAATCAAAATAGAATGATAGTTTACATAATTAAATGCATGAGAGGCGGAAATATGAGGGCCAGAATGGAGATGTCTGATTTGTGGATGAATTTGTCCACATATCCACAGAGATTTCCACAATGGGGAAAAGAAGAAAAAGGAAACTGCCTGGTTTTCGGTAACATAATGCAAAAATAAGGCGCAGATGAAAGAAAGTGGAGAGGGCCTTTCAAAGCGGGGAGGCTAAAAGGGGGTGCACAAGAAAAGCACTTGCGGTTCCTGGAAAACCGGTATAAAATAAGTTGAATAAACATTACAGTGTAAACCGGGAGGAATGTTACACCTATGGAACAGGCAAAGGTATACTACTCTGACCTGCGCTGTCAGCCTGGGAAAAACCTGCTGAATAAGTTGGAGAAGCTGATCCGCACTGCCGGGATCGGCGAGATCGATTTTGACCATAAGCTGGTAGCTATCAAGATGCACTTCGGAGAGCCGGGCAATCTGGCCTTTCTGCGGCCCAACTACGCGAAAGTGGTTGCGGATGTGGTAAAGAGTCTGGGCGGCGTGCCCTTCCTGACCGACTGCAACACCCTGTATCCCGGCCGGCGGAAGAATGCCCTGGAGCATCTGGATGCCGCTTTTGAGAATGGTTTCTCTCCGCTGTCTACCGGCTGTCAGGTTATTATCGGCGACGGCCTGCGTGGTAACGATGATGTGGAGGTGCCTGTGGAGGGCGCGGAGCACATCACCACGGCCAAGATCGGCAAGGCCATTATGGAGGCTGACGTGATCATTTCTCTGTCCCACTTCAAGGGTCATGAGCAGACCGGCTTTGGCGGTGCCATTAAGAACCTGGGCATGGGCTGCGGTTCCCGCCGGGGCAAGATGGAGCAGCACGCTCAGGGTAAGCCGGTGGTCAATCAGAAGCACTGCGTAGGCTGCCGGAAGTGTTCCGCCCAGTGTGCCCATGATGCCATCTCCTACGGGGAGGACCGGAAGGCTTCCATTGATCAGAATAAGTGTGTGGGCTGCGGTCGCTGCATCGCAGTGTGCAACGCCGACGCCATCCACGCGGGCTACGACGCCGCCATGGAGGAGCTGAGCTGCCGTATGGCGGAATATGCTAAGGCAGTGGTGGACGGCCGTCCCCAGTTCCATATCAGCCTGGTCATCGATGTGTCCCCCTACTGTGACTGCCACAGCGAGAATGATCTGCCCATCCTGCCTGACGTGGGGATGTTTGCTTCCTTCGATGCCGTGGCGCTGGATCAGGCCTGTGCCGATGCCTGCCTGCGTCAGACTCCCATCCCCGGCTCCGCACTGGATGAACAGATGCACCGGTCCGGCTTCTGCGACCACCACGACCACTTTATCAACAGTATGCCGGAAACTGACTGGAAGGTTTGTCTGGCTCACTGTGAAAAGATCGGTGTGGGGACCCGTGCCTATGAGCTGATCGAGGTAAAATAACGCCCAAAGAAAGGAAGATTTGACATGGACGTAAAGGAGATTCTGACCCACTGTGACCACACGCTGCTCAAGCAGGAGTCTACCTGGGGGCAGATCAAGGCCGTGTGTGACGATGGCCTGAAGTATGAGTGTGCCTCCGTCTGCATCCCTGCCTCTTTTGTCAAGCAGGCAGCTGACTATGTGGGAAACGATTTGAAGATCTGCACCGTCATTGGTTTCCCCAACGGCTACTCCACCACCGCAGTTAAGGTTTTTGAGACTGAGGACGCTATCCGCAATGGCGCTGATGAGATTGATATGGTCATCAATATCGGCTGGGTCAAGGACCAGCGGTGGGATGACCTGCTGGAGGAGATCAAGTCGATCAAGGCCTCCTGCCAGGGGCGTATCCTGAAGGTCATCGTGGAGGCCTGCCTGCTCACCCAGGAAGAGAAGGTCAAGATGTGCCAGATCGTCACTGAGGCGGGGGCCGACTATATCAAGACCTCCACCGGTTTTTCTACCGGCGGCGCTACCCGGGAGGATGTGGCCCTCTTCAAGGCCAACGTGGGTCCCCAGGTGCGCGTCAAGGCTGCTGGAGGTATCCGCACCCTTCAGGACGCTGAAGACTTCATCAACCTGGGCGCCGATCGCCTGGGTACTTCCGCCATCGTCAAGCTGGTAAAGGGCCAGACCCCTCAGGGCTACTGAGCTGGTCAAGCGTTCAGAACACAAAAAGGCTTCCCTGCACGACAGCGCGGGGAAGCCTTTTTGAGCGTATTCACAAAATCAGGAAACCTGTGACACTGGTCAAATCCGATCCGCCAGGGCGACCGCTTTTGAACCAAGCGGTTGAATCCTGACAGAGCGGCCCCCGGCTTTTGCGGGGGGCCGCTCTGTTTGATGAGGAAGAAGGAAAAAGGATAGGTTTAGTCTTTGACTGCCGACTGGAGATAACCCTCCACGCCGGAGGCGGTGGACAGGCTCATGGCCTCTTGGGTTACCTGGGCTGCCTGGGCAGCGTGCCAGCGATGGATCTGGGCGCGGGTGGCCAGTACAGCGGAGGAACTGACGGAAAACTCATCCAGTCCCCAGGTCATGAGCAGGGGAATGAGCCGGGGATCGGCGGCAGCCTCGCCGCACATACCCACCGGAATACCAGCCTCTTTTGCCGCGGTAATCACGCTGCGGATGGAACGGAGGACAGCGGGATGGAAGGTGGTGTACAGATTTTCTACCTGAGCATTGCCCCGATCCACCGCCATGGTGTACTGGGTCAGGTCATTGGTACCGATGGAGAAGAAGTCGCACTCCCGTGCCAACAGGTCGGCGATGAGGGCGGCAGCGGGAGTCTCCACCATGATACCCAGGGGGATGTCCTTGTGGTAGGGCAGACCCTCAGCTTCCAGCTCGGCCTTGCAGGTCTCCAACAGAGCCCGGGCGCCGCGGATCTCCTCCAGAGAGGTGACCAGGGGCAGCATAATCTTGATGTTCTTTTCCTCAGCGCCTGCCCGCAGCAGGGCCCGAAGCTGGACCTTGTACAGGTCGGGGTTGTCCAGGCAGTAGCGGATGGCCCGGTGGCCCAGGAAGGGGTTGTCCTCGTGTGCCATCCCCAGGTACTCTACCGCCTTGTCGCCGCCTACATCCAGGGTGCGGATGATAACCTCTTTGCCCGCCATGATGCGGGAGACAGCCAAATAGGCCTCATACTGTTCAGTTTCAGTAGGCACGCTGTTCCGGTCCATGAACAGGAACTCGGTGCGGAACAGGCCGATGCCCTCGGCGCCAGCTTCCGCGGCTGCGCCAGCCTCCGCGGGGGAGCCGATGTTGGAGTACAGGGCGTAACGGTTGCCCTCGGCATCCACGGTCTCCCGGTCCCGGTAGACAGCCAGCAGGGCCTTTCTGCGGAGGAACTCCTCCTGCTTGGCCAAATACTCGGCCAGAGTGCGCTGGTCCGGGTTGACCATGGCGGTCCCTTCGCTGCCGTCCACGATGACGTTGTCGCCGTCCTTCAGCTGCTCCATGACCCGGGGCACGCTGAGTACGGCGGGCAGCTCCAGGGCCCGGGCCAGGATGGCGGAGTGGCTGGTCCGACCGCCCACCTCGGTGAGGATGGCTGCAACGTGCTCCTTGTCCAGGCCCACCGTCATAGAGGGCGTCAGATCATGGGCTACCAGCACACTGCCTGCGGGCAGATGACTCACATCCACGCCGGTGACCCCCAGCAGGATGGCCAGCATCCGGCTGCGGATGTCCCGCACATCGGTGGCGCGCTGGCGCATGAGCTCATCGTCCACTCCGGCGAACATCTCGGCGTACATGGTGCACACCTGATCCACCGCTCCCTCGGCGCACTGGCCGGCATCAATGACCTCCTCCATCTGGCTCTGCATAAAGGGGTCGCTCAGCATCATGATCTGGCCGGTGAGGATCTCGGATTCCTTTTCTCCCACCTGTGCCCGGATGTGCTCCGCCATGGCGGTGGTCTTCTCGTTAAACTGGGTGATAGCTGCCTGGAGCCGATCTTTCTCTACCTCTTTGCCTCCGTATTTCACGGCGGAGTAGTCCAGACTTTGCTCCCGGACGCAGACGGCCTTACCGATGCCGATCCCGTCCGAAGCGGCGATGCCCCGTAAGATCATAGCGGTCTCCTCCTGTTTGTCGGTTCGGGGGTCCGGGCGATCACTCGCCCAGACCGGATTCCACCAGCTCCACAGCGGCCTTCAGAGCGTCGGCCTCCTGCTCGCCGCAGCACTGGATCTCGATCTCGCTGCCCTGCTTGATGCAGGCGGCCATCAGATGCATGATGCTCTTGGCGTTGATGTTCTTGCCGTTGAAAACGATGGTGACGTCGCTCTTGTACTTGGCCATGGTATTGACAAAGAGCTGAGCGGGACGCATATGCATACCCTGAGGATTGACGATCTTAGTCTTAGCGGTAACCATAGTAATACTTCCTTTCTGTATTCAGTCAAATGGGATGGATGAGGTGATAATTTGGTTAAGCCTTTTTCTTTTTGAGCAGGCCCAGCAGAATCATGCCGACCAGAGAGCCAACCACAAGGGCGACCACATAGCCCAGGATATTGGTCATGACGGGGAAGACGAAGATGCCGCCGTGAGGTGCGGGGAGGGCGCAGCCAAAGGCCATGGACAGAGCGCCGGCCACACCGGAGCCCACAATGCAGGCGGGCAGGACACGGAGAGGATCGCTGGCGGCGAAGGGAATGGCACCCTCGGTGATGAAGCACAGGCCCATGATGTAGTTGACCACGCCGGACTTGCGCTCATCCTCGGTGAAACGGTTGCGGAAGAAGGTGGTGGCCAGAGCAATGGCGATGGGGGGCACCATGCCGCCGATCATGACGGCAGCCATGATATCAGAACCCTGTCCGGCGGCCATGGTGGCCAGGGTGGAGGTGCCAAACACATAAGCGGCCTTATTGAAGGGACCGCCCATATCCACGGCCATCATACCGGCCAGTACGATACCGAGCACGATCTTGCTGCCCTCGCCCATGGCCTCCAGACCGGAGTACAGGGCGGTGTTGATGGCGCCCACAATGGGATTGATGAGGCACATAAACAGGCCGATGATGAGAAGTCCCACCACGGGGTAGATCAGGATGGGCTTGAGGCCCTCCAATGCCCGGGGCAGCTTGTCGCAGACCTTCCGCATACCCAGCATCAGGTAGCCGCCGGCAAAACCGGCAATGAGAGCGCCCAGGAAGCCTGCGGAGACGGAAGTGCCGGAGGGGGAGGCGAAGGTAGCGCCGGACACGGCCAGTGCGCCGCCTACAAAGCCGACCATCAGGCCGGGCCGGTCGGCAATGGACATGGCGATGTAGCCGGCCAGAATGGGCAGCATGAAGTTGAAGGCCACGCCGCCGATGTTTTTGAACCATGCGGCAATGGGGGTGTTGGTGCCGAAGTTGGCGTAGTCAATGGAGGCGTCGTCCAGCAGGAAGGCCAGAGCGATGAGAATGCCGCCGCCGATCACGAAAGGCAGCATATGGCTGACGCCGTTCATCAGCTGCTTGTACAGCTTGCGGCCAAGGCTTTCATTGGAGGTCTCCTGAACCACCTGGCCGGCGTGATGATAGATGGGGGCGTTGGGTGCCTGACGGATCAGCTCCTCCGGCTTGTGGATGCCATCGGAGACGGGTACACGCAGGACGGGCTTACCGTTAAAGCGGGCCAGATCAACCTCTTTGTCGGCGGCAATGATGATGCCGTCACAGGTGTCGATCTCTGCCTGGGTCAGAATGTTTTTGGCGCCGCCGGAGCCCTGGGTCTCCACCTTGACGGAGATACCGATCTCTTTGCCCTTTTTCTCCAGAGCCTCGGCAGCCATATAGGTGTGGGCAATGCCGGTGGGGCAGGCGGTGACAGCCAGGATGCGGGGACCGGCTGCGGGGTTTTCAACAACGGAGGCGGGGGTTTCTGCGGGGACCTCTTCAGGGAATTTGGCAGCTTCGTATTTATCGATGACTTCCATGAAGGTTTTGGGGTCAGAGGCGGCGCGCAGCTCGCTGACAAAGTTGAAATCCATCAGCAGCACCATCAGATGGGAGAGAATCTCCAAATGCAGATCCCCGTCCATGGGAGCGGCGATCATGAAGAAGAGGTCGGAGGGCTGGCCGTCCATGGCTCCGTAATCCACGCCTTCTTTCAGAATGCAGGCGGCCAGACTGGGGGATTTGACGCAGGCGCTTTTGGCGTGGGGCACGGCAATGCCCATCTCAATGGCGGTGCTGGTCTGGGACTCACGAGCCAGAATGGCCTGCTTATAGGTCTCCCGATCGGTGAGACAGCCACTTTTGCTTTGCAGGTCCACCAGCAGATCGATGGCGCCTTCCTTATCGGCGGCAGACGCTCCCAGTGCGATTTTTTCCGGGCTCAGCAGATCGATGATGCGCATGGTAGTGAGCTCCTTTCTGATTTAGAAGGTATGGATCAGTGCCATGATTTGTTCTTTGGTGGCCAGTCCGTCGGCAAAGGCAGTGGCGGAACCGGCAGCAGCGCCCAGACGCTGGGCATAGGCGTAGTCGCCGGTTTCCAGCCAGCCGGCCAGGAAGCCAGCTACCATGGAGTCACCGGCCCCCACCGAGTTGCGAACCGTACCCTTAGGTACGCCCAGACGGTGGCAGTTTCCCCGCTCGTCCACCAGCAGGGAGCCGTCTCCTGCCATGGAGACCAGTACGTTGCGGGCACCCTTGGCCTGCAGCTGGGCGGCGCAGTGCCGGATCTCGGTATCGGTGACAGGAGTCTTCCCGAAAATCTCACCCAGCTCGAGATTGTTGGGTTTGATGAGGAAGGGGTGATAGGGGAGTGCGCTGCACAGCAGATCCCGGGTGCTGTCCACCACAAACTGAATCCCCCGATCTTCCAGCCGGGCCAGAATCTGCTCGTACACGTCGTGAGACAGGGCGGCAGGCACGGAACCGGAGATCACCAGGATGTCCCCGGCCTCCAGCCGGTCCAGCTTATCTTGCAGAGACCGCAGAGCCACCGGCCCGATGGTAGGACCCTGGCCGTTGATCTCAGTCTCGTCGCCTCCCTTGACCTTGACATTGATGCGGGTCAGCCCATCGGGAAGCCAGATGAAGTCGGTGCGGATGCCCTGGCTCCGGAGACCCTCCTCCAGGGCCCGGCCGGTGAAGCCGGCCAGGAAACCAAGTGCTATGTTTTCCACACCCAGGGCGGACAAAACAGTGGACACGTTGATGCCCTTGCCGCCATACTGGATCTCCTCGCTCTGGGTGCGGTTGATCTGGCCCGGACGCAAAGCGTCCATCCAAACCACATAGTCCAGAGCGGGATTAAAGGTTACTGTATAGATCATGCGGATACCTCCTTGATCACCGTGTGTTCCAGATAGCTGGGGTCGGGCAGATGCTCGGTAATGATAGTGGCCTTTTCCAGAGGAAGTACAGTCACAGTGGATACCAACTCAAATTTGCTGCTGTCGGCCAGTACAAAGGTGAGGTAGGACTGCTCGGCGGCTTTGGTCTTGATGGCGGCCTCTTCCGGGTCGGGGGTGGTGAAGCCTTGACGGATGGTAATGCCGTTAATGCCCAGGAAGGCCTTGGTAAAGTTGTACTTACCAAGCTCCTCCAACGCGCCGGTGCCCACCACAGCCCAGGTGCCCGGCTTAAGATAGCCGCCCAGCACATAGCCGCGCAGCCCCAGTTCCATCAGCCGTTGGGCGCAGGCAATACCGTTGGTGACAAAGGTGGCGCGGGAGCCCTTTAAATACTCCAGCATCCGTACCGTGGTGGTACCTGCGTCCAGGTAGACCACGTCGTCATTGTTGATAAGCTCGGCGGCATAATGGGCGATGAGATCTTTTTCATCCCGGTGGAGCAGGGACTTGGTGGTTACGTCCGGTTCTTCCCCCTGAAAGGTGCTGCTGGTCAGAACCGCTCCGCCGTGTACCTTGTTTAGTCTGCCCTGGCGGGCCAGAATGGTAAGATCCCGCCGGATGGTGGCCTCTGATGCGCCGGTGAGCTCGCACAGACGCGTTACGCTGGCAGCCCTGCTGTTGGTCAGTTCCTGTAGGATGGTTTCAAAACGCTGCTCTGCCAACATTGAGAATCCCTCCTCTACGCTCTAGTTTGATTGAAAATGACTGTTCTATCTTGTGACTTCAATATAGCACTGATAACAATCATAGTCAATCATAATCAATCAAGTTTACACACAAAAAATCAGACTGCTTTTTAGACAGTCTGACGAATTGATCGGGGGCGTCCTCTGGTAAAATCCAGCTAAAAAAGAAAACTCAAGATAGGAAACAAGCAAAAACGATCAAAAAAGGTGCGCCGGTGGAGAAAACACACCGGCGCATAGATATTACTGGAGCAGACCCATAATCATGGTAACGATTCCGGCTACCAGGAGCACAGCTCCACCCACTTTTGTAGTGATGCTGGAGCGCATCCGCCGAAAAACGGTTTGCAGTTTTTCAAAGGGGATCAGAAGGAAAATCAGGCCCAGGATGATGAACAGAGCGCCCAGGGAGAAATAGACCATCATGGTTTCACCCACCGTTTCTTATGGAGTAGTTCCATCTTACCAGTTCTGGCCTGGTATTGCAAGAGTTCCTTGTATTTCGAAGGGACATCTGATAGGATAACAGAGAAATCAGGTGAGGAGCCGAGAACTTCAATGGAGGGCATCCATGCGGGAATATGGGGGAGCGCTGCGCCGGACGGCGCTGTTTCGCGGAATGGAAGAGGAGGAGCTGTTTGCTCTGCTGGATTGTATGGGCGGCGGTGTGCGGCGGTATCCGCGGGGGACTGCGGTGCTTCGAGCGGGAGATCCAGCTACCCATTTGGGCGTAGTGCTGGTCGGTCAGGTGCAGGTGAGCCGCATCCGACCTGACGGGCAGCGGATCGTGATGGGGGAGATGGGGCCAGGACGGCTGTTTGCCGAGTCCTATGCCTGTGCCGGGGCGGAGAGTTTACCGGTCACCGTTACCGCCACAGCGGATACAGCGGTGCTGCTGCTGGATTGTAGGCGGCTGTCTACCCCCTGTGCCTCGGCCTGCGGAGCCCACGGAAAACTGATCCACAACCTGCTGTGGGTGCTGGCGGAGAAAAATCTGTTTCTCACGGGGAAACTGGATCACCTCTCAGGACGAACCATTCGGGAGCGGCTGCTCTCCTACCTGGAGGAGGAGGCAGCCCGCACCGGTCGGACCACGGTAGTGGTGCCCTTTGACCGCCAGGCGCTGGCGGACTACCTCTGTGTGGATCGAAGCGCACTATCCCGCACCATCGGCCAGCTGCAAAAGGAAGGAGTGCTGGAGGCCGACCGCCGGCGATTCCGTCTGAAGGGGCTGCCAGAGTCTCAGAAATAAGAAAGCGGGCCTGTTGCAAAATGCGCAGCTCGTACAAAGACCCGTCATTCCGAGAAAAACGGCCGCCCGGTGGGCGGCCGTTTTTCGTGGGAATCCGCCCCTTTTGCCGAGGAAACGGATTGCCACGCCAGTGTGCGCACTGGCTCGCAATGACAGGCTTGTGCAAAACAGCTATTTTGCAACAGGCCCGCTTTTCGTTTGTTAGTTCAGGAAATCCTTCAGCTTCTTGGAGCGGGAAGGATGACGCAGTTTACGCAGGGCCTTGGCCTCGATCTGACGGATACGCTCACGGGTGACCTTGAACTCCTTGCCCACTTCCTCCAGGGTGCGGGTGCGGCCGTCCTCGATGCCGAAGCGCAGCTTGAGCACCTTCTCCTCGCGCTCGGTGAGGGTACCCAACACGGAGACCAGCTGCTCCTTCAGCAGGGTGAAGGAAGCAGCCTCAGAGGGCTCGGAGGCGTCCTCGTCGGGGATGAAGTCGCCCAGGTGGGAATCCTCCTCCTCGCCGATGGGGGTCTCCAGAGAGACAGGCTCCTGGGCAATCTTCAGGATCTCCCTTACCTTGTCCACCGGCATATTCATCTCCTCGGAGATCTCCTCGGGGGTGGGATCGTGGCCCAGCTCCTGGAGAAGCTGACGGGAGACACGGATGACCTTGTTGATGGTCTCTACCATATGGACGGGGATACGGATGGTACGGGCCTGATCGGCAATGGCCCGGGTAATGGCCTGACGGATCCACCAGGTGGCGTAGGTGGAGAACTTGTAGCCCTTGGTGTAGTCAAACTTCTCCACGGCCTTGATGAGACCCAGGTTGCCCTCCTGGATCAGGTCCAGGAAGAGCATACCGCGGCCCACATACCGCTTGGCGATGGATACCACCAGACGGAGGTTGGCCTCGGCAAGGCGCTGCTTGGCCGCCTCGCCACGCTTCACCAGACGGCGAAGCTCCTTGATGTCGTCCTCAGACAGGGCGATCTCCTCGCCGGCCTCCTTGGCCCGCTCCATATCCTCCAGCTGCTCCTTGGCAGCGTCACCGGCGCCCATATCCTGGGCCAGCTGTACCTCCTCATCGGGGGTGAGCAGGTTGACTTTGCCGATCTCCTTCAGATACATACGGACCGGATCGTCAATGCCGAAGGAGTCCACCAGAGTGTTGGGGTCTACGATCTCCTCTTCGGGCAGGTCTTCGATTTCATTGAGCTCCTCCAGAGGAGGCATGGTGTCGTCGGCCAGCTCGGGCAGATAGTCGTCGCCTACCGTGTCGATGCCCAGGTTCTCCAGGGTATCGTAGATCTTGTCCATCTGCTCGCTTTCTAGATCCAGGTTCTCCAGCACGTCCATCAGTTCGCTGGAGGAGAGCTTGCCGTTTTTCTTGCCGCGCTCGATCAGCTCCGCCAGTTTTTCGGCGCCCTGGACGCCTTCCACCACCTTCATGACCTCGATCTTGCCCTGCTCCATCTTCTTCGCGTTGTCGCGGGCCAGCTTGGCCTGATCCTCCAGGGTCAGGGTGAGCTCTTTTTTACCGGTGGTCTTCTTTTCACTCATGCGGTTGTCCTCCATATGATTTTTTCTCTCTGAATTTATCCCGGGCTGCCAGCAAAGGGTCAAGCCCGACGCCGCCCCGCTTGGCGGCTTCTGTTTCGATGATCTCTAAGTAGTCGCGCAGCGCTTGGCTGCGATTGGAACGGGTCTCCGGTTGTTCCAGAATCCCGGTGATATGACTCATCTCCTCTGGGTCCAGCGATCCGGACAGCGCGCCCAGTTGTAAGCTGAGCCCTTGGCTGTGCCGCTGCTTGAGCAGCACATAGAGCTTGGCCAGCAGGGGAGAGGAGAACTGGGACGGGTCCAGTCCATCTGTCTCGGGCAGCAGGCCCGGGTCCAGCAGCAGCAAGCGGATCACACCCTCCTCCGCACGAGCGGAGCGGATATTCTCGTAGTGCAGCTGCCTGGATTTGGGCTGGAGCTGAACGGCGGGGGTCAGGTCCTTTTTTGCCTGGACTTTTCTGGCCCGCCAGGCCCGGTCCTTTCGGTAGCGGGCTACCTCCTGGGCCATGGCGGTTCCGGAAATGCCGGCTGCTGCTGCTGCTTTATTGCCGTAGATTTCCCGCTCAATAGGGCTTTGAAGGGCGGCGATGGTGGCCACAGCTTCCTTTAGATAGGCCAGCCTGCCCTCTTCGCTTGACAGGTCATGTTTTGCCTGCAGGCTGTCCAGCCGGTAGTCGTTTTGTCCGGCGCTGCCATTGAGGCACTTCTCAAAAGCGGCAGGGCCAAACTTTTTAACGAAATCATCCGGGTCCTGTTTGATGGGCTTGCCCTCGGCATCAAAAGCGTTGGGCAGCTGAAGTACCCGGACGGTGAGGTTGGCGTTTTTCAAAATGTTAAGCACCCGGTCGGTGGACTGCTTGCCGGCGGCATCATTGTCGTAGCAGAGCACCAGCTCCTTGGTGTACCGGGCCAAAATGCGGGCGTGCTCCTCAGTGAGGGCGGTTCCCATGGTGGCAACCACATTATCAAAGCCCGCCTGGTGCAGGGTGATCACGTCGATGTTGCCCTCCACCAGAATCAGGTTGGGCCGCTTGGTGTTCTTGGCGAAGTTGAGGGCGTAAATGAGACGGCCTTTTTTGAAGAGCACCGTCTCCGGAGTGTTCAGGTACTTGGCGCCCTCCAGTCCGGGGAGCAGGCGGCTGGTGAAGCCCACCACCTCGCCCCGCACATCAATGACCGGGAGCATAAGCCGGGACCGGAACTTGTCATAGATGCCGCCGTTCTTTCCGGCTACTGCCAGACCGGCGTCAATCAGATCCATTTTGGTGTAGCCCTTGGCAGTCATGGCCTTTGTGAGGGCATCCCACTGATCGGGCGCGGCCCCCAAACCGAACCGGGTAGCGGTACGGGGAGAGATCTGCCGTTGGGCGATATAGTCCCGCACCTGCTGGCCGCCGGGACCAATGAGATAGTCGTGGTAGAAACGGGCTGCGTCTTTGGACAGCTCCAGCAGTCGGGACCGCTTTTTGCGATAGGCCTCGTTTTCTCCGGCCTCCGGCACCTCAAGACCTGCCCGCTTGGCCAGCAGCTTTACCGCGTCCAAAAAGGGGAGATTCTCCATCTCCATGACAAAGGAAATTACGCCGCCACCCTTGCCGCAGCCGAAGCAGTGGTAGATCTGCTTATCGGGAGAGACGGAGAAGGAGGGGGTCTTTTCGTTGTGGAAAGGGCACAGGCCCCACAGGTTGTTTCCCTTTTTCGTGAGGTGGACATAGGAAGAGACCACGTCGGCAATGTCGCTGCGGGCCACCAGATCGTCAATGAATTGTTCTGGTATCGCCACAGGCATCCTCCTTCCGACTATTTTTTCCAATCAATGCCAATTTCATACGCTGGTATATGTAAAGTTAAATGCCCTTACGGCACAAACGCCTTTAAAAGCATTTATACTCTAATGGTGTAAGCATAAATCACTTTACGCTCCAGGACTTCGGGATGAAAGCGTCGCTGAACTGATCCACGGCATATTTATCGGTCATGCCGGAGATATAGTCGCATACGGCGCGCTCTACGCCCTCCTCCACCCGGATGTCCTGATATTCCGGAGGCAGCTTGTCCGGGTCCTTCACATAGTACTCAAACAGGCGGCGGATCATGTCCTGGGCCTTTCCCTCCTCGCCCTTGGCTACCGGGCTGCGGTAGACATATTCAAACATGAACTCCCGCAGTTCATTCATAGCGTCCCGGCAGGCGGGGGACTGGACAATGTCATTCTTTCCGGCGGACTGGGTGATGATGTCCACCGTCAGAGTGTTGATTCGCTCAGAGTGGGTGAAGCCCAGTACCTGGGAGACCGAGAGGGGCAGGTCCATGGGATAGATGATCTTGCCCCGCATGGCGTCGTCAATGTCGTGGTTGATGTAGGCGATCTTGTCGGCCAGCCGCAGCAGACGGCCCTCCAGGGTCTCGGCCCGGTCGGAGCCGGTGTGGCAGAGAATGCCCCGGCGCACCTCGTAGGTCAGGTTGAGTCCCTCGCCGTCCCGTTCCAGACGGTCCACTACCCGAAGAGACTGCTCGTTATGGGCAAAGCCTCCGGGCATGATCTCATTGAGGACCCGCTCTCCGGCGTGTCCGAAGGGGGTGTGGCCCAGATCGTGGCCGTAGGCGGCCGCTTCTGCCAGATCCTCATTGAGGCGTAAGCCCCGGGCGATGGTGCGGGCAATGCGGCTGACCTCGATGGTGTGGGTCATGCGGGTGCGGTAGTGGTCCCCCTCCGGCTCCAGAAAGACCTGAGTCTTGTGCTTGAGCCGCCGGAAGGCCTTGGAGTGGACAATCCGGTCGATATCCCGCTGAAAGCAGGTTCGGGTGGGGCATGGCTCCAGAGGTACCAGACGTCCCCGGGAGCGGGCGGACAGGCAGGCATAGGGGGAGAGCAGGGCCGCTTCGGCGGCTTCGGTCTGTTCACGCAGTACCATGGGCGCTCACCAGCCTCTCAGCAAATTTCAACCTTTACTCTTTATACGCCGCGGCCTGGATAAAACCCTTCTTTTTTTGTAAATTTTCTATTGTGCTCACAAATCCCCCTGATGAGGGCGGCTGGATTCGTCATTTTGCTCGCCGGTAAGCAGGGCCAGAAGCTCGGCGGGGGTAGAGATGATCTGCTGTGCACCCTGTTCGGTCAGAAATTGCGCGTCACGGAAGCCCCAGCTCACCGACAGACAGGGCAGACCGGAATTGCGGGCGGTCTGGATATCCACCTCGGAGTCGCCTACATAAACGGCCTCTTCAGGCTGAGCGCCCAGTTCCTTCAATGCGCGGAGCACCGTGTCGGGAGCAGGCTTGCGGGCAACTCCCTGGGATTCACCAATGGCCACCTTTACCCGATCGCCAAAGTAGGTCTGACACAGGCCTTTGACAGCGCCGTCAAATTTGTTGGATACCACTGCCAGTTTGATCCCGGCCTGATTCAGACCGTCCAGCAGCTCCAGCACACCGGCGTAGGGAGCGGTGCGGTTCTCCATGTTCAGCAGGTAGTGGGCCCGGAAATCAGCCAGACACCGGGCCTCCAGTTCTTCAGGGGTTCCCTCGGGCACGGCACGGTGAATGAGCAGGCCTACGCCGTTGCCCACAAAGCGGCGTACCTCATCCAAAGAGCGGGCGGGCAGTTTGTGGAGGGCCAGAGCATAGTTGGTACTGTCGGCCAGATCCTGAAGGGTATCCAGCAGGGTGCCGTCCAGATCGAAAATCACGGTGGAATAGGGAATCATAACAAGCCTCCTTATCAGCAATGGCAGGAAATGCGGGCGGTCCGTGGGACCGCCCGCATTGTGGGTCAGTAGAGTCCGTTGGCAGAGAGAATCTGGGTAACCTGCATGGCACGGTTGGACCAGGCGGCGGCAGCCCCATGTTCCCGCCGGCGGACGGCAGGCCAACCATCCGGTTCTTCCAGAGCACGGATGCACAGCCGCACAAACTCGCCGGGGCTGTGGGCGGCGTAGATTACGTCAGGGAAATGCTCCACATGGTCGGGGTAGAACATAGCCACAATGGGCTTGCCGGAAGTGAGATATTCATAGACCCGGCTGGGTACGATGTCGGCGCCGTAGTCAGACTGCCGCAACAGATGGAGGCACACGTCGAATCGGGACAGATAGTCTGGAATATCCACCGGCAGCTGGCGGCCCAGCAGACGGACGTTGGGCAGGGCCTCCAGGGTGCGCAGCTGGGGATTGTAGGGCTCTACCTGCCCTACAAAGACAAAAGTGCACCGGGGCAGAGCCCGGGCGGCCTGGATGGCCGGTGTCAGGTCAAGATCCTCCCAAATGGTGCCCACAAAGCCCAGAATGGGACCGGTGAGGTCGGCCAGGGGAGCGGGGCACTCATTGTCTGGCCGGGAGAACATGGGATAGCTTACCCCATTGGGAAGCAGGGCAATGTTGTCGCTGCAGGGGGAGAGGTGGTCCACCAGCCCCTCGGAGGCGGCAAAGATCACGTCGGCAGCCAAGGCCAGGTCGCTCTCCCACTCGGGTGGAGTGTCCAGCCAGTCCTGGGCGCAGTCATATACCAGCCCCTGATGGGGGATGGCGTCCAGCAGATGGACCTGCTCCGGGGAAGTGCACCAGAGCAGGGGCTCCCGAAAGCGATGCATATCCATCAGCTTAAGAATATGGCGGGTCAGCTTGCGGTCCCGGACAAACCGGAGCAGCCGCTGATCCTCGGAGGCCTCGGGAGCAGGCGGGAGAGCGTATACGGTCAGGCCGGGGCGTACTTTGCGGCCGGGCTTGCGGTAGTTCCGGGAAGGCGGCTCCAGAAAGAGAATCTTGGCATCCTTCAACCGGGTCATCAGCTGCTGGGTGCGGGTGGGGATGGTGCTCCAGGGTTGGGAGGAGAGGCACAGGATCTGTTTCAACGGGACACACCCTCCAAAAGCCGGCGGGCAGTCTCCTGGTTGCGTTCCTCTACCTGGCGCAGCCGCTCCACGCCGCCGGACAGGAATTCGGTGTCTCCGATTCGGGCATAGACTGCGTCGATGTAGCCGCACAGGGATTCCGCCGTCACCTTATCCAGGTCGGTGTACAGATCCTGGCCGATATAGGAGAGGAAAGAGCTGATTTTCTGGTCGTATACCACGCCCACCAGAGGCACACCCTGGCCGGCGGAAAAGACGAGGGCGTGCAGCCGCATAGAGATAACCGCCTGCATCCGTGCAAACAGACCGATAGTGTGGTCGGAACTGCCGGTATGGGTAAGAATATGGTGGGGGGCCTTCATATACTTAGCAGCCAACTTGGCGGCATCCACATCCAGACGCCGCTCAATGGGCAGAAAGACGGGGGTCAGGCCGTATTTCTCATAGGCGTAGTCGGCGGCGGCGGCAAAAACGGGGGCCTTGGCCTCAAAGCCCGGCCAGGGCCGCAGGGCAAAGCCGATATATTTGCCGTTGGGATCGATGCCCTGGCTCTCCAGAATGCCGTCCACCACGGGCGCGGGAGCGGCGGGCAGAATGACCGTGGGGTCGGCGGAGAGAATGATTTCCGGGTGGGTGACCTTCATGTCGGTCAGCTCCTCACGGGAGTGAGTATCCCGCAGGGTGATGGCGTCCACGCTCTTCTGGAGCACCTTGGAGGCCCGTTTCCGATTGGAGGGGGAGTGGATGGGACCGATGCCGCAGCCGTACATCATAACCTGATTGCCCAGCCGCTTGGCCCAGGAGATGGTGAAGAGATAGAACCACAGGGAACGATGGCTGGTTACGTCCTGCATCAGGGAACCGCCGCCGTTGATATACAGCTTGGTTTTTCGCATCCGCCACAGGAACTTGGGGAAGGCAAAGGTGTAGATGGAGTTGACACGATAGGTGCGCCGGGTATCTTCCGGGCTGCGGGAGAGCACCCAGATGGGAAGGTCAGGGTCCACCTGGCGCAGCTCGGTGACAATGGCCTCCAGAATGGCATCGTCGCCGGCGTTGCCCCGGCCATAGGCTCCGCATACCAGAGCGCCATCCCGCCGGCCGGTCTTGCGGGCCTGGCGGCGGAGAATGGTGTCATAAATGGAGAGCTGCCGCTGGAGGGTACTCTCCAGAGAGTAGTCCTCCTTGGCCCTCTGATAGAGCCGCTGGCCCATATGCTGGCGCAGCTCCGGGTCCTGAGCCAGCGCAATGAGGTGGCGGGAGAGTCCCTCCGCGTCCCCTGCCTCAAAGAGGAAACCGTGGATACCATGCTCGATCAGGTAAGGCACGCCGCCTACCCGGCTGGCCACTGTGGGCAGGCCCGCCCGGGCGCCTTCGGTGAGGGAGTAGGGGAAGGTCTCGGAGAGAGAGGTGAGGGTATTGATGTCCAGAGCATTGTAGAAGCTGTCGGTGTCGGACACCCAACCGGCAAAGCAGACCTGCTTGGCTACTCCCAACTGGTTGGCCAAGTCCTTCAGCATTCCCATCTGCTCGCCATCACCGGCGATAAGCAGCCGCAGATGAGGGCAGACTTTATAGGCCAGAGCAAAGCCGCGGATCAGAGTAGCAATATCCTTGACTGGGTTGAGGCGGGCGGCAATGCCCACCACAACGGAGTCCTGGCCGGCGTCCAGCCCCACGCTCTTCCAGTATTCCTCCCGGGAGAGGGCGGGGGTACGGGGGGCAAAATCGATGCCGTTGTAGATGGTGAACAGCTTGTCCGGATCAAAGCAGCGGGAGATGAGCAGATCGGTCATGGCATCGGACACGCCGATGCGGTAGTCCAGCTTCCGCAGAGCGATGGTGTTGATGGTGCCGTAAGTGATGCGGGAGAAGGGGCGGCCCAGGTAGTCCAGTCGATAATCGGAGTGGACAGTGGTAACCACGGGCAGACCGGTGGCCTTCCGCAGCAGAGCGCCCATCAAATTGCCCCGGGCGCCGTGACAGTGAAGGATCTGATAGCCCCCCTCCACGATCATCTTTTTCAGGGTGTTGCGGGTTTTCAGCAGATTGTGTCCAGGCAGGACCACAGTGGGAATGCCAAGTTCCCGGGCCTCCTGAGCAAATGGACCTTCCATAAAACATACCATGGTAACATCGATGGTATGGGCAAGATTTTTTAGCAGGGAATGAACGTGGGTCTTGGCGCCGCCGCTGTCGCCGCCGGAGATGAGGTGCATGACCTTCATGGAATCAAAACCTCCAAAGAAAAAAGAAAGTACTTGTGTCTCGGTGGGGATCTATGATACAATAACCCGGTACCATTGTACCAAGTGCGACATGAATTTACAACCTCGGAGGCTGCAAAAAGATGATAGACGAAAAGGGAAGACTGTTTGGTAAAATCAACATCGTGGATCTGCTGGTGATCCTGGTGGTTATTATTGCGGCAGTGGTTTTGGGTATGAAGTTCCTCAAGCCGGGCAGCAGTGGTGTTGTAGGCGGAGGTTCCACCACCACCCATGTGGAGTATACCGTGCTGGTAGAGAGCGTCCAGCCGGCGGTTTATGAGAGCATCAAGGAGAATTATATCCCCTCCACCCTGATGGCCTCTGGCGAGCTGCTGGACGGCCAGGTCACCGCTGTGGAGGCTAAGCCCCACGGCGGAGATGTGACGGTGAGCACGTCTGGCGACACAGTGGCCTTTACAAATGACAAGGGCCTGCTGGATCTGACCTTCACGGTTGAGTGCAATGTGGCCAACCCCATTACCACTGAGATTGGCACCCAGGAGGTGCGTGTGGGTAAGAACCACATCCTCAAAACCGATAAGTTTGAGCTGAATGGCGTGGTCCTGGACTGCACCTGGAGCGAGAACGCCGAGTAAACCGGCTGAGATCGATCAAAATAGAGAGGGCGGCGGTCATGGTACCGCCGTCCTTTTTCCAATAGGAGGAACTTATTATGCCCCAATGTCTGCTGCAGATAGACGGCGGTATTCTGCTCTGGATCCAGAACTTCCTGCGCTGTGCTGTGCTGGACCCGATCATGATCATTTATACCCAGATGGGTGATGCTGGCATCCTGTGGATTGTGCTTTCTGTGGTGCTGCTCTGTATTCCCAGGACCCGCAAAGCGGGTTTTGTCAGTTTGATAGCCATGTTGCTGGGCCTGCTGTGTACCAATGTGGTGCTCAAGCATCTGGTGGGCCGTACCCGGCCCTGGCTGATGGTAGAAGGGCTGATTCCGCTGGTGGCAGAGAACGACCCCAATTCCTTTCCTTCGGGCCATACCTGCGCCGCCTTTGCGGCGGCCTCTGCCTGGTGCCGTACCCTGCCCCGGCGGTGGATGAAGATCGTCGCCGTGGTAATGGCGGCTCTGATGGGCTTCTCCCGGCTCTATGTGGGAGTTCACTTCCCTACAGACGTGTTGGCCGGTATGGCGGTTGGCCTGCTGTGCGGCTGGCTGGCCTGGCTCATCTGGAAGCGGCTGGCCGCCTGGCGGGGCTGGGAGGCATAACCATGCGGGCGGAAGAAATGCAGACCACTCTGCGGAATGGAAGCCGGTGTCTGCTTCGCAGTCCCCGCCCGGAGGACGGGGAAGCGGTGCTGCGCCATCTGCGCCGGGTGGCAGCAGAGAGCCCTTTTACTGCCTTTCTGCCGGAGGAGATCAGCAATACCCTGCGGGAGGAGCAGGCCTTTCTCAAGCGGCAGCTGGCCAGTCCGGGCAGACTGATGTTGGCCGGATTTGTGGAGGGCAGGTTGATTGGGCTGGGGGGCGTGGGCCCTGCGGCAGCCAACCGAAAATGCGGTCACCGGGCTGAATTGGGATTATCTGTCCGCTGCCGCTGGTGGGGGCAGGGCCTGGGCCGGATGCTGATGGATGGACTGTGCCGGGAAGCCAGGCATATGGGCTATGCCCGCATGGAGCTGTCAGTGATGGAAGACAATGTCCGGGCGGTGGCCCTCTATGAGAACTGTGGGTTTGAGCGTTTTGGCCTGCTGCCCGATGCCTACCGTACAGAGGGAGACAGTCAGGCCGCCATTTTGATGAGCAAGGTATTATAAAATGGACGCCAGTCCCTATGGGACCGGCGTCCATTTTATATGTGCTTATTCGGTGGTGTAGTTGTCGAAATAGCCCTGGATGTAGACAATGGGGGTGCCCTTGTCGCCGGAGCCGGAGGTCAGATCGCACAGAGAGCCGATCAGATCGGTCAGGCGGCGGGGGGTGGTGCCCTGAGCAGCCATCTTACCCACCAGGGAGCCGTCCTTCTTCTTGATCTCGCCCTTAATGGCCTCGCGCAGAGCCTCGCCGGACAGAGCGGCAAAGTCATTGTCAGCCAGGTACTTCAACTTCAGCTCGTTGGGGGTGCCTTCCAGACCGGCGGTGTAAGCGGGGGAGACCACCGGGTCGGCCAGCTCCCAGATCTTGCCCACGGGGTCTTTGAAGGCGCCGTCGCCGTAGACCATGACTTCAACGTGCTTGCCGGTAGCCTTCAGAAGCCGGGCCTGGATTTCCTCCACCAGATCCTGGCAGGGACGGGGGAAGAGCTTCACCTTGTCCTCGGTGGACTTGTTGGAGCCCAGCAGGCCATAGTTTTCATTGTAGCCGCTGCCGTTGATGGGAGCGGTCATGATCTCATCCAGGCAGAACACCTTCTCGGCGCCGGCGGCAACCAGGCGGCGCTTGGTGCGGGCGCGGGTGTGGATGTCGCAGGCCAGCACGTTCTTGGTGTAGGCCAGAATAGCCCGGGGATCGTTGGCGAAGATGACCTCCACCTCAGCGCCAGACTCACGGATCAGATTGGAATAATAGTCCACATAGTCCACGCCGGTAAAGGGGTGGGTGGTGTAGCCGAACAGCTCGCGGTAGCGCTCCAGAGAGAGCACATCCTTGTAGGGGTCCACACCCTTTTCGTCCATCACGTCCTCATCAATGAGGTGATTGCCCACCTCGTCGGAGGGATAGGACAGCATCAGGACCACCTTCTTGGCGCCCTTGGCGATGCCGCGCAGGCAAATAGCAAAACGGTTGCGGCTGAGGATGGGGAAGATCACGCCAATGGTCTCTCCGCCCAGCTTTGCCTTTACATCGGCGGCAATATCGTCCACCGAGGCATAGTTACCCTGGGCGCGGGCCACAATGGCCTCAGTCATGGCGACTACGTCGCGGTCGCGTACGGAGAACGCGCCATCGTTGACCGCCTCCAGGACAGACCCGGTGACGATCTCGGCCAGGTCATCTCCGCTGCGGATAATGGGGGCGCGGATACCCATGGATACGGTGCCGACCATCCGGCTCATAGAACAACACTCCTACTATAGTTGGATTCGCTGCGGTATTCCCGTAACATTGAAATTATACTATATTTTTTTCTGCTTGTAAAAGGTTTTTTCTTTGCAAACGAACTTTATTCGACGGATACCCACTGCCGGACCACGTCAAGAAAACGGGCGGTCAGAGGGGAAAGCGGCTTGCCCCGGCGAACGGCCAGGGTGATGTCCCGATAGCGGGGATGTTCCAGAGGGATGGCGGCGAAATTGCGGCCGGTACCCTGCAGAACCAGTTCTGGTCGGATACTGACACCCAGCCCCTGCTCCACCATGGCCAGGATGGCAAAGTCGTCGTTGACGGTGTAGCGCAGGTTGGGATGGATGCCCTCCTCCTGGAAGATCTCTCCGATCTCCACATCCCGCTCCTCAGGAATCCAGATGAAAGGGTCCTGGGCCAACCGTTCTATGGGATAGAAGGGGGCGTGTGCCAGAGGGTGGTCCGGTGGGAGCACCGCCATAAACTGATCACGGCGCAGGGGAAAGACCTCCAGATCGTCTCCGGCGGGCAGTCCCAGAAAACCACAGTCTGCCTGCCCCTGGCGGATCAGGTCCTCCACCTCTGCAAACTCCCACTTGCTCAGTAATTCAAAATGGATGCCGGGATAGCGCTGGAGAAAGAGCTTCATAATAGGAGGCAGCCAGTGGATGGATACGCTGGCGAAGGTGCCCACCCGCAGGGTGCCACGGGTCAAACCGTGGAGATGGGCAGCCTGCTCCTCCAACTCCTTCTGGGCGTTGCACACAGCTCGCAGATATGGAAGCAGTGACTCACCGGCTGCACTTAGATGCACGCCGCCCCGTCCCCGGACCAGCAGCTCCATGTCCCATTCCTGTTCCAGCGCGGCGATCATCCGACTGGCCGCCGATTGGGTGTAGCCCAACGCCTCAGCTGCCTTGGTGATTCCACCCAGTTCTACTGTTTTCAGCAGGATCTGATACTTGATCAGGCTCATATCAATCATTCCGTTTCATCATGAATTTCATGAAAAAGATTCGTTTGCATCATAGTAAACTCTATTGTATACTATAACCAGAAGGAAGGCAAGAGCGAACGACAGAAAGGAGCGATTTCCATGAAGAAGAACAACGCAATGGTAATGAATCGGAAGAACAACGGCTATGAGCTGATGGGAAAGGGTATGTCGGTCAACGTCATGCGCACCTATTGGAAGGGAAGCCCCTGGAAAGCGCTTCGGGACTGCGTCCGCAGCGTATAATTTGATCTTTGCTCCGGTTGGGGAGAACCGATAGAAGCCCGGAGGGTCTGCCGAATGGCAGGCCCTCCGGGCGGTTTTTTATATTATGCCCCCAAGTCTGCTGCCTGAGGGAAGGGATAGGTTGTGCTGCCGATGGTAATGGATTCCACCTGGCTCAGGTCAAAGGCCTGGGCAGGGGTAAAGCGGAAGACATGGATGCCGTCCCGACTAGACCCGGGGTAGGGACTCTCGCCAGATCCCCAGGTTCCGGCATAGGCGCTGGGAATCTGAGTAATCAGCTCCGAAGTGCCGTCCCGGTAGTTCAGCCGTGCATCTGCCAAAATTTCCTTTACGCTGACCAGCCAGCTGCCGCCGTATGTGTCCCTGACCAGATAACCCTCCAGCTGCGGGGGCAGCTCTATGTCGGAAAGCTTCTCCAGATCCAGAAGTACCTCCGCACCGGAGACGGCTGTCCACTCCTCCAGAGTGGGGGTCTGCATCTCCAGTTCAATATAACCTGCGCAGATGGAGATTTGATAGATGGTGCCCTCCTGGGTATATTCGGAAAATTCCGGCTGGTCGGGCCGCAGACCCCAGGCTTCCTCCATCTGCCGGGTGGTATTGACCACTGTAATGTCTGCCGGGCAGCTGAGGGTCTGGCTCTCGGTCACCGGTATGATCACCGGGCCGTAAGCAGCGATGGGCTTAAAGTTATGATTGAGGTTCATGCTCACTTCTACCTGTTTCAGCTCAGGATCTTCTAAAGTCATGGATACCTTGACAAGAGAGGTTTGCGTATCTGGGTCGTAGCTGGCCTGCTCCAGATTAAGGGTGCTGCATCCCTCGAAACCGCCCCGGGGCCCCCATTCATATTCCGGCGAGTTGTCCGCAAGAACCACACCTGCCTCCTGGGATACCGGAGAAGCCGCAATGTAGGCATACAGTTGGTTCCCGCTGCACATGGTTGCTACCAGAGTGGCCTGGGGCTCCGACTGGGTGACAGTCTGAGTGGGAGCATCATATTCTGTCCATTCTTCGATGGGGTCCTCCTTGGATATGCCCATATCTGCCCGTGCTGCGTCCCGCAGCGTAAGCACCACCGCAAAGGCGGTGAGGCAGCAGAGAGACGCAATAATTGCTGCCACCAGCAAGCCCCGGGTCAGGCGGCGGGTTCTTCCTGTTTTATGGTTCTGTTTGAATCGTTTCATCGTCAACTCCTCAATCCTGGCAGGGGAGAGGGGGGTGGTATCAGTTAAGAGAATGCTGTCCTCCTGATAGTGGTCCAGCAAATCAAAGATCTCCCGTTTCATCAGCCTGCTCCCCCTTTCGTCAAAGCTTCCTTGAGTTTCATGCGACCGCGCCTCAGCTTGGTTTTTATGGTGGATTCGTTCAGGGCCATGTGATCTGAGATCTCTTTGATCGATTGGGCGTAATAGTAATGCCGGAGAAAGATTTCCTTGTCCTCTGGGGGCAAAGCGTCCACTGCTTGGCGGACCAGACGCCGCTCCTCGTCCTGCTCCATGGCCTCTGAAAGGTCATTTGGGGCTGGAATATCCACACTGTTTTCTTCCAGGGATATGGTGCGGCCCATCTGGCGGAGTTTGTTTTTCGCTTTGTTTCTGGCGACCGTGCCCAGCCAGCCCTTGACATGACCGGCCTTCAGATCGGCGGCCTGTTCCCATGCGGCAAGGAACACATCGGAGACCACTTCCTCTGCGTCCTGGGGAGACATGGCATCCCGAAGAATGTTCCATACGATAACGGAAATATACGGCACATAGCGCTCCATCAGTGCCTTTAGACCGGATGGGTCGCCGGCTTTTATGTTCTGTAAGATCATTGATTCTCTCATATATGGCCCCCAACTTATGCGAAAGCAGCTTTCACTTATAATATCACACGGATACTGCTTCTGGTTTCATCTGCGAACCTCGGGGGGTAAAAACAAAAAGAGACACGACGTATGTCGTGTCTCTTTTCTGGAGCAGGTAAAGGGAATCGAACCCTCATATTCAGCTTGGGAAGCTGACGTTCTGCCACTGAACTATACCTGCATGGGCTTATTGACTTAGGCATTATAGCATATGCCCTTATATTTGGCAAGAATTTTTTTGTGACAGCGTTCTCATTCTTTCGCTATGAGCGCTGAAAAATCACAAAAAACCTTGCAATCTATTCCAATCCGTGATATCATTTCTTAAACCAAAGGTATAATAACTGAAAGGGTATGGAAAGGTTGGAAGTACGATGAGCAAAAAACAGGCATTGACTGAATTCCATCGGGGCTCCATCCTGGCCGCTGCCGAGCGGCTGTTTGCGGAAAAGGGCACCGAAAAGACCACCATGGATGACATTGCCCGAGAGGCCGAGTACAGCAAGGCGACTTTGTATGTCTATTTTCAGAGCAAGGAGGAGATCATCAACGCAATCCTCCTCAGTGGGATGGTGCTGCTGAAGAAGAAGCTGCATGAGGCCATTGAGAGCCACAGTGATTGGTTCCAGGCCTATGACGCGGTGTGCCAGGCGATCGTGCGTTTCTATGATGAAAATCCCACTGCCTACGATGCCGCCACTGGTTCTATCCCCCTGTCTCAGGATGGCGACACCCTCCAGAAGGGGTTGTCCGATATCCTGCGGGTCAGCGATGAGATTGAACAGGAACTGGCTGATTTCCTGGTACGGGGTGCAGCGGACGGCGCGGTGCGTTCTCAGCTGCCTCCCATGGAGACCGTTCTCCTGTTCTGGTCTGCTCTCTCCGGTATGGTACATACCGCTGAGCAGAGGGAGAATTACATCCAGCGCACCTTGGGCCTGACCCGGGAGGAGTATCTCCAGCACGGTGCCCGGCTGCTGCTGGCCTCCCTGACCAAAGCGAATATGTAAGTACTGTATACAGTATGAACCCGGTCCGGATTTCCGGACCGGGTTCTCTGTTTTTATCGATAGCAGATCTCGTGGCGCTTGGGGCCGGTGGAGACGATGGTGATGGGACACTCGATCTCCTTCTCCAGGAAGGTCACATAATCCTTGGCCTGCTGGGGCAGGGCATCAAAGTCGGTAACGCCCCGGATATCGCACTTCCAGCCGGGCAGAGTGGTATAGACCGGCTTGGCCTGATCCAGCAGGGCGGGTACCGGGAAGTCCCGGGTCACTTTACCGTTGATCTCGTAGCCAGTACATACCTTGATCTCATCCAGATAGCCCAGACAGTCAATGGCGGTGAGAGCCACCTGAGTGGTACCCTGCACCATGCAGCCGTACCGGGTAGCCACGGCGTCAAACCAGCCCACCCGGCGGGGACGACCGGTGGTAGCGCCGTACTCGCCGGCGTCACCGCCCCGGCGGCGCAGCTCCTCGGCCTCATCCCCGAAGAGTTCGCTGACGAAAGCGCCGGCGCCCACGGCGGAAGAATAGGCCTTGGTTACAGTCACGATGTCGGAAAATGCCGTGGGAGGTACTCCGCCGCCCACAGTACCGAAGCCGGCCAGCGTGTGGGAGGAGGTGGTCATGGGGCAGATGCCCAGGTTGGGATCCTTCATGGAGCCCAGCTGACCCTCCAGCAGCACCTGCTTGCCCTCCTTCAGGGCCTGGTGCACAAAGCTGACCGCGTCGCCCACGTAAGGCTCCAGGATCTTCTTATAGCCCATCAGTTCCTCAAACAGATCCCTGGGGTCCAGAAGAGGCTTATGATACAGATGCTCCAGAAGAACGTTTTTCAGGGCACAGATATGTTCCAGCTGAGCCTTGAGCCGGTCCTCATACCACAGATCGGCCACCTGAATACCGATTTTGGCATACTTGTCGGAATAGAAAGGAGCGATACCGGACTTGGTGGAGCCGAAGGCGGCGCCGGCCAGGCGTTCCTCCTCGCAGCTGTCCAGCAGCACATGGTAGCTCATCAGCAACTGAGTCCGCTGATCCACGATAATGTGGGGGGCAGGTACGCCGCCGTCCTCCAGATGCTTGAGCTCAGCAGCAAATTTCGTTACATCCAGGGCCACACCATTGCCGATGATGTTGGTGGTGTGGGAGTAGAATACGCCGGAAGGCAGCTGATGCAGAGCGAATTTACCATAATCGCAGATAATGGTATGGCCTGCGTTGGCGCCTCCCTGGAAGCGGATGACTACATCGGACTTCTCCGCCAGCAGATCGGTGATCTTGCCCTTGCCTTCGTCGCCCCAGTTGGCGCCTACAATTGCTTTCACCATATTGGATTCCTCCTGCCGCGGGGATTCGCGCATTGGCCTTTTCCCGTCGGCAATCCATGGGGATATCATTCCCCATGCGGTATTATAGTACGCTTTCTCCCTTGAATCAAGGCAAAAAAAGAGAAAAAATGTCATAAAATGATTGGCATCACCTTCCAGAACACCGCGTTTTGTTGGAAAAGCAAAAAAAGAGGTTTACTTCCACACTTCACTTTGATAAAATAAGAGAAACGGGCGGCTAGGAAGCTGCCCGCCGGTTTCCGAAAGAGAATCATCAGGAGGTCAAACACTCTATGACGAAAAACGAAAAGCGGGAACACAGTGATCTGCTGTATGAAGCGATCCTCACCCTGAAGGACCTGGACGAGTGCCGGAAGTTCTTTTCCGACCTCTGTACGGTGGCGGAACTGCGGGCCATGGAACAGCGTTTTGAAGTGGCAATGCTGTTGTCCGAGGGCATGATCTACAATGACATTCTGGAGCGCACCGGCGCTTCCAGTGCCACCATCAGCCGGGTGAACCGGTCTTTGCAGTACGGTGCCGACGGCTATCAGGCCGTGCTGCCCCGGATCAAGGAGAAGCAGAGCGGCAATGGCGTATGAATATCTGGCCGGCTGTTATGACCGTTTTACAGCCGACGTTCCTTACGCCGCTTGGGCCGACTACCTGGAGAAGCACTTTGCCCGCAGTAAGCTGCCCATCCATACTGTGCTGGATCTGGCCTGCGGTACTGGTACCCTGACCTGTGAGTTGGCCCAGCGGGGGTACGAGATGATCGGCGCCGACCTGTCAGAGGAGATGCTGGCCCAGGCAGCCGAGAAGGCCCGGGACGTGGAGGGGATTCCTCCTATCTTTCTGCACCAGGCCATGGAGAAGTTGGACCTGTATGGTACCATCGATGCCTGTGTCTGTTGTCTGGACAGTGTAAACTATGTTACCCAGCCCAAAAAACTGGCGCGGGCCTTTCAGCGGGTCCATACCTTTTTGATGCCGGGAGGACTGTTTCTCTTTGACATCAATACCCCGGACAAGCTGAGGGGGCTGGACGGTCAGCTTTTCATGGATGAGGACGAGGACGCCTGCTGTATCTGGCGGGCGGAATACTCGCCCCGCCGGCGTATCTGTACCTACGGCTTTGATATCTTCTGCCGGGAGGAGAATGGACTGTGGAGCCGGATGGAGGAGGTCCATGAGGAATACGCCTATGAGCCGGAAGAGCTGGAGCAGATGCTGCGCCAGGCCGGTTTTCGGCAGATCAAGCAATATGGCGAACTGAAGATGCGCCGCCCCGGACCGGGGGAACAGCGCATCTTTTTCGCCGCACGAAAGGAATTTTAAACGTATGTCAGATTCGATCATTCGCGTTCTGGCCAAGGACGCTCCCGTCAAGGCCTCGGCCATTTCCGCCCGGGCCATGGTGGAGCGGGCCAGACAGATCCATAAGACCCTGCCGGTGGCTACTGCGGCTCTGGGCCGCTCCCTGATGGCCGCCTCCATGATGGGCAACCAACTGAAGGAGGAAAACGGCTCTGTTACCCTGCGGATCAAGGGCGACGGACCTCTGGGGGGCATCACTGTGGTGTCCGACAGCGCCGGCAATGCACGGGGCTATGTGGTCAACCCCCTGGTTGACCTGCCTTTGAAAGGCCCTGCCAAGCTGGATGTGGGTTCTGCTGTGGGCAAGGACGGCTCTCTTACCGTCATCAAGGACATGAACATGAAGGAGCCCTATGTGGGTACCATCCCTCTGGTATCCGGTGAGATCGCCGAGGATATCACTTCTTATTTTGCGGAAAGTGAGCAGATCCCTTCCGCCTGCGCCCTGGGTGTGCTGGTGGACGTGGATCAGAGTGTACTGTGCGCCGGTGGTTATCTGATTCAGCTGCTGCCTGGTGCAGACGACAGCGTTATTACTGCTATTGAAGAGGGCATTGCCAAGGTGGGCCCCGTTACCGAGGCTATGCGCAACGGTGAGAGTGCCCGCAGCCTGGTGGAGCGTGTTCTGTCTGCCTTTGACCTGGAGGTCCTCAGTGAGGAGCCGGTGGAGTACCGCTGCTATTGCAGCCGTGAGCGGGTGACCCGCGCCCTCATCAGTATGGGCCGGGAAGAACTGGAGTCTCTCATCAAAGATCAGGGCAAAGCGGAGCTCACCTGCCAGTTTTGCGACAAGGTTTATGACTTTACAGGCGAGGAATTGCAAGGCCTTCTGAATTCGATTTGATTTTTTGAAAAAAATCGAAAAAAGTTGTTGACAACTGGGGGTCGTTCTTGTATAATAACTTTCGTCGCTTGGCCCGACAGCCAAACGAAAGCGAAAGAAGAACGAGGGAGCATAGCTCAGCTGGGAGAGCGCATGCCTTACAAGCATGATGTCACAGGTTCGAGCCCTGTTGTTCCCACCACTCCCTTTCTGGGAGCTCCCGTACCCCCTACCGTCTGGCGCGGTAGTTCAGTTGGTTAGAACGCCGGCCTGTCACGCCGGAGGTCGAGGGTTCAAGTCCCTTCCGCGTCGCCATTCGCCTCTGTAGCTCAGTTGGTAGAGCAGGGGACTGAAAATCCCCGTGTCGCTGGTTCGATTCCGGCCGGAGGCACCACCGTTCCTGGTGGATACCGCAAGGTATCCACCAGGGGCACCTTCAAAATTTAGGCATATGTATTCCATTCTTTTCATAGGATGGAAACAGATGCAGGTGTAGCTCATCTGGTAGAGCGCCACCTTGCCAAGGTGGAGGTAGCGAGTTCGAGCCTCGTCACCTGCTCCAAAAATGATAAAAGGAAGGTCCACCCTTCCTTTTATCCATATGGCGACATAGCCAAGTGGTAAGGCAGAGCTCTGCAAAAGCTCCACCCCCAGTTCGAATCTGGGTGTCGCCTCCAAAAACCGACTATCGAAAGATAGTCGGTTTTCTTTTTGATTTCTTGAGCAATCAAAATGTTTGGCGTAAATGCGCCGCTCACTGCTTGGGCTGCTAGTCTTAGCTTGCATCTATATTGTTTGGACAAGAAGAGAACCGGTTATCGGAAGGTAACCGGTTTTCTTCTTTGTATATACTGGAAAATATCATATGATATGGTATAATGAGAAAAATGTAGAACAAGAGTATGGTGGAGAGAGGAAGTGCGGACATGAAGAAAAAGAGAAGATCGAAGAGACGCAGGCGGAGCGCCTCCGGTGTGGTGCTGCTGATTGTTTTGTTTCTGGTGATAGGCATAGGTGTGGTGCTGGTGCGGATGCTGCTCTCGCCCAAGGAAGGGTCTGCAGCGGCCTCTCCGACTGAAACAGAATTACCCTTCCCCCAGGTCACGACAAGTCTTCAGACGCCGTCTGCGGTCGTTACAGGGCGCCCTGAGAAGGAAGATCCGGAGAGCATTCTCTACCAATATCTCTATGAACAGGTAGACGGGCAGCAGCAGGTAGTGAACTTTACAGCGGAAGATATGAGCATGGAGCAAATCGGGCAAGTGCTGGAACAGCTCCAGCGTCAGCCGGAATTCTTCTGGTTGAAAGGCTACGAATTGGCTGGCAGCGGCACAGAGTACCAGGTGAAGTTTGACTGGAAATATACGGATTTGATTACCAGGCGGGAACAGGTGGAGCAAGCGGCGGCCCAGGCGCTGGCTGCCATTCCGGAAGGGGCGGGAGACTATGAGACTGCCCTGAGCCTGCATGACTGGCTGTGTGATCACATTGTATATCAGAGCAGCAGCGACGGCAGCGATCAGGACCTGTACGGTGCGTTGGTAAATGGACGGTGTGTGTGTTCCGGATACAGTCAGGCCTACGTGTACCTCCTGCGCCGAGCCGGCATCCAGGCTGAGACCGTGCGAGGTACTGCTGACAATGGAACAGGTGCCCAGTCCCATGCCTGGACAAAGGTGGTTCTGGATGGGGAGGTATATTATACCGACGTGACATGGGACGACCAGGAGACACATCCGGACGGACATACTTATAGCTGGTTTGCAGTTACCAGTGAGCGTATGGCGTCTACCCATTTTGCGGAGCCGGAGCGAGGCGCGGAGATGACGCCCAGTTCCGCGGTGGCGTGCAATTACCACTACCGCAACGGCTGGGTGCTGGAGCAGTTCAACACAGAAGAACTGGTCCGGATCTTCTCCTCTCAGACTGGCGGAAGCCTTACTGTACTGGCCGCAGATGAGGCGGTATATGCTCAGCTGATGGAGTTGGTACAGGATGGGGCGGCTATGACCGCTGTGCTGGAGCAGGCAGGCTATCCGGTCAGTCAGTATACCTATTTCCACTCAGAAGGTTCGCTCTGTCTGGACCTGTTCCCGGAGGCATGAGCGAGTCTAAAAAGCTGCATGGCGGACAGGCCGCCTCACAGGAAGGAAATTGATATGTGGGCAGATTGTTGTTTTTACCTTTCGGTGCTGCTTCTGGCGGGCAGCCTGATCGCCGCTGTCAGGATATATAGAGCGCCCTATCAGCGGGGGCGGTTTCTGTCGCCGGTCAAGTGCGTCCTGGCCGGGGTATTCCTTGCTGCGGTCCTGCTGTTTCTCCCCCTTCATCTGGAGCAGCTCCCAAAGGATTTTGTGGGAGGGATAAACAGCGTACTGCTGTCCATTCACAGTACCATGAGGCTGTTTGTGCTGGATGGGGAGTTTGACGGTGTACTGTCATTTACCTCCGCTTTACCAGACGGTGTGGTACGTACCGGGTACTCGGTTGTTGCCGCAGTGCTGTATGTACTGGCTCCCGCTCTTACCTTCGGCTTTGTCCTGTCCTTTTTTAAGAATATTTCCGCTTATCGCTCCTTGCTGTTTCACTATGGGACCGACGTTTATGTTTTTTCCGAACTGAACGAGCAGGCTCTGGTTCTGGCGCGAAGCATCCAGAAGAAGGACAGACGCTGTCTGCTTGTTTTTATGGATGTATTTGAGAACCATGAGGAGTCTATCTTTGAGCTGTGTGAGAAGGCAAGAGAGCTGAAAGCGGTCTGCTTCAAAAAGGACATCGTTGATATCAGCTGGAACGTCCACAGCAAGAGAAGCTGTGTGTCTTTATTTGCGATAGGGGAGAATGAGTCCGAAAATATTGAGCAGTCCATCAAGTTGGTGGAGGCGTATAAAAACCTCCCCAATTTCCGCCTGTATGTTTTCTCCACCAGGGTGGAAAGCGAGGTTTTGTTCCAGACTGCTGTGGATGGCGGAATGCGGGTCCGGAGAGTGAATGTGATCCGGTCTCTGATCAGTCAGACCCTGTACCGGGAAGGCGGTTCTCTGTTTGAGGGGGCCATAGACTGCGGGACCTATAAGCTGATATCGGTGGTACTGATTGGTTTGGGCCGGTATGGCACGGAGATGCTGAAAGCCTTATCCTGGTTTTGTCAAATGGACGGGTATCAGGTAAAAATTCACGTCTTTGACCAAAGAAATGACGCAGAGGAGCGGTTTACCGCGCTGTGTCCGGAATTGATGGCGCCGGAGCGCAACGGAACCGCTACGCCGGGCGAAGCGCAGTATCATATTGTGATCCATGGAGGAATGGATGTGCAGACCGCCCGGTATGCGGACTGCTTTCATGCCATCGGACCAATCAGCCACGTCTTTGTAGCGCTGGGGGATGATGGCCGGAACGTTGAGGCGGCGATCAATGCCAGAATCATGTGTGAACGTCAAGGACAGCATCCTACAATTCAGACCATTGTATATGATCCTTTGAAGAAAAAGGCATTGGAGGGGATTACCGATTACCGGGGTAATCGGTATCGCATTTCCTTCATTGGGGATTTGAATGAATCCTATTCTCAAGAAGTCATTCTGGACTCGGAGTTGGAACAGGCCGCATTGGAGCGGCATCTGAAATGGGGAACAGAGAGCGCCTTTTGGGCATACGAATTTAACTATCGTTCTTCCGTTGCTGCGGCAATCCATTTGAAAATGCGGATCTTATGCGGAATCCCTGGGGCCTCAAAGAAGGAAAGTGAGCTGACTGCGGAGGAGCGGAGAACCATTGAGGAGCTGGAGCACAGGCGCTGGAACGCCTATATGCGGTCCGAGGGCTACCGGTTCAGCGGATCTGTCTCACCGGAGAGCAGAAATGATCTGGCAAAGCTCCACCATGATCTGGTCCCCTTTGTGAAGCTCAGCGAGGAGGAGAAACGAAAGGACTCCCGTGTGGGGACGGCCTGAATTGACGCAAGCGTCTTGTCAGCCTCTGAATATCGGCGTATACTGAGAGCGAATTAAGATATCCGCACCGACGGATGAAAAGGAGCGAGAAGATAGTGGAACAAATCTGCATACGCCCCATGGAGGAGAACCAGGTGGCTGAGGTATCGGCCCTCATCGGCCGGGTGTTGCTGGAGGTCAATATTCGGGACTATCCCCGCGAGGCTCTGATGGAGTTTGTAGAGTATTACAATCCGGAAGGTGTGGCTGCTATCCCCAAATCAGGCGGACACAGCTATGTGGCTATGCTGGGGGATGAGCTGCTGGCCTGCGGCTCTGTGGCGCCCATGGAGGACCGGCCGGGGGAGTGCGAGATCAGAGCCCTGTTTGTACGGCCTGACTGGGAAGGCAAGGGTGTGGGCAGAAAATTGGTGCAGACCCTGGAGGCTGACCCGCTGTTCCGGGCTGCCAAGCGTGTGGCGGTTTCCGCTTCTCTGACCTCCCACGAGTTCTATTTGAAACTGGGCTATCGCTACCAGGACGGGATCAAAGTCTGTGAGGATAACGACCATTACTGGATGGAGAAATTCAACTAAGAAAAAGGCCTCCAGCCGGGATTTCCCGGCCGGAGGCCTTTTTTATGGCGTTTATACCCGACCAATGTCAGTGCGGAAGTGCATATCCTGGAAGTGGATGTGCTTGGCGGCGGCGTAAGCGCCGTCGATGGCCTCATCCAGACTGTCGCCCACGGCGGTGACGCCCAGAACACGACCACCATTGGTAACGATATCACCGTTGTCGTCCAGCTTGGTACCGGCGTGGAATACCACGGCGGTCTCGCCGGCCTCCTCCAGGCCGGTAATGGGGTAGCCCTTCTGATAGCTGCCGGGGTAGCCGCCGGAGGCCAGCACAAGGCAGCAGGCCGCGCCGGGCTTCCAGCGGATATCCATCTTGTTGAGCTGGCCCTCACGGCAGGCGGCGAAGATCTCCATCAGGTCGGAGTCCAGCAGAGAGAGGACGGCCTGACACTCGGGATCGCCGAAGCGGGCGTTGTACTCCACCACCTTGGGACCCTCGGGAGTAATCATGAGGCCGAAGTAGATGACGCCCTTGAAGGGGCGGCCCTCCGCCTTCAGTGCTGCTACGGTGGGCAGGAAGATGTCCCGCATACACTGGATGGCCACGGCGGCGGTATAGTTGGGGGAGGGGGAGATGGCGCCCATGCCGCCGGTATTGGGGCCCTGGTTGTCGTCATAGGCCCGCTTATGGTCCTGAGAGGAGGGCATACACAAAATATGCTCTCCATCGCAGAAGGCCAGCACGGTGACCTCGGGTCCGGTCATGCACTCCTCGATGACGACCTTGGCCCCAGCCTCGCCGAAACGGTGATCGCTCATCATGGAGCGGACGGCATCCTTGGCCTCCTCCACAGTCTGGGCCACAATCACGCCCTTACCCAGAGCCAGGCCGTCGGCCTTAACCACGATGGGGGCGCCCTGAGCTTCCACATAGGCCAGAGCGGCGTCCATGTCGGTAAAGGTCTCATATTTGGCGGTGGGGATGTTGTACTTCTTCATCAGGTTCTTGGAGAAGATCTTGCTGGCCTCGATGATGGCGGCGTCCGCGGTGGGGCCGAAGGCAGGGATACCCGCCGCCTCCATGGCGTCCACCATGCCCAGAGCCAGGGGATCATCGGGGGCTACCACCACAAAATCCATGGCGTGGCTCTTGGCCCACTTCACCATACCGTCCACGTCGGTGGCGGCGATGGGAACGCACTGGGCGATGGATTCAATGCCGCCGTTGCCGGGGGCGCAGTAGAGCCGGGTGACATGGGGGCTCTGGGACAGCTTCCAGCAGATGGCGTGCTCCCGCCCGCCTCCGCCTACGACTAATACCTTCATGTTCAAACCTCGTTTCGTTACCCCCGTCCTTTTCGCGTAGCGAAAAGCTTTTTCGCGGAGGGTGTTGCGCTCCGTGACCCCGGAGCGAAAAAATCAGATGTATGTCTGGGAGAATTCACTTCTCCCAGACATACCCCGACCCGCGCCGTGGGCGCGAAACCGGGGGTATCGCAGAACTGCGCCAATGTACATTGGCGCAGTTCTGCGTATCCAGGGGGTATTGGATACCCCCTGGAACTGGTTTAATGGTGGAACAGCCGCATCCCGGTAAAGGCCATGACAATGCCGTACTTATTGCAGGTGGCAATGACGTGGTCGTCCCGGATGGAGCCGCCGGGCTGCACGATGTAGGACACGCCGGACTTGCGGGCCCGCTCCACGTTGTCACCGAAGGGGAAGAAGGCGTCGGAACCCACGGTCACACCGGACTGGGTAGCGATCCAGGCCTTCTTTTCCTCGGCGGTGAGCACCTCGGGCTTGACCTTGAAGGTGTTCTGCCACACACCCTCGGCCAGCACATCCTCGTACTCGTCGGAGATGTACACGTCGATGGCGTTGTCCCGATCGGGGCGGCGGATGCCGTCCACGAACTGGAGGCCCAGAACCTTGGGATGCTGGCGCAGCAGCCAGTTGTCCGCTTTGTTGCCTGCCAGACGGGTGCAGTGGATGCGGCTCTGTTGGCCGGCACCCACACCGATGGCCTGACCGTCCTTCACATAGCACACCGAGTTGGACTGGGTGTACTTCAGGGTGATCAAGGAGATGAGCATATCCCGCTTGGCGTGCTCGGGCAGCTCTTTGTTGTCGGTAACGATGTTGTTCAGCAGATCGGCGTTGATCTCATAGTTGTTGCGGCCCTGCTCAAAGGTGATGCCGAACACGTCCTTGTGTTCGATGGCCTTGGGGACGTAGTTGGGATCGATCTCCACCACGTTGTAGCCGCCCTTACGCTTGGTCTTGAGGATGGCCAGGGCCTCCTCAGTGTAGCCGGGGGCGATGACGCCGTCGGACACCTCCAGAGCCAGATAGCGGGCGGTCTGGGCGTCGCACACGTCGGACAGGGCGGCCCAGTCGCCGTAGGAGCACAGCCGGTCGGCGCCACGGGCCTTCACATAGGCGCAGGCGATAGGGGACAGGTCCATGTCCTCCGCAAAGTAAATCTTCTTTTCTACGTCGGTGAGGGGGGTACCCACAGCGGCGCCTGCGGGGGAGACGTGCTTGAAGGAAGCGGCGGCGGGCAGGCCGGTGGCCTCCTTCAGCTCCTTGACCAGCTGCCAGGAGTTCAGCGCGTCCAGAAAGTTGATGTAGCCCGGTTTGCCGTTAAGCACCTTGATGGGCAGCTCGCCGGACTCCATAAAGATGCGGGCAGGCTTCTGGTTAGGGTTGCAGCCGTATTTCAGCTCCAGTTCGGTCATGTTCTGTGCTTCCTCCTTTTTACTGATGCTTGTTGAGGATGACGGTCTCCCAGTTGCCGGTCATGATGTCGATATAGCGCACAAAGAGGGAGACCTTGTTCTCCTCATTGAGGCTGTTCCAGATCAGCTGGGCAAATTCCTCGGGAGTCTCGCTGGTGATGGCGATCTGCTCCGGCTCACCCTCGAAGGAGGGCAGGGGATTGCCGTCACCCATGTAGGTGTGGATGAAGTGGCCCTGACCGGCCAGGGGCTTCTCATAGGCATAGAAGTAGCGGCGGCAGGAGGCGGGATCGCCGTCGGCGCTCTTCAGGATGGAGAGCACATAGTCACCGTCCTTCTTTACCAGACCGGAAATACGGGGGGTGTAATTAGGCTCGTCCGGCTCGAAGGTGCGGGTATGGAGGGCCTGAGAGAAGGTCTTGCCGGCGGCCAGGCCCTCCCGGATGGTGTCGGTCTGGTCACCGTTGGTGACAATGGTGGAGGCGCCGAACACCCGGACTGGATTGTAGATGATGAGGGAGGGGTCGGTCATCTTGGAGGGATCAAAGGCCTGGGTGCGGATGCCGTCGGGGGTCTCCACAAACACACGGTTGCGGGAGTTCTCGCTGCGGCCCATGATGAAGTAGGCAATGACCGCCTTGGTGTCGTCGGCGGAGCGGCCCAGCACGATGCCGCGGCCGGGATAGGGATTGCTTTGCAGCAGTTGGGTCAGGTCCAGCGTTTTCATAACATCATTCCCCTTCTTTGATGGTAACGATCCGTCCCTCCACGGAGAGGCGGCTTTGACAGAACAGAGCGACGGCCTGGGGCAGAATATGCCACTCGGCCTGCTCCATGACCCGGCGCTGGAGCACCTCGGGGGTGTCGCCGGGAAGAATGTCCACCGCTTTCTGGAGGACGATGGGGCCGCCGTCGGGCTCCTCATTCACAAAGTGAACGGTGGCGCCAGTGACCTTCACACCGTAGGCCAGGGCCTTTTCGTGGACGTGAAGGCCATAATAGCCCGCCCCGCAGAAGGACGGGATGAGGGCGGGATGAACGTTGAGGATGGCGTTGGGGTAGGCCTGCACCATTTCCTCAGTCAGAATGTGCATGAAACCGGCCAGCACCACCAGATCGATGCCCAGTTCCTTCAGCTTGGCTACCAGGGCCTGGGTCATGGCGCGGTTTGAGTCGTAGTCCTTCCGGGCTATCACATAGCCGGGGATACCGGCGTTTTTTGCTCGCTCCAGGGCATAGGCGTCGGCTTTGGAGGAGATAACGGCGGCCAGTTCTCCGCCGCCCAGCTCTCCCCGGTCCCGGGCGCCGATGAGGGCCTGGAGATTGGTCCCGCCGCCGGAGACCAGTACAGCGATTCGGGTCATACCAGCTCCACCCCGGCGTCGCCGTCAACCACAGAGCCGATGACGTAGGCCTGCTCGCCGGCCTGGGCCAGCAGTTCCATGGCCTGCTCCGCCTGAGCGGCGGGAAGGGCCAGGATCATGCCGATGCCCATGTTGAAGGTGTTGTACATATCCCGGGTGGGAATGCCGCCCTTCTTTTCGATGAGGTCGAAGATGGGCAGGCGGGGGAAGGAGTCCAGCTTAATCTGAGCGGTGAGGCCCTCGGTCATCATGCGGGGTACGTTCTCGTAGAAGCCGCCGCCGGTGATATGGCTGATGGCGTGAACGTCGATGCCGCCCTTCAGCAGGGCCAGGATCGCTTTGACATAGATGCGGGTGGGAGTGAGCAGGGTCTCACCCAGGCTCTTGCCGCCCAGCTCCTCCATGGGGGAGGTCAGGTCGGCGTGCTCCACGTCCAGCACCTTACGGACCAGGGAGAAGCCGTTGGAGTGGACGCCGGTGGAGGCCAGACCGATGAGGGTATCGCCTGCGGCCAGGGCCTTGCCGTCGATGATCTTCTCCTCGTCCACGATACCCACGGAGAAGCCGGCCACATCGTAGTCGTCCTCCGCCATCAGGCCGGGATGCTCGGCGGTCTCGCCGCCCACCAGGGCGCAGCCTGCCTGGCGGCAGCCCTCGGTGATACCGGCCACAATGTCGGCGATACGGGCGGGATCGTTCTTGCCGCAGGCAATGTAGTCCAGGAAGAAGAGAGGAGTGGCGCCGCCGCAGATGATATCGTTGACGCACATGGCCACGCAGTCAATGCCGATGGTGTCGTGCTTGTTCATCAGCTGGGCCAGGCGCAGCTTGGTGCCCACGCCGTCGGTGCCGGACACCAGCACGGGCTTCTTCATGCCCGCCATATCGGGGGCAAACAGACCGCCGAAGCCGCCCAGGGTGCCCATGACGCCGGGAATGTAGGTGGATTCCACCATGGGCTTGATGCGCTCCACCGACTCATAGCCGGCGGTAACGTCCACGCCGGCGGCGGCGTAGGACTCAGAGTGAGAATTTTTCATACGGAGAAACCTCCTCGATTATTAGGTTTGACCGATTTTCTGTTCAAAACGGAATTTTTCCCGGGCTTCCGGTACGGGCACCGGATAGCTGCCGGTGAAGCAGCCGTCGCAGAAGGTGCAACCGCAGCCGTTGGCCAATTTATGGACGCTGTCCACGCTGAGGTAGCCCAGGGAGTCGGCGCTGATAATCTTGGCAATCTCCTCCACCGTGTGATTGCAGGCGATGAGGTGATCCCGGGAGTCGATATCGGTACCGAAGTAGCAGGGATGGAGGAAAGGGGGCGCGGAGACCCGCATATGGACCTCTGTGGCCCCGGCCTCCCGCAGCAGCCCCACGATGCGGGCGGAAGTAGTACCCCGGACGATGGAGTCGTCGATGATGACTACCCGCTTGCCCCGTACTACGGAGGAAATTGGGTTGAGCTTGATACGCACCTTGTCCTCCCGGTTTTTCTGGCCGGGGGCGATGAAGGTGCGGGCGATGTACTTGTTCTTGATGAAGCCGGTGCCGTAGGGGATGCCGGACTGCCGGGCATAGCCGATGGCGGCATCGATGCCGGAGTCGGGCACGCCGATCACGATGTCGGCCTGGACCGGATGCTCCAGGGCCAGGAAGGCTCCTGCACGGAGCCGAGCCTCGTGGACGCCGGCACCGTCGATCACCGAGTCAGGCCGGGCAAAGTAGATAAACTCAAACACACACAGGCTGCTCTTGGCCTTGCCGCAGTGGGTCCGTATGCTCCGCAGGCCGGACTGGTCGGCGATGACGATCTCGCCGGGCTCCACATCCCGGAGGAAGTGGGCGCCGATGGCGTCCAGAGCGCAGCTCTCCGAGGCGAACACATAGCCGCCGTCCAGAGTACCGATGCACAGAGGCCGGAAGCCGTTGGGGTCCCGGGCGGCAATCAGCTTGCGGGGGGAGAGGAGCACCAGGGAATAGGCCCCCTGGATCACATCCATGGCGGCGGACACGGCCTCCTCGATGGAGGGGGCTTTCAGCCGGGCGCCGGTGATGGTGTAGGCGATGACCTCGGTGTCGCTGGTGGTGTGGAAGATGGCGCCGGACAGCTCCAGCTTCTCCCGCAGCTCGGCGGCGTTGGTCAGGTTGCCGTTGTGGGCCAGAGCCATGGAACCCTTCACATGGTTGATGACCATGGGCTGGGCATTGGTACGGCTCTTGCGGCCGGTGGTGGCGTAGCGCACATGGCCCACGGCCATACTGCCGGGACCCAGGTGCTCCAGAACTTCAGGGGTAAATACTTCGCTGACCAGTCCCACGTCCTTGTGGCTGGTGATGACGCCATCGTCATTGATGGCCATACCGGCGCTCTCCTGGCCCCGGTGTTGGAGGGCATAGAGCGCGTTGTAAGTAACAGAGGCGGCGTGGGTCATACCGGCCACACATACGCCGAAAACACCACATTCTTCATGAATTGTTGCCATGGCTTTTCTTCCTTTGCGTCAGGGGCTTGGACGTGGAAACCGGACGGACCGGTTATTCCTTACCGGTCCAGCAGTAGGTACAGATCTTGTCGCGGTCGATGCCGATGGCCTCCAGCAGGCCATCCAGAGACTGATAGCCCAGGGAATCAAAGCCCATTTCCTTACAGATAGCCTTGAGCATACACTGGCCTCGCTCTGTGGAGGAGTCGGCATATTCCTCCAGGTGCTGCTGCCCCTCGTCACCCTCCAGGTTCTGGATGGTGCGCCGGGCCAGCAGCTCCATGTCGGAGTTGCTGCGGGAGAAGTTCAGATATTTGCAGCCGTACATGATGGGGGGGCAGGCCGAGCGCATATGAACTTCTTCAGCACCAGACTCGTAGAGAAATTCTACGGTTTCCCTCAGCTGGGTGCCGCGGACGATGGAGTCGTCCACAAAGAGCAGCTTCTTGCCCTCGATGAGCTCGGGCACGGGAATCTGTTTCATTTTGGCCACCTGGTTGCGGGCCGCCTGATTGGCGGGCATGAAGGAACGGGGCCAGGTGGGGGTGTATTTGACGAAGGGGCGGGCAAAGGGCTTACCGCTGCGGTTGGCAAAGCCGATGGCGTGGGGCACGCCGGAGTCAGGCACACCGGCCACGTAGTCCACCTTGGGCAGCTGGCCCTTCTGGACCTCGTCCCGGGCCATGATCTCGCCGTTGCGGTAGCGCATAACCTCCACGTTGACTCCCTCGTAGTTGGAGTTGGGGTAGCCGTAGTAGGTCCACAGGAAGGCGCAGATCTTCATTTTGTCTCCGGCAGGGGCCAGGGTCTCCCAGCCTCTGGCGGTTACCTTGACCACCTCGCCGGGGCCCAGCTCGTAGGCGTCGATGTAGCCCAGCTTGTGGTAGGCGAAGGATTCAAAGGAGACGCAGCAGCCCTCGTCGTTCTGGCCGATGAGTACCGGCAGACGGCCCAGCTTGTCCCGGGCGGCGATGATGCCGTCGGGGGTGAGGATGAGCATGGTGCAGGAGCCATCGATCTCCTCCTGGGCGTGGCGGATGCCGGACACCAGGTCGTCCTTCTGGTTGATGAGGGCGGCGGCCAGCTCGGTAGCGTTCACCTTACCCGAACTCATGGCCATAAACTGGTGACCATGGTCGGAAAAGTATCGCTCAATCAGCGCCTCGGAGTTGTTGATGATGCCTACCGTAATGATGGCGTACAGACCCAGATGGGAGCGTACCAGCAGGGGCTGAGGGTCGGTGTCGCTGATGCAGCCGATGGCGGAACAGCCCTTGAACTCGGCCAGGTCTTTGTCGAACTTGGTACGGAAGGGGGTGTTCTCGATATTGTGGATCTGGCGCTGAAAGCCGATCTTGGGATCATAGACCGCCATGCCGCCCCGCTTGGTACCCAGGTGGGAATGGTAGTCGGTGCCGAAGAACACGTCCATGACGCAGTCGCGCTTAGAGATAGTGCCAAAGAAACCGCCCATGCCTTACTTGTCCCCCATCAGACGGCGCATGACCTCTTCATAGGCCTCTTCGGCGCCGCCCAGATCCCGGCGGAAGCGGTCCTTGTCCAGCTTCTCGTGGGTCTTCTCATCCCACAGACGGCAGGTGTCGGGGGAGATCTCGTCGGCCAGCACGATGGTGCCGTCGGCGGTCTTGCCGAACTCCAGCTTGAAGTCCACCAGATCGATGCCGATCTCCTTCATGAAGCCCTTCAGCAGGTCGTTGACAGCAAAGGCGTACTTCTTGATGAGCTCGATCTCTTCCTTGGTGGCCAGCTTCAGGGCCAGAGCGTGATAGTCGTTGATGAGGGGATCGCCCAGGTCGTCGTTCTTATAGGAGAACTCGATGGTGGGCTCGTCAAACACGATGCCCTCCTCCACGCCATAGCGCTTGGCGAAGGAACCGGCGGAAATGTTGCGGATAATGACCTCCAGGGGGACGATGGATACCTTCTTCACGGCGGTCTCGCGGTCGCTGAGCTCCTCCACATAGTGGGTAGGCACGCCCTTCTCCTCCAGGCGGCGCATCAGGTTGTTGGTCATGCGGTTGTTGATGGCGCCCTTACCGGTGATGGTGCCCTTCTTCAGGCCGTTGAAAGCGGTAGCGTCGTCCTTGTAGGACACAATGACCACCTGGGGATCGTTGCTGGCGAAAACCTTCTTAGCCTTGCCTTCGTAGAGCTGCTCTTTCTTCTCGTAAGCCATGACGTGATGCTCCTTTTTCTATTCTAAATTGATTTGATTACAGTTTTTCTACAATATGGCGGTCTTTTTCCATCACTTCTTCCGCCATGCGGGCCTTGAACTGGACCAGCTTGTCGGTCAGTTCGGGATCGGACAGGGCCAGCATCTGAGCGGCCAGGATAGCGGCGTTGTCAGCGCCATCCACCGCCACGCAGGCCACGGGGATGCCCTTGGGCATCTGGACCATGGACAGCAGAGAGTCCAGGCCGCCCATCATGGATGTCTTGATGGGAACGCCGATGACGGGCAGGGTGGTGTAGGCGGCCAGCACACCGGCCAGATGGGCGGCCTTGCCGGCAGCGGCAATGATAACACCGAAACCGTTTTCCATGGCGTGGGAGGCCAGTTCCTCAGCGGCGGCAGGGGTGCGGTGGGCGGAAATAATGCGGACCTCAGCGGGAATGCCGAAGGACTGCAGACGCTGGATGCAGGGGCGCATGGTGTCCAGATCGGAGTCGGAACCCATGACAACAGCAACTTTTTTGCTCATAAGACCCTCCTGTATACCTAAAAATTTTTCAGGGCTGGAAAAAATAAATCAGGGCATCCGGTATACGGATGCCCTGACGGTTTCAGACCCTGAGGTTGGACAGGTTGGTGCCGTGGATGGATCGCCAGTTTGCGTAAAACCAGTGCAGTGATGACATCCCCGTACCTCCCCATTTGTTTGATTCATGTAAAATAATATCGGATTTTTTTGTGCTTGGCAAGGGCACTGGTGGATTTTTGTCTTGTTATACAACTTTGACGAAAAAAGGAAGGGGTACGTTGTGGAAGAAGAGAGGAACCGCGCCGAAAGAGGTTGCGTTCCGGAGCGGCAGAGGCTATACTTGCCATAGGAAGAATCCGTCGAAAAGGGGAGGTGGCCCGAGTGAAATCCAGCCGGAACGAGACGGTAAAAAACAGTGTGGGACGAGCGCTGTTCGTGGCTCTCAGCGTACTGCTCCAGGTGGCCTGGATCGTAGGGCTGGTACTGCTGCTCAACGATTATTATTATGCTGTCTCTCTTATTACCAGCGTGCTGGCCTTCTTGGTGGTGCTCAATCTCTATGGCAAGCAGATGACTGGCCCTATGAAGGCATCCTGGATCATTTTGATCCTCTTTTTCCCTGTGATGGGCCTGTGCATCTATCTGATGTTTGGACGTCCCAACTGTACCCGTGTCATGCGCCGGCGGTTTGAGCGCCTCCAGCAGCGGACCCAGGACCTCCTGCCCGACAGTGAGACGGTGCTGGCCCGGATGGAGGAGCAGGACAAGGGGATCGCCAATCAGCTGCGCTATCTCTCACGACGGGCCGGGTTTCCGGCCTATGAGAATACCGATGTAGAGTATTATGCCACGGCGGAAGAGGGGCTGGAAGCCCAGAAGCAGGCCCTGCGGCAGGCGGAACACTTTATCTTTATGGAGTACCACGCCATTGAGGACTCCCAATCCTTCCACGGCCTGGAGGAGATTCTGGTGGAGAAGGTCCGGCAGGGTGTGGAAGTGCGGCTGCTGTACGACGACATGGGCAGCATGGGCTTTATCAGCCCGGCTTTCATCAAGCGGATGGAAAAGCTGGGCATCCAGTGCCGGGTATTCAATCCCCTGATGCCGGTACTCAATATTTTTATGAACAACCGGGATCATCGGAAGATTACCGTCATTGACGGCAAGGTAGGCTTTACCGGCGGTTACAATCTGGCGGACGAGTACTTTAACCTGACGCATCCCTTTGGTTGGTGGAAGGACACAGGGGTCAAGCTGACGGGGGATGCAGTGCCCAGCCTGACGGTGATGTTTCTGACCATGTGGAACGGAATCAAGGAGACCGACAAGGACTTTACCCCCTACCTGCCCAAAGTGGACTATCAGGCCAGGGAGCGGTGCGTGGTGGTCCCTTATGGGGACAGCCCTCTGGACGATGAACAGGTGGGGGAGACGGTCTACCTGAATATGGTCAAAAACGCCAAGGACTATGTATATGTCATTACGCCCTACCTGATTTTGGACGACGAGCTCATCTCGGAGTTGACCCTGGCGGCCATGCGGGGGGTGGAGGTGCGGATCATCACTCCCGGTATCCCGGATAAAAAGCTAGTCTACAAGGTGACCCGCTCCTATTATGGATGTTTAGCGGATCGTGGCGTGCGGATTTTTGAGTATACCCCTGGCTTTTGCCACGCCAAGATGATGCTGTGTGACGGGGAGACGGCGGCGGTGGGTACCATCAATCTGGACTATCGCAGCCTGTATCTCCACTTTGAAAACGGCGTGTTCCTCTATGACTGCAAGGCGGTGGAAGATGTGGGGAAGGATTTTGTGGAGACCTTTGCCCAGTGCCGGGAGGTCACAAAGGATTACCGGGGCAGGAAGCTGGGCCTGGGCCGGACGCTGCTCAGGCTCTTTGCCCCCTTGATGTAACAGAAAAGCCTGCCGGAAAATTTCCGGCAGGCTTTTTTGTGTTAACTGCGTCCGCTGACCGCATGAAAGACGGCCACCGAGCGGGGGCCCATCTGCAGTCCATTGCCGCTGAACAGAGGACCGGCGGCAAAGGGATCGGGGCAGGCGGTATGGAGCACCAGACTCCACCGCAAGCCGGAGGGCAGCTCAGGCAGGCCCTGCCAATGTGCCTCCCAGTGGGAATTGACCGCCAGCAGAATCAGGTCGTCGGCGGTGTCATCCTGGTTCCGGCCGGTAAAGAGCACGCCGATCTGCCGGGTCTGCTCATCCATCTTAGCGTTCCAGGCTGCCCCGTTGTGAAGGGACACCGAGGGCCAGCCGCACCGGGCAGGGGCGGTCTCTCCGCGGATAATGGGGTGTGCTTTGCGGAAGGCGATCATTTGCGAGACAAAGTGGAACAGATCCTGGTGGTTTTCCAGCCGGGACCAGTCCAGCCAGGAAATCTCGTTGTCCTGACAGTAGGCGTTGTTGTTGCCGAACTGGGTGTTGGCAAACTCGTCACCCGCCAGGAACATGGGGGTGCCCCGGCTGCACAGCAGCACGGCAAAGGCGTTTTTCATCAGCCGGTCCCGAAGGGCCAGCACCTCCGGATCCGTGGTGTCTCCCTCCACGCCGCAGTTCCAGCTGTTGTTGTCGTTGGCGCCGTCGGTGTTGCCCCAGCCGTTGGCCTCGTTGTGCTTGACGTCGTAGGAGTACAGGTCGTACAGGGTAAAGCCGTCGTGGCAGGTGAGGAAGTTCACCGAGGCGTTCTGCCGCTGGGAGGGGGGATACAGGTCGGCGGAACCGGTGATACGCTGGACTGCCGCCCAGGCCAGACCTCCGTCTCCCTTCAGGAAGCAGCGCAGGTCGTCCCGGTACTTGCCGTTCCATTCTGCCCACCGGTTCCAGGAGGGAAAGGACCCCACCTGGTACAGTCCGCCGGCGTCCCAGGCCTCGGCAATGAGCTTCACCCGGCCCAGAATGGGGTCGAAGGCCAGGCTCTCCAGCAGGGGCGGCTCAGACAGGGGAGCGCCGTCGGTGTCCCGGCCCAGAATGGAGGCAAGGTCAAACCGGAATCCGTCCACCCGGTACTCCACCACCCAATACCGCAGGCAGTCCAGAATGAACTGACGCACCACCGGATGGTTGCAGTTGAGGGTGTTGCCCACGCCGGAGAAGTTATAATACTTGCCGTCGGGGGTGAGCATATAGTAGATGTTGTTGTCCAGACCCTTGAAGGAGAAGAAGGGGCCCTGCTCGTTGCCTTCGGCGGTGTGGTTGACCACCACGTCCAGAATAACCTCAATGCCGTGCTCGTTGAGGGTGCGGATCAGATGCTTGAGCTGGGTGCCCTCGTGGTTGAACTCCGGAGTGGCGGTGTAGCTGGTGTTGGGGGCGAAGAAGCAGACGGTGTTGTAGCCCCAGTAGTTGAGTAGCTGGCGGCCGTCCACGATGCGCTCGTCGGCCATCTCGTCAAACTCAAAGATGGGCATCAGCTCCACTGTGTTGACCCCTAGCTCCAGCAGATAGGGCAGCTTCTCCAGCAGGCCCTCAAAGGTGCCGGGGTGCTTGACACCGGAGGAGGGATGCTGGGTAAAGCCCCGGACGTGGGTCTCATAGATGATCATATCCCGGAAGGGGAGATGGGGGTCGTGGAAGTCCCCCCAGTCAAAGATATCCTCCACCACCCGGGCGTGGTAGGAGCAGCCGGGGGTCTGGTTCACGCCCCAGATGCTCTGGCCGGTGACCGCCCGTGCATAGGGGTCCAGCAGGTATTTGGTTTTGTCAAAGAGCAGGCCCCGGTCCGGGTCATTGGGACCGTCCATCCGATAGGCATATTCGATCTCGTAGATGTCCAGGTCAAAAACGATCATGGAGAAGGTGTTGCCGATACGGAAGTTATCGGGAAAGGGCAGGATGGCAAAGGGTTCCTGCTGGGTGCGGCGGAAGAGGCACAGCTCGCAGTAGGTGGCGTTGATGGAGTGGATGGTGAAGCTGACTCCGCCGGGCACCACGTTGGCGCCGTTGAGGAGAAATAGGCCGGGCCGTACCCGAAAGCCGGAGATGTTGTTGGTGGCGGCCAGGGGTTTGGCGGGCAGCAGGGGGATAGGCTTTGGGACCATGGGAAAGTCTCCTTTAAAAAAGAGGGGCGCTGCATCGGTGTGCAGCGCCCCGGCTTTTATTTGGCGTAGTAGTTGATGAGGCAGCCCGCCAAAACAATATCACGTTCTTCGCGGGTCATACCGGGCAGCTTCAGGGTGACGGTGTGCTCCGTACCGTTCTGGATAAGGACGGCGGGGATCACGTCGGCGCCGCTGTCCAGGGCAGTGCGGACGCCGGGGATGTACAGCTTGTCGCCGGGCTGGATGTTCCAGTCCTTTACGTCCTCGTTGATGAAGGGCAGCATACCCCAGTTCACCACGTTGGAGCGGTAACGCTTGGTGGCGTACTCAGCGGCCAGGTTGGCCACGCCGCCCAGCACACGCTGGCAGGAGGCAGCCTGCTCACGGGCGGAGCCGTCGCCGGGCTTGAGGGCCATGACCAGGGAGCCCAGGCCGGTGTTGGCGGGATCATGGCCCATCAGGGCCTCCTTCACCTCGGGGGCCTCGGGGTTGGTACGGCGCAGCTTCTCCACAGCCAGCACTTCCTTAGCCCGGGGCACATACTGGGGATCCTTCCGGCTCAGAGCGAACTCGGACAGCTTGATGGGGTTGGAGCGGTAGGAGGAGGTCTCGCCGGAGGGAATCAGCTCGTCGGTGGTGGTGACGGGATCATAGATGGCGGAGCAAACGGTGAGCAGCAGGTTGTCGGGCAGAGCCACCTGCTCCGGCCAGTCGGCGATGTTGGGACCAAAGACCAGCTCCTGGCTGGGATCAGCCTTGCCCACGCCGAAGTACACCCGGGCCTTGTAGGGAGTGTCGTCATAGGCGAAGGGCTCCACGGCGGGATCAGCGGGGGCGTTGGGCAGCTCGTCGGCTCCGGTGAGGGCGCCGCCGTTGAGGGCGGTGGCGGCGATGGAACGGGCGTCCATCAGGGCCACATAGGACACCTGGCCGTCGGAGGGCTTGGAGCCCTCCCGGTTGGGGAAGTTGCGGGTGGAGTGGCGGATGGAGAAGGCCCCGTTGGCGGGCACGTCGCCGGCGCCGAAGCAGGGACCGCAGAAGCAGGAGCGGATGGAAGCGCCAGCCGCCATCAGGGAGGCGATGTAGCCCCGGCGGGTCAGCTCCAGGTTGACGGGCTGGCTGGTGGGGTAGACGGACAGCCAGAAGGCGTCGGAGCCGATGGCGTGGCCGTCCAGCACCTGGGCTGCCCGGACAATGTTCTGATAGGTGCCGCCGGAGCAGCCGGCGATGACACCCTGATCCACCATGAACTTGCCGTCCACGATCTTGTCCAGCAGGGAGGCAGGCTTGCTCTTCAGCTTCAGCTGGTGCATGGTATCCTCGTCCACCTGATGGAGCAGGTCGGCCATGTTCTCCTTGAACTCCTGAATGGTGTAGGCGTTGGAGGGATGGAAGGGCAGGGCGATCATGGGACGGATCTTGTCCAGCTCCACATGGATAACGCCGTCATAGTAGGCACCGTCAGCGGGGGCCTGGGGCTTAAACTCGCCGCCGCGGCCCAGCACCGCCAGGTGGTCCTTCAGGGTGTCGTCGGCCACCCACACGGAGGACAGGCAGGTGGTCTCAGTGGTCATGACGTCGATGCCGGAGCGGTAGTCCATGGACAGGTTGGCCACGCCGGGGCCGAAGAACTCCATGACGGCATTCTTGACAGTACCGTCTTTGAAGGTGGAGCGGATCAGCTCCAGGGCCACGTCCTGGGGACCCACGCCGGGGATGGGGGCGCCGGTGAGATAGATGGCAATGACCTTGGGATAGCTGATGTTGTAGGTCTTTTCCAGCAGCTGCCGGGCCAGCTCGGGACCGCCCTCACCGATGGCCATGGTGCCATAGGCACCGTAGCGGGTGTGAGAGTCGGAGCCCAGGATCATCTTGCCGGGGGCAGCGTACCGCTCTCTCATATAGGAGTGGATCACGCTCTGGTGGGCGGGGACGAACTCGCCGCCGTACTTCTTGGCAGCGGACAGACCGAACACATGGTCGTCCTCATTGATGGTGCCGCCCACGGCGCACAGGGAGTTGTGGCAGTTGGTGAGCACATAGGGGAGCGGGAACTCCTTCATGCCGGAAGCCCGGGCGGTCTGGATGATGCCGACGTAGGTGATGTCATGGGAGGCCATGGCGTCGAACTTGATGGCCAGACTGTCCATAGAATCGCTGGTGTTATGGGCCTTCAGAATGGAATAGGCCATGGTGCCTTTCTTTGCCTCCTCGGGAGCGGGCAGGCCGGCGGCGGGGCCGTCCTGGACAGGCACAAAGGCGTTGTTTTTATAGTAGACGCCCTGACGGGTGATGTTCAGCATATGATTCCCTCCGATGCTCTTGAATTATCTTTCATCATACCAACTTTTTCTTGCAAGTGCAAGAGCTTTGTCCGTCATTTTCTGGATGATGAAATTTATGTCAACTTTTTCTGCCGGTGTTTTCTTGACGGCTCTATGGGAAATAGGATAAAATATGTCGAAGATATCCCAGTTCTGGCAAGGAGCATACCATGAAGAAACGCATATTTACGCTGTTTTTGCTGCTGACGGCGGTAGTTGGACTGTTTCCGGCCGCTATGGCGGCGGGGACGGAGCAAATCACCGTCCGGTTTTACGATGAGGTAAGCCAGCGTTACAGTGAACCTACAGTGACCGATCGTGTCAATCTGACTCTGGACGGGGAGGCGTTAATACCGGAGGACGTGCCGGCGCTGGCCTACTATCCGGAGGGAAGCACCAACGGCCGTACCCTGGTGCCTGTCCGGCTTATCTCCGAGGCACTGGACGCTACAGTGACCTGGGTGCCTGAGACCCGGCAGATCATCATCCTGCGGGAGGAGAGCACCATTGTACTGACGGCAGGCAGCGCCACGGCCCTGGTGGACGGTCAGGCGGTGGAGCTGCCCGACGGAGTGCCCGCCGGCGGCGTCATGTGGGATGGCAAGGAGAGCACCATGGTACCTCTCCGCTTTGTGTCTGAGCAGTTGGGGGCCGGTGTGGAATGGGTGGGGGAGACGGCTACAGTGGCCATTACCTCCCCGGAGGAGCCTCAGCAGCCCGACCCCACCCAGCCCCAGGAGGGAGATCTGGGGTGGATTACCGAGTTGTCCTTTGATGAGGAGGAGCAGACCTTTACCATCACCGCCGACCATACGCCCAAGTACCGCATTGTGGACCTGGGGGACCGGCTGGCCATAGACTTGCTGGGGGCAGTGTACGCCCCGGCGGTAGGGAAAGATCTGACTCTTCAGGTGGAGAGCGACGCCATTGAGAAGATCCGCTGTTCTCAGCATGGGGATGATCTGGGCTACGGGTATCCCCACACCTTGCGGGTGGTGCTGGACCTGGCCTCCGGTGTCAGCTATGCACAGAATCTGTCCGTATCTTCCGGTGGGAATCAGGTGCGGGTCAGCGTCACCGATGTGCCGGAAGAGCCGGAGGTGCCCCCTCTGGATCCGAGCAAGATCACCATTGCCATTGATCCCGGCCACGGCGGCAATCAGCCGGGTGCGGTCTATCCCGATGAAAATGGAAATGATGTAAAGGAAAAAGATCTGACCCTGCCCATGTCCCTGATGCTGGCAGATATCCTGGAGGAGCGGGGGTACAACGTGGTACTTACCCGGACGGGGGACGACTCGGTGAGCCTGGCCGACCGGGCCAAGATGGCCAACGCCGCTCAGGCGGAGGTCTTTGTCAGCATCCACTGCAATGCCCTGGACCGGACGGATTATGAGGGGATCTTTACCTATTATTATCCCAACAGCACCCGGGGAGAGGCCTTGGCCAAGCAGGTACAGGCCGGAGTAGTAGCAGCCACCGGCGGCATCGGGCGTGGTACCCCCTCCGCCAATTTCCAGGTGCTGCGGGAGACCACCATGCCCGCCGTGCTGGTGGAAACCGGATTCATGACCCATCCGGGAGAGCTGGCCCGGCTGTGTGACCCCGACTATCAGCAGCAGATTGCCCTGGGTATTGCCGACGGCGTGGAGGCATATCTGAAGGCCGGAACATAAAGAAAAAGCCGCGTTTTCTCTGATAGAACAGAGGAAACGCGGCTTTTTTGTGAGAAGGATCAAAAAATCTTGCGCCCGGCCAGTTCATCCTTCTGGATGGAGGTGTTGACCACCTCAAAGTGGGTGAAGGTGGCCCGGATGGCGGCCAGCTCGTCATGGTCGGCCAGGGCTTGGGCCAGTTGGATATGGGCGTTGTGCAGGAGGGAGGCCTGTTCCTTGTCCTCCATGATACGGACGTAGACGGTGCCGATAAAATCATTTACGGTGGCCCGGATAGCGCCGAACAGGGAACGAATCAACTTATTTCCTGAGGCGTCGCACAGCAGGTTGTGAAATTCCTGGTCATATTGAGAGGCCTTCGCCGCATCCGACTCACCTCGCATCTTGAAGGCCAGTTCCATCAGTCGGGCGGCCTGACCGGGGAGAATACGATTGGCTGCCAGTCGGGCGGTCTCGCTTTCCAGACCACGGCGCAGCTGGCTGACTTGCAGATAGTTGGTCTCGCCCAGCAACAGCATCATACGGAAGCTGGCGCTCAGATTCTGCTCCAGATCGCAGGTGAGAAAGTTGCCCGCTCCATGGACGCTGGAGATAAAGCCCATCAGGCTCATGGTGCGCAGGGCTTCCCGGACGGAATTGCGGCTGACGCCCAGCAGTTCGGCCAGATCCCGTTCAGGGGGCAGGTGCTCACCCCGTTTCAGATTGCCTTTCCAGATTTCACTCTGGATATAATTGACTACCTTTTCATAGGTGCGTTCCGATCGTTCGTTCATGGAGCCTCCAAATTCGAGCATTTTCTATAACCTAACTATTATATCATAAAAAATATCACGACACAACTGCAACCCGCAGGACCAGATTTGGAGAGAAGACAGAAACACCGGCAAGGATGGATCGGCCTTGTCGGTGTCTCTGCGTTCATATGGAGGAAGACGATACGCGGAGCAGGTCCGCGAGAATAAACCGGGCAAGCGGTTTATTCACAAAAGGGAAATTATTTGACGCCCATCCAACCGGAGATGACCATACGCTGGACCTCAGAGGTGCCCTCGTAGATCTCGGTGATCTTGGCGTCGCGCATCATGCGCTCAAAGGGATACTCACGGGTATAGCCGTAGCCGCCCACCAGCTGCACGCAGCGGCGGGTCACGTCGCTGGCGGTCTCGGAGGCGAAGAGCTTGCCCATGGCGGCCAGATGGCTGTAGGGCTCGCCATCCTGCTTGGCCTGAGCGGCCCGGTAGATGAGCAGACGGGCGGCGTCCACCTTGGTCTGCATATCGGCCAGCTGGAACTGGGTGTTCTGGAACTGGCTGATGCGCTTACCGAACTGGATGCGCTCCTGAGTGTACTTCACGGTCTGGTCGATGCAGCCCTGAGCGATGCCCAGCGCCTGGGCGCCGATGCCGATGCGGCCGCCGTCCAGGGTCATCATGGCAATCTTGAAGCCCTTGCCAACCTCGCCCAGCAGGTTCTCCTTGGGTACCTTGCAGTTGTCGAAGATCAGCTCGCAGGTAGAGGAGCCGCGGATACCCATTTTCTTCTCGTGGGCGCCCACGCTGAAGCCCGGGGTGTCCCGGTCCACGATAAAGGCGGAGATGCCCTTGGTGCCCAGAGACTTGTCGGTCATGGCGAAGACCACGAACACAGAGGCAAAACCGGCGTTGGTGATGAAGATCTTGGAGCCGTTGAGCAGCCAGTGATCACCCTTATCCTCGGCGACGGTCTTCTGCATGGCGGCGTCGGTGCCGGCGCCGGGCTCGGTCAGACCGAAAGCGCCCAGCGTCTCGCCGGAGCACAGGCCGGGCAGATACTTCTGCTTCTGCTCCTCAGTGCCGAACTGGTAGATAGGCCAGGTGCACAGGGAAGTATGAGCGGAAACCATGACGGAGGTGGTGGCGCAGTGCTTGGCCAACTCCTCGCAGCAGCCGATGTAGGTCAGGTAGCTCATGCCGGCGCCGCCGTACTCCTCGGGGAAGGGAACGCCCATCATGCCCATGTCGGCCAGCTTGTGCCAGGTCTCCTCGGGGAAACGCTCATCCTCGTCGACCTCGGCGGCAATGGGAGCCACTTCCTTGAGGGCGAAGTCGTGGAGCATATCAATGATTTCCTGCTCTTCTTCGTTGAACTTAAAATTCATAAAACAGCACTCCTTCTATCATGGGCGGCGAACGGTGTGACCGGCGGAAGGGAGAGGGGAGAGGGGAGCAGGGGCGGGGGGACGCCCCTGCCGGTCTTGCCGGCCGTTCCGGCCGCGGCCCAACGGGTCTGACAATACTTAGCCTTTCATCTTCTTGATCTCGGCGGTCAGGGCGGGCAGCACCTCGAAGAGGTTGCCCACGATGCCGTAGTCGGCAACACCGAAAATGGGAGCGTCGGGGTCCTTATTGATGGCCACGATCACATCGGAGGAGCTCATACCAGCCAGATGCTGGATGGCGCCAGAGATGCCGCAGGCGATGTACAGCTTGGGTCCCACGGTCTTGCCGGTCTGGCCAACCTGATGGGAGTGAGAGATCCAGCCGGCATCCACAGCGGCGCGGGAGGCGCCCACGGTGGCGCCCAGGGCCTCAGCCAGCTGGCGGACGGGCTCAAAGCCCTCGGCGCTGCTCACGCCGCGGCCGCCGGCCACAATGATATCGGCGCCCTCCAGGTCCACCAGCTCACCGGCGGTCTCCTTGATAACCTCCAGGATCTCGGTGCGGATGGACTCGGCGGGGAAGGAGAAGTCCACCTTCACGATCTCAGCCTTGGCCTCACCAGCCTCGGGCTTCTTGAACACGCCGGGACGGACGGTGCCCAGCTGGGGACGGTGGTCGGTGCACAGGATGGTGGCCATCAGGTTGCCGCCGAAGGCCGGACGAGTCCAGGCCACACAGCCGGTCTCTTCGTCGATAGCCAGGCCGGTGCAGTCGGCGGTCAGGCCGGTCTGCAGGCGGCTGGACAGGCGGGGACCCATATCCCGGCCGTTGGGGGTGGCCCCGATGAGCATGGTGGTGGGGCCATAGGTCTCCACCAGATGATTCAGCGCCGCCACATAGGCGTCGGTGGAATACTGACGGAACTCCTCGCCGTCGATGTAGAGCACCTGATCCGCGCCGTGGCAGGCGGCCTCGTCCACTGCGGCCTTCACGCCGCAGCCGATGACCACAGCCACCAGCTTGCCGCCCTGCTTGTCGGCCAGCTCACGGCCGGGATTCAGCAGCTCGATGCCCACGTTCTTGGCGGAGCCGTCCTCCTTGGTTTCTACAAATACCCAAAGGTCCTTGGTTTTCGCTTCCATGTTGTACGCCTCCCTTAAATCACATGGGCCTCGCTCAGCAGCGCGAACAGCTTCTGAGCGGATTCTTCGCCGGTCTCTTCCTTAATCACCACGCCGGCCTCCTTGCGGGGGGGCACGAAGGTCTTTTTCACCTTGGTGGGGGAGCCCTTCAGACCGGCCCGGGCGGGATCGATGGCGGTCAGCTCGGCGGAGGTCAGGCTCTCAATGACTGCCTTGCGGGCGGCCATCTTCCGCTTGATGGTGGGGAAGCGGGGGTCAAAGGCGGGCTTGGTGAAGGTGATCAGGCAGGGGGTCTTGACGCCGATCAGATAGTTGCCGTCCTCGCCCTCCTTCAGGATGTGCAGGGTGCCGTCGGCATTGGTGGCCTCCAGCGCGTAGGTGACCTGGGGGTAGTCCAGCAGCTCGGCCAGCTCGGGACCCACCTGAGCGGTGTCGCCGTCGATGGCCTGCTTGCCGCAGAAGATAGCGTCGAACTTGACGCCCTCCAGCTCCTCCACCTTGGAAATGGCGTTATAGAGGATGTAGCTGGTGGCCAGGGTGTCGGAACCGCCGAACATACGGTCGGTGACCAGATAGGCCTTGTCGGCGGCGATGGCCAGGGCCTCACGCAGAGCAGCCTCGGCCTGCTTGGGACCCATGGACAGCACCACGATGCGGGTGTCCGGGTCGTTGTCCTTGATGCGGGCGGCGGCCTCCAGGGCGTAGCCGTCAAAGGGATTGATGATGCTGGGAACGCCGTCCCGGACCAGGGTGTTGGTGACGGGATCGATCTTGATCTCCGTCGTGTCCGGGACCTGCTTGATGCATACCAGAATATTCATAACGAAACTCCTTTCCGAACGATCACAGAGTGCAGCACACCTTGCCGGGATTGAGGATCATCTTGGGATCAAAAACCTTCTTGATGCCCTGCATCAGCGCCATATTCACCGGGCCAACAGCCTCGGCCAGGTATTTGACCTTGCCATAACCGATGCCGTGCTCGCCGGAGATCTGTCCGCCCAGCTCCACAGCCTTCTGATAGATGGCGCTGAGGAACTGATCCACCTGCTTGCGGAACTCGGCCTCGTCCATGGTGTTGGAGCACTCATAGATGTGCAGGTTGCCGTCGCCGGCATGACCGAAGTACTTGACCTCGAAGTCGTAATTGCTCTTGGTCTCGTTGACAAAGGCCACGTAGTTGGCGATCTGATTGACGGGAACCACCACGTCGCACTCGTCCAGCAGCTTGGTCTGCTCCTCGATGCCCTCCAGGAAAGAGGAACGGGCGGCCCAGGCGTCCTTCAGCTTGCCCGGGGTGTCGGCAATGAGCACGTCCAGCGCGCCCTCCTCCACCAGCATCTCGGCGGCTCTCTCCACGATGGGATCCAGCTCGTCCATGGAGTCGCCGTCGAAGGTGAGCAGCAGATAGGCACCCACATCCACGCCGTCAAAGGTGTGGGGGAAGGCTTGCTTGCCCAGATACTCCTCGGAGGAGACCAGGATCTCCTTCTCAAAGAACTCCACAGCCTGGGGCTTGAAGTGATTCATAAAGATCTTGGGCACAGTGGAGATGCAGGCGTCCAGATCCTCGTAGGGGACGATGAGGCTGACGGTGGCCTTGGGGGCGGGGATGAGCTTCAGGGTCAGCTCGGTGATGATGCCCAGGGTGCCCTCGGAGCCCACCATCAGGTTGGTCAGGCTGTAACCGGAGCTGGTCTTGGACACGGTGCTGCCGAAGTGGGTGATCTCACCGGTGGGGAGGACCACGGTCATGGCCCGCACATAGTCACGGGTGGCGCCGTACTTGACAGCCCGCATACCGCCGGCATTGGTGGCCACGTTGCCGCCCAGGGTAGCCATCTTCTCGCCGGGATCGGGGGGATAGAGGCAGCCGTGGGTGAGAGCATCGTCGGCCAGCTGCTGCAGCAGCACGCCGGGCTGGACAGTGACGGCGAAGTTTTCCAGGTCATAGCTCAGGATCTTGTTCATCCGCATGGTGCAGAGTACCACGCCGCCGCACACGGGGGTGCAGCCGCCCACCAGGCCGGTGCCCGCGCCCCGGGTGGTGACGGGGATGTTGTTGTCGTAGCAGATCTTGACGATGCCGGCCACCTCTTCGGTGGTGAGCACGTCAATGGACACCTCAGGCATCTTCACGCCGTAGATGGGCATTTCGTCCCGGGCGTAGTCAGGATTGACGTCGGCCCCCACCACGACGCGGCCGGGTACCACCTGCTCCAGCTGAGCGATGATTTCAGGCGTGACAGGATTGTACGTTGCCATAAGTAGAACCTCCTCCATACATAGTGAAAGAAATAGAAATAAACGGATGGAAAACGGAACTTACTCCCGTACCATGACGGAAATACCATTGGGAATGACCACCAGATGGGCGTCGGCGCCCTTGGCCTGACGGGCCCGCTCCAGGGCGGTGTCCACGTCGGGGGCCCACTCCATCTTCATGTCCTCGATGGTCTGGCGCTGTTCGGGAACGGTGACGTAGATCACGCGGTGCTTGCACAGGACCCGGGCCAGGATCTGAAATTCCCACTGATCCGGCTTGGTCTGATCCTGCGGCGTGGCCAGGATCTCATCGGTCAGGGCCTGGGGGGAGGAGGCGTCCCGCAGGGCATGATAGAAGCTGTCCCCGCCGGCCCCGTCCATGCAGGAGCTGACCATAATGAGCACGCCGCCCTCGGCCGCGGCGGCCTCCGCCGCGGTCAGGCCCTTGACGCTCTGGTAGATGTTCTGATCCAGGGGGTAGCCGCCGTTGCTGGAGATGACGATATCGCCCCGGCGCTCCGGCTTGACCTGGCAGTAACCCAGCAGGAAGTCACAGCCCTTGCGGTGGGCGGTCTCCGGGTCGCCGGCAAAGGCGGCCACTACCTTCTTGTCCTCGTCAATGATGACGTTTACGATGTAAGCCAGCTTGGCCATACTGGCCGCCGCCAGCATATCGGCGTGGAGGGGGTTGCCGTCCAGCACGCCGGTGCGGGCGCAGGGGGAGGCAATAAACTTGGAGCAGTGGTTGCCCAGAACGGTGACCTGATCGCACACGCCGGGCAGCACGCTCTTGCGGCCGCCGGAGAAGCCGGCGAAGAAGTGAGGCTCAATGAAGCCCTCGGCCACCAGCAGGTCGGTCTCCACCGCCAGCCGGTCAATGACGCAGTCGGCGCCGGAGGGGAGCACACCGATCTTCACGTTGGAGGCGGCGTCCCGGCTGTCGTGAATCACGATGGTCTCATGGTCCACGATGTCCTGCCCCAGCTTGCCAACCAACTCCTCCTTGGTGGTGGGGCGGTGGAAGCCGGTGGCAACCAGCAGGGTGATCTGGATGTCCGGATTGCCCCGGCGCAGCTGGGCCAGCATATGGGGCAGAATGTGCTTGCTGGGCACCGGACGGGTATGATCGCTGATGATGATGGTGCAGGTTTTCTTGCCGGCGGCCAGCTCCTCCAGAGGCTTGGAGTCGATGGGGTTGGCCATGGCGGCCAGCACCAGGGCGTCCTCTGAGTCGGAGGCAGTCAGCTCCCCGATGTGAGAGGTGAGCACCTCAGCCCCGGACAGATCCGCGTGCAGCGTCATGCCGGAAGATCCAAAGGGAATGGTAAGGGCCATTCGAAATACCTCCTTGCAGATCGGAATTAAGAATGAAGTGGTACAACCACTTTGCTGACGTCATCACTTTACCACAATTTTTGAAAAATGCAATCCCCAGTTTTTAATTTCTCACATATTCCGAAAAAATGGGTTTGAATTTATGCAAAGCGCCAATTTTGAGCTGAAATAAAGAAAGGGAGTGGACAATTTGCTGGTACGAATTTATAATAAGACCAGTCAGTTTATCGAAATATCATTTACTGCGGAAAAGTATGGAAAATTAAGGAGGGAGAGAAGGGCGAATTTCGGTTTTTGTATTTTGATTGGTAGAACCAATAAAAAGTGGGCCGCCGCCCTGTGTCCGGCGGCGGCAGGAGACAAAGGAGGTCCCGTTTTCAATGCCGTTGTTGATGTCGATCCTTACGCTGCTGCCTATTGTCTGGCTGATAATTGCGCTGGCTGTTCTGAAAATGCCGGGCCATCGCGCCTGTCTCATCGCGCTGCTGCTCACGGCGGTGCTGGCCCTGACCCTGTGGAAGATGCCGCCGGTGGATTGCCTGACCTCCGCCCTGGAGGGCTTTGCCGCGGCCCTGTGGCCCATCATTCTGGTGATCATCGCCGCCATTTTTACTTACAATCTGTCTTTGCGCACCGGCGCTATGGATGTGATCAAGCGGATGCTGTCCAATGTGTCGGGGGACCGGCGGGTCATCATCCTGCTGATCGGCTGGTGCTTCGGCGGATTTCTGGAGGGAATGGCGGGCTTTGGTACCGCCGTGGCCATTCCCGCCGGTATGCTGGCAGGTATGGGTATGGACCCGGTGCTGTCCTGCCTGGTGTGTATGCTGGCCAACGCCTTCCCCACGGCCTTTGGCTCGGTGGGTATTCCCACCACCACGCTGGTCAGTGTGACCGGGCTGGATGCCATCCCGCTGGCCTTTACCACCGTGGTGGAAATGGCTCCCTTCATGATCCTGATGCCCTTCCTGATGGTGATTGCCGGCGGCGGTGGCGTCAAGGCCCTGAAAGGGGTGGTGGGTATCACCCTGGTGGCCGGTCTGTCCTTTGTGGTGCCTGAGCTGGCGGTGTCCTACTTCCTGGGGCCGGAGCTCACGGTAGTGGTGGGCAGCGTGGTGTCCCTGGCCTGCACGCTGGCCATGGCCCGGCTGCGGAAAGGTAAGCCGGTGCCCGCGGAATATCAGATGTCCAGTGGGCAGCCCGCCCAGACGGGGGAGCGGGGGACGATGTCCCCGGTGGTGGCCTTTTTGCCCTTCCTGCTGATCTTTGTGCTGCTGCTGCTTACCTCCAAGCTGGTGCCGCCGGTCAACAGCTTCCTGTCTCAGTTTGCCTCGTCCTTCAAGATCAGCACTGCTGAGACGGCGGGGCTGACCTCCTTCAGTTGGGTCAACACCCCCGGTGTGGTCATCTTTGTGGCGGCCATCATCGGCGGCGTGGTGCAGAAGGCAGGGGCACGGTTGATGTGGGAGACCTTCCTGGCCACCCTGAAGCAGATGAGCCGCACCATTGTTACCATTATGGCGGTATTGGCGGTGGCCAAGATCATGACCTATTCCGGCATGATCTCTGACATGGCAGGACTGTTTGTCTCCATTACTGGTGTGTTCTATCCCTTTGTTTCCCCCATCATTGCTGCCATTGGTGCCTTTGTTACCGGCAGCGGTACCAACACGGAGGTATTGCTGGGCCGGCTTCAGTCGGAAGCGGCCACAGCCATCGGCGCTTCGCCCTACTGGCTGGCGGCAGCAAACTCTGTGGGTGCCGGTATCGGAAAAATCCTCTCTCCCCAGTGTATTGCCACCGCTGTGGCGGCGGTTGGCCTGGTGGGTCAGGACAGCAAGGTGCTGTCTGCGGTTCTGAAATGGGCCCTCTTCATGCTGGTTCTGGCCTGTATTCTGGTGGGCTGCTTCCAGTGGCTTGCCCCTTATCTGGTTGGCTGAAATCAAATACCCCCGGACCGCTGTTTTCAGCGGTTCGGGGGTATTTTGATAGTTACTGTATGGAGCCGTCGGGGGCTACGATGGCAACCCGCAGGGGAATATTCTTTCCGCTGGCGGCCACGGCGTTCTGAACTGCCCGCTGGATACCGCCGCAGCAGGGTACCGTCATGCGGACTACGGTGACACTCTTTACGTCGTTGCCCGCCAGGATGGCAGTCAGTTTCTCAGTATAATCGCCCTCATCCAGCTTGGGACAGCCAATGAGCGTTACCCTGCCCTTGATGAAATCCTGATGGAAGTTACCGTAGGCGTAGGCGGTGCAGTCGGCGGCAATGAGCAGATGACAGCCGTCGAAGTAGGGGGCATTGATGGGGGCCAGCTTGATCTGTACCGGCCACTGACGCAGCTGGCTGGGTACCTGCCCGGCGCAGGGGGAAGGGGAGGCTTCATCACGATGGATGGCCCGGCTCATGCTGCCGGGGCAGCCGCAGGGCAGGGGAGGGGCTGCTTTTTCCTTGGCCGCCTTGGCGGCCAGCACGGCAGCGTGGTCGTAGGCAGGAGCTTCCCGCTCTTCAAACGTGATGGCTCCGGTGGGGCAGGCGGGCAGACAATCGCCCAGCCCGTCACAGTAGTCCTCCCGGGTCAGTTTGGCCTTACCATTTACCATCTCGATGGCGCCCTCGTGGCAGGCGGCGGCGCACAGGCCGCAGCCGTTGCACAGGGCCTCGTCAATTTTTATGATCTTGCGTTTCATATGGAACGCCTCCTTGTGTTTGTGTGAGCCAAGGATACCAGAGTAAGAGCCCATGGTATGTTGCAGAAGCAACACAAACAGAAAAAAAGATGTCTGCGCATAGCGCAGACATCTTTTTCTCGCAATCAAACATCAATCCCTGAGATACTGCTTGACCAGCTCCTGCAACAACTCGTCCCGGTCCAGCTTACGGATGAGGGCCCGGGCGTTGTTATAATTGGTGATATAAGTCGGGTCCTCCGAGAGGATGTACCCCACGATCTGATTGATGGGGTTATATCCCTTCTCCTGAAGGGAGTTGTATACGGAGGTCAGCACCTCTTTGATCTCAGGATCTTTTTCATAACGGATGCTGAATTTGCGAGTGTAATCGGTCTCCATACCTGTCGCACCTCCTAGTTCAATCTGTTTCCCATTGTAGCCGAAAATGCTTGTGCTGTAAAGGGGGAGCGTGAAAATTTATCAATCTTTAAGATGTTGGAAAGGAAAATATCTGGTAGATGCAACCATTGGATGGGTGCTGTGGTATTATGGATACCAGAGGACCGGCGGGGCCTGCGCTTACGGGCATGAGCGCAGGAGGAATCGGCGGCCTCCGGATGCCCGTAAGGGAGGGGAAAGAGCATGACGGACGAACGGAAAGCCAGAGCTCAGGTGGAGCGCTGGGGAGATATGGTGTGGCGGCTGGCCCTGGCCCGCACCCGCCATATCCAGGACAGCGAGGATGTGTTCCAGGAGGTGTTTGCCCGCTTCTTCCGTCATGAGGAGGAGCTGGACAGCGATGAGCACCGGAAGGCCTGGCTGATCCGCTGTACCCTCAACTGCACCAATACCCTGCTGTCCGCCCGCTGGCGGACCCACCTGCCCCTGGAGGAGGCGGTGACAAAGGCCATGGAACCGGCGGACCGCACGGTCTATGAGGCGGTACTGTCCCTGCCAAAAAAGTACCGGACTGCCCTTCACCTGCATTACTATGAGGGGTATTCGGTGGAGGAGATTGCTTCCCTCACCGGAGCCAAGACGGGTACAGTGAAAAGCTGGTTGTCCCAGGGGCGGGACCGGCTGTCTCAAGCACTGAAAGGAGACAAGTGACCATGATGAATGAATATAAACGGGCCAATGATACCCTCCATCCCACCCATTCCGCTGTGGAGTGGGCGGTGAGGGGGGAGGATTCCAAGAGAAAAGGAAGGCCGCTGAAAGCACTGGTGCCGGCGGGAGTGGCGGCTGTGGCAGCCGTAGCTCTGCTTATCACCGGTATCCCCGGCACGGACGGCGAGACCGGCGGCGGGCCATTGACAGGCAGCGCCTATGCCATTGCCTTGCCGGAGTACCCTGATCTGCCCAAGCACCCAGCTGAACCCCTGGGGGGCAGCGACGCGGAGTGGGAGCAATTCAATGCAGACCTGGATGTCTATCTGGACGCCTGGGAGGCCTACCAGGACGAGACCGTCAGCCTGCGTGACACCCCTGAGCTGACTGCCGCCCTGGCGGACTATACCGGCACCAGCGCCGCCCTGGCTCTGGCAGGGGAGGGCAACCGGGTCTATTCTCCCGTATCCCTGTGGTTTGCTCTGGCCATGCTGAGCGAGACTACGGACGGAGAAACTCAGCAGCAGATACTGGATGCTTTAGGGGCTTCCGATGTGAATCAGCTGCGGGAGTGGGCCGACATCCTGTGGCACACCCTCTACCTGGATGACGGCACCGCCGCCACGCTGCTGGGCACCTCCATCTGGCTCAGCGAGAAGTTAGACTTCAACCAGGACACCCTGGAGCGGCTGGCGGAGTACTATTATGCCGGCTCCTTCCGGGTCCCCATGGGTACCGGCGAGGCGGACAGAGCCATCACGGAGTGGGTATCGGAGCAGACAAAGGGGCTCATCGGCTCCGACGGCAAGGTGCTGACCACCAGGGCCGAGACTCTGGCGGTGCTGGCCTCTACCCTGTACTTCCAGGCCCGGTGGAGCGACGAGTTTGATCCCAGCCTCACGGCGGAGGATGTGTTCACCGCTGCGGACGGCAGCGAGACGGCGGTGGATTTCATGCACAAGACCCAGACCGCCGGCTTCCTCCGCCAGAACGGCTACCAGGCGGCCAGCCTGGGCACCACCGGCGGCACGATGACCTTTGTCCTCCCTGACGAGGGGGTCACCCCCGCCGAATTGCTGGCCGACCCGGATTTTCTGACGGAACTCACCGATTCTGAGAGTAAGATCTACGGCGAGGTCCAGTGGTCGGTGCCCAAGTTCGATGTCAGTTCCGATCTGGATTTGATTCCTGCCCTGACAGGTATGGGGATCACCGACGTGCTGTACAGGGGGACCGCCGACTTCACCCCCCTCATCGACCTCACTCCGGTGTGGCTGGACCAGGCCAGACAGATCGCCCGGGTGAAGGTGGATGAGGAGGGGGTGGAGGCCGCCGCCGTCACCCTGCTGGCTGCCGACGCCTCGGAGGCCATCGTGGAGGACCCCGCTATCTGCGTTATGGATCTGGACCGGCCCTTCCTGTTCGTGATCCGGGATGGGGATGCCGTCCTCTTTGTGGGCGTGGTGGAGCAGGTATAAGCACAGCCCCCGCGGCAAGATGCCGCGGGGGCTGTGTTCGTTTATACCAGGGGAGCCAGTACACGCAGGATGGATCGGAACAGCCGCCGGGGCCAGGAGCGCTCCAGGCACTGCTCCAGGGTGACTTTTTGGCTGGCCAGCTGGGTGGCCAGAAAGTCGGCCTTGATGTCCAGCGCTGTGGGGTCTTGGTAGAGGAGCACCGCGTCCTCAAAGTGGAGGAACATACTGCGATAGTCCATGTTGATGGTGCCTACAACTCCGCACACGTCGTCGGACACCAGATTTTTGGCGTGGACAAAGCCGGGGGTGTACTCAAAGATTTGTACTCCAGCCTCCAGCAGAGGCTGGTAATGGGATCGGGTCAACTCAAATACCAGCTTTTTGTCCGGGATATGGGGGGTGATGATGCGTACATCCACTCCGGATTTGGCGGCATTGCACAGGGCGGTATTGACGCTGTCGCTGACGATGAGGTAGGGAGTCATAATATAGACGTACCGCTTGGCCTTGGAGATCAGGTTCAGATATACTGTCTCACCCACCGGCTCGTTGTCCAGGGGATTGTCGGCGTAGGGCTGTACAAAGCAATCTTTTCCCAGAACAGCCTCGGGAGGCAGGGCGGTGGGCCGCAGGGCAGCATAGTCCACCTTGATCTCCCGGATATATTCCCACATGGTGAGGAACATCACCGTCATGCTCCAGGCTGCCTCTCCTTTTACCAGGATGGCGCTGTCCTTCCAGTGACCGAAGCGGGGTTTCTGGTTGATATACTCGTCGGCCAGATTGATCCCGCCGGTGAAAGCGGTGTGTCCGTCGATGATGCACAGCTTCCGGTGGTCCCGGTTGTTCATGCGGATGGAAATGACCGGCTTGAACCGGTTGAAGAAGCAGCAGGGGATACCGGTCTCCTGCTCAAATTTTTCGGCGTAATTGGCGGGCAGGGTGCCAAGGGAGCCCACATCGTCATAGATCACCCGTACGTCCACGCCGGCAGCGTGCTTTTCCTTCAAAATCTCCACGATGGAGTCCCAGAACACACCGGGGGCCAGGATGAAATACTCCAAAAAGATATAATGTTTGGCCTTTTTCAATTCCTCCAGCATGGCGGGGAAGGCGTCGTCTCCCAGCGGGAAGTACCGTGTCCAGGTATTGGTATACACCGGGCAGCGGGCATATTGCTCCAGATAGCGGGCCTGATTTACCGCGTCACGGCCCAGCACCGCCAGCTTCTGAGCCTTGTAGTCCCCCTCCAGCTGCTCCAGCATGGTACGGTCCATACCCTGCATCTTCCGGCGCATCCGGGCAGACAGCTTGTTGCCGCCGCACAGCAGATAGACCAGCCAGCCAAACATTGGGAAGAGCAGGATGGGGATGATCCAGGCGATCTTATACCCCGGATCGGTCTGCCTGCGGACAATGACCAGTACAGCCAGCAGAGAGAGTACCACACAGGCCCAGTATACGTAGACATAGTAACTCCAGGCCCATATCATGGGAACCAGAAGTACCGTGGCCTGCAAAATGATGAGCACAGCCACGATTACGGAGCGCTGAAAGAGAAAGGAAGATAGCTTTTTGATGTTCACGGGGTTACTCCTTGTCGCATGATGGTTACTTCACGACCACATTTTCTCCGCCCAGCAGCTCCTTCAGTTCTTCGACGAGGGCTGGATGGATCACGCAGGGGGTGGACAGCAGCTTGCCGGTATCGGCACAGCGGATCACCAGCTGCTCCGTGCCGGGGAACATGGTGAGCACCAGTTTGATCCGGCGCCAGCGGGAGTCCTCCAGGCTGGGGATACGGATGTATAGCTTTTTGATCTTCAAAGTGGGCTGGTCCGGCTCCTCGTAACCGTCCCGCAGGTGGTCCAAAGGCTGTACCCGGTCACACATGAGCTGGGGGGCCTTTTCATCCCGGACGGAGATGCGACCCTCGGCCAGCAGCGGCACATTTTCCTTCAGATAGGGGCCGCACTCGCCCAAGGCGCGGGCAAAGACCAGCATCTCCATGGAGCCGGTGTCGTCCTCCAGGGTGACATAGGCCATCAGAGTGTTGTTGCGGGTGGTGCGGGTACGGGAAGCAGACACCACACCGGCAATGGTCACCCGCTGCTCGTCCCGGAAGGTGGTGGGCCCGCCCTCCTGAGCGAAGTCGGAGAGAATGGCGCCGATGGAGGCCGCCTTCCGCTTTTTCACCAGGTCCCGGTACTCATCCATGGGGTGGCCGGACAGGTACAGGCCGGTGGTCTCCTTCTCCATGGTCATCAGCTCCCGGCGGGAGAACTCAGGGATGTTTTTCAGGTTGAGCTGGGGGGCGGACTGGGGCTCGTCCCCGCCGCCGCCGAAGAGGTCAAACTGTCCCTCCAGATTTTTGCGCTTGTTCTGGGTGATGGAGTCCACCAGGGACTCATAGGCGTCCAGCAGCTGGGAGCGGAAGATTCCCATGCTGTCAAAAGCGCCGCACTTGATGAGACTCTCCAGCACCCGCTTGTTCAGGTCGGAATCAAACATTCGCTGGCAGAAGTCGGGGAAGGAGGTGAACGCCCCCTTCTTTCGTTCTGTCAGTACGTCATTGATAAAGCCCCGGCCCACGCCCTTGACGGCCACCAGGCCGAAGCGGATGTGGTCGCCGGACACGGTGAAGTCGGCCCCGGACTCGTTGATGTCCGGGGGGAGGAGAGGAATGCCGCAGTCCTTGCATTCGGCGATGTACTCCGCCACCTTTTCGCTGGAGTCCAGCACCGAGGTGAGGAGGGCGGCCATGTATTCCTTGGTGTAGTGGCACTTGAACCAGGCGGTGTGGTAGGCCACAATGGCGTAGCTCACCGCGTGGGCCTTGTTGAAGGCGTACTGGGCGAAGGCCTCGATCTCGTCATAAATGTCCTCGGCGGTCTGTTGGGGGATGCCGTTTGCCATACATCCGGCAATGTTCCGCTCGGGGTCGCCGTGGACAAAGGTGTGCCGCTCCTTCTCGATCTGGGCCTTCTTCTTTTTGGAGATGGCCCGGCGCACCATGTCAGCCTGGCCCATGGTGTACCCCGCCAGACGGCGGAAGATCTCAATGACCTGCTCCTGATACACGATGCAGCCGTAGGTCACCGACAGGATGGGCTCCAGGGCGGGGTGCTTGTACTTCACCTTGTCCGGGTTGTGCTTGCAGGCGATGAACCGGGGGATGGAGTCCATAGGGCCGGGACGGTAGAGGGCAATGATAGCGGTGATGTCCTCGATGTTGTGGGGTTTCAGGCCCACGCACACCCCGGTCATGCCCGCAGACTCCATCTGGAACACGCCGGAGGTCTTGCCGTCGGACAGCATCTGGAATACCTCAGGGTCGTTATCAGGGATGTCGGCCAGAGAGAAGCCGGGACGCTTCTGGGCCACCAGCTTCACCGTGTCGTCCAGGATGGTCAGGTTCCGCAGGCCCAGAAAATCCATTTTCAGGAGGCCAAGCTCCTCCAGAGTGGTCATGACGTACTGGGTGACCACCGACTCGTCGTTTTTGGCCAGAGGTACATAGTCCATCACCGGGCGGCGGGTGATAACCACGCCAGCGGCGTGGGTGGAGGCGTGGCGGGGCATCCCCTCGATGGCCTTGGCAGTGTCGATAAGCTCCTTTACCCGCCCGTCCCCCTCGTAGAGGTCCTTCAGAGGCTTGGACAGCTGGAGGGCCTGGTCCAGGGTGATGTGGAGGGCGCCGGGGCCGCTGGGTACCTGTTTGGCCACCGCATCCACGTCAGCGTAGGGAATGTTCAGGGCCCGGCCCACGTCCCGGATGGCCCCTCGGGCGGCCATGGTACCGAAGGTGACGATCTGAGCCACGTGGTCCTCGCCGTACTTGCGCTGGACGTACTCAATGACTTCCTGCCGCCGACGGATGCAGAAGTCAATGTCGATATCGGGCATGGTGACCCGCTCCGGGTTGAGGAACCGCTCGAAGTAGAGGGAGTACTTCATGGGGTCCACGTCGGTGATATTCATGCAGTAGGCCACCATGGAGCCTGCCGCCGAACCGCGGCCGGGACCCACCGGGATGCCCTGGCTTTTAGCATACCCAATAAAATCCGAAACGATAAGGAAGTAGTCCACAAATCCCATTTGCCGGATGACGCCCATCTCGTAGGCCAGACGGTCCTGGTACCCCTCGGGATTGTCAGGGTAGCGGCGGGCGTACCCCTCCCGGCACAGCTTCTCAAAATAGGCGTCCCCGTCGGTGTAGCCCTCGGGCAGCTTGAATTCCGGCAGGTGGTAGGTGCCGAACTGGAAGTCCATGTTGCATAGGTCGGCGATCTTCAGGGTGTTTTCCACTGCCTCCGGGTAGTCGGGGAAGAGGGCGGTCATTTCCTCGGTGGACTTGACGTACAGCTCGCTGGTCTCCATTTTCAGGCGGTTGGGGTCGTCCACCGTCTTGCCCATCTGGATGCACATGAGGGTATCCTGCATCTGGGCGTCCTCCCGGCGGAGGTAGTGGGCGTCATTGGTCACCACCAGGGGGATGCCGGTCTCCTGGTGGATGCGGATGAGCGCCTGGTTGATGGCGGGGTCATTGGGCAGGTTGTGGTCCTGGAGCTCCAGGTAGTAGCCGTCCTCTCCAAAGAGCTCCCGCATCTCCAGGGCGATGGCCTTGGCGCCCTCATAGTCCCCGGCCAGGATGCGCCGGGGCACCTCGCCGGACTGGCAGGCCGACAGGGCGATAAGTCCGCCGCAGTGCTGGCGAAGCAGCTCCTTGTCGATGCGGGGACGGATGTAAAAGCCCTCAGTGAAGGCACAGGAGTCCAGGTAGCACAGGTTGCGGTAGCCCTCCTCGTTACGGCAGAGCAGGATCAGGTGGTACATGGCGGCATCCAGCTCATGGATCCGGTCGGTGCGGCCCCGGGGGGCCACATAGACCTCACAGCCGATGATGGGCTTGATGCCCTCCGCCTTGCAGGCCTTGTAGAAGTCCACCACGCCGTACATGACCCCGTGGTCGGTGATGGCCACGGCAGGCTGTCCCAGCTCCTTCACCCGCTTGACCAGTAGGGGAATGCGGCAGGCGCCGTCCAGCAGGGAAAACTCGGTATGGACGTGCAGGTGGACAAAGGACATAGGGATACCTCCTTGAGATGGTAGCGGAGTTCAGCGGGGAATTGTCGTATGCTGACAGAACGTTTGGGTCAGATAGTCCCGCAGGATCTTGCGGTTGGCCTGCTCCTCCACGTTGACATTGGAGCTGAGCAGAATCAGGAAGCTGACAAAATAGCAGCCCAGCAGAGGAATCACAATTCCCCAGAAATCTCCGTATAGGGAGAGAAAGAATACTTCAAATAGTGATAAGTGCCGCAGGCCAGAGCGACTGCTACCTGTCAGTAATAACAGCAACAAGAAAAATATTAAGGACAAAGGTATGGCAAACAAGAGGCACTGAAACAGGGAGAGGCCGAAGTAGCCGCGCATGACAGCACTGCCATCCTTTCTGGACAGAATGCGGCCTTTCCATTCGCTGAAAGTCTCTTTGCCCTCAGCACCTTTTTTAGCGAGGGTTATCTCAGTCTTCCAGTTGTATATCTTCACATTCAGACGACTGCCGTCAGGCAATATAGTCCCGTTCAGGGACATCAGCAGGCGGTACAACTGCTCCTGGGACAGAGAAGTGACAAAGCGTGCCATAGCCTTCGCTCCTTTCTGTGCAGCGGAACCAATGACTATCGGTTGGCCAGTTCTACCAGTTTGCGCAGACGGTGATTGAATGCAGATTTGCTAACCGGCGGATCGCACAGCTCGGCCAGCTGGGACAGGGTGAGCTCCGGATGGGCCATACGCAGGTCCACCGCCTCCTTCAGCTTGTCCGGCAGATTTTCCAGCATACCCCGCTCCTCAAGCTTATAGATGGCCTCGATCTGGCCCTGGGCGGCGTCCACCGCCTTGTCCAGGTTAGCGGCGTCACAGTTGACCCGGCGGTTGATGCTGCCCCGCAGGTCCTTCTCCGCTTTGGCGTTCATCAGATCCATGGCCGCCAAGGGGGCCCCCATGGCGGTAAGAAAATCCTCAATGGCGTTGCTCTGCTTGAAGTAGGTAATGGCGTTGGCCTTGCGGCGGCTTTCTTTGGGGGAGAAGCCCATCTCCAGCAGCAGGGCGTGGAGCTCCCGGCTCACCGACAGATGGGAGGTGGCCAGTTCCAGATGATAGCGCTTGGCCGGGTCGGTCACCGAGCCGCCCGCCAGAAAGGCGCCCCGCAGAAAGGCGGTACGGCAGTGATCTTCCTCCAGAACAGCGTAATTGATGTGGTGAACCAGCGCCTCCGCCGGATCATGGCCAAAAACGGACCAGAGGGCGGACAACTTGTCCGGAGCGGTGATGGAAAAGATGCGCTTGCCCGCCCCCTCTGCGGGCAGGCGGTCAAAGCGCACCTGAAAAGCCTTTTGAAACAGTTGGGGCAGCCGGTCGGCAAACTCCGGCGACTCGGTGGTGATGCGGACCTCGGTGGGAGTGGACAGGGAACAGTAGAGCAGTACCCCGTAGGCTTCCGCCTGGGCGCAGCACTTCCGGTTGAGGGGGGCGCGGCACAATTCCGCCTTGACCTGAGTGGAAAAGGACATGATACGCCCTCCTTACAGAATCCGGGTGGAGGCCCGCTCCTGGTAGAGATCCATCACCGCGGCGGACAGCCGGGCAAAGGAGTGGCGGGCATAATCCAGGGTTTCAGAGGCCAAAGGACGGGTGACCAGCTCCACCCCCAAGGCTTCAATGGCCTCTTTGTCCACGACGATGGGAGTGGCGTCCTCCTCCTTATACCGCTCCAGCAGGCCGGGACGTACCGGGGCGGAATTGCACAAACAGATATCAATAAGGCAGGGACCGGAGTGGCGCAGCAGGGCCTTCACATGGTCGGAGGCGGTCATGCCCTCGGTCTCGCCGTCCTGAGTCATAATATTGCAGATATAGATCTTCAGGGCCTTGGAGGCGCATACCGCCTCGGAAATGCCGTCCACCAGCAGATTGGGAATGACGCTGGTATACAGGGAGCCGGGCCCCAGCAGGATCAAATCGGCCTCCTGGATGGCACGGATGGCCTCGGGCAAGGCTTTGGGGTGCTCGGGCAGCAGGCGCACACCCTGGATGCGGCAGTCCTGGGCCTTTTTAAAGTCGCTGATCTTGGATTCACCCTGGACTCTGGTGCCATTCTCAAAGGTGGCCTCCAATACCACGTCGGCGTTGGTCACAGGCAGTACCCGGCCGGTGATGGCCAGAACCTGGCTCATTTTGGATACCGCCTCGTCAAAGGAGCCGGAAATGCCGTTGAGGGCGGCCAGGATCAGATTGCCGAAGGACTGGCCGGTCAGGTTGCCGGAGCCCTGGGGGAAGCGGTAGGTGAGCAGCTGCTGCATCAAAGGCTCGGCATTGGCAAGAGCCTCCATGCAGTGGCGGATGTCTCCCGGAGGGGGCATCCCCAGATCCTGCCGCAGCATACCGGAGCTGCCGCCGTCGTCGGCCACGGTGACGATGGCGGTCAGATTCTTGGTGTGGTTTTTCAGACCGCGGAGCATGGTGGACAGACCGGTGCCGCCGCCGATGGCGACGACCTTGGGCCCCTGGGCCCAGCGGCGCTCATAAAAGGACTGATACACGGCGGCTCCTCCTTTATGCCCGGGTCATGTCCCGGTGATTTTCGGTGGCCTGATAGCCCTTCTGCTTGATGTACTCGGCCAGAGCGTGGGTAATGGCGACCGAGCGGTGCTGTCCGCCGGTACAGCCCACGGCGATGACCAGAGCAGCTTTGCCCTCCGCCACATAGAGGGGGAGGAGGAAACCAATGAGATTCTCCAGATAGTTCATAAATTCGGTGGTCTGGCGATAGCCGAACACAAAGTCGTATACCCCGTCGTCCAGTCCGGTCTGATGGCGCAGCTCGGCAATGTAATAGGGATTGGGCAGGAAGCGTACGTCAAACACCAGATCAGCCTCGATGGGGATACCGTACTTGAAGCCGAAGGAGATGACGCTGACGCTCATCTCGGGGGTATCGCCGCCGTGGCCGAAGAGGCGCAGCACCTCCCCCCGCAGCTTGGCGGTGGAGAGGGCGGAGGTGTCGATGATGTATTCCGCCCGCTGGCGGACAGGGGAGAGGACGGTGCGCTCCAGCCGGACGGCCTCGTCCAGGGAGTGGGCGGAGCTGGCCAGGGGGTGGCTGCGCCGGGTCTCCTTGTACCGCTTGATGATGGCCTCCACGCTGGCCTCCACAAAGAGGATCTTATACTCGCACCCCATCTCCTGGAGGGCGTCCAGGGCGGAGAACAGCCCGTCGAAGGTCTGACCGCCCCGGATGTCGGTGACCAGAGCCACCCGGTCATACCGGGAGGGATTTGCCATACACAGCTCGGCAAATTTGGGGATCAGGGGGGCGGGCATATTGTCGACCACATAAAAGCCGATATCCTCCAGGAAGGAGGCGGTTTTACTCTTGCCTGCGCCGGACAGGCCGGAAATAATAATAAAATCCATAGGAACTCACCTCAAAAACCCAAAAACTTCACTTCTGGTTCCAAAGCAATGCCGGTCTCGCGGAGTACGGTGTTCTGGATCAGCTCCATCAGTCGGCGTACATCGTCGGCGGTGGCCCCACCGCGGTTGACGACAAAGCCGGCGTGCTTTTCCGACACCTGGGCGCCCCCTACGCCCACGCCTTTCAGGCCGCACTGCTCAATGAGAGCGGCGGCAAAGTGGCCCTCGGGGCGTTTGAAGGTACTGCCCGCGCTGGGCAGGTCCAGGGGCTGTTTGGAACGGCGCTTTTGGGCCAACTCGTCCATTTTGGCTTTGATTGCAGCGGGGTCTCCGGGGGTGAGGGCAAACTCGGCCTCCAGAATGAGCCATTCCGGATGGTCGGTAAACAGGCTGTGCCGGTAGGTGAGAGCGCACTCCTCCACAGGCAGAGTGACCTCATCTCCAGCCTCGTTGAGGAAGGTGACGGAGGTCAGAACCTGAACCAGCTCGCCGCCGTAGGCGCCGGCGTTCATGGTGACGCCGCCTCCCAGGGTACCGGGGATGCCGTGGGCAAACTCCAGGCCGGTCAGTTCTCTGCCCAGGGCCGCCATGGCCAGCCGGGCCAGGGGAATACCGCTCTCCGCCCGCAGACGGTGGTTTACCTCCTGCACATCATCCAGTCCAGCGGTTTTCAAGACAAAACCGTCATATCCCTGATCGGACACCAGCAGATCGCTGCCGTTGCCCAGAAAGAAAGGGGAGATGTCCAGTTCTCTGGCCGCCTGGACCGCGGCGATGGCCTCCTTCCGGCTTCTGGGCAGGGCGATCAGCCGGGCGGGACCGCCGATGCGGAAGGTGGTATAGGACGACATAGGCTCCTGCTCCCGCAGTTCCAGCTGAGGGACACGGCGGCGCAGTTCCTGAATCAGAGTATCAAAACGGTCCATAGGGGCCTCCTTACAGTTTTGCATACTGGTATTATATCAAAAAGAGGGGGAAATTAGAAGTTCTTATCCCAGGCCAAAGGCATCAAACTCCGCTTGGCTGCCCCGGAATACGTTCAGATCAATAAGGGGCTGAGCGCCGGTATAGCCTTCCAGTTTTGCGGAGTGGGAGTACTGCCAAAAGTGCCACCGGGGCACCAGCGGGAACACCGTGGGACTGGAGCACCACACCGGATAACCGGCGTATTTGGCGTCGGTGAGGTAGCTGTAGTAGGAGCGGTAGGTTACATAGAGAATAGGCTTGACCCCATAGTGCTCCTCCAGCCGTGCCAGCAGAGGGTCCAGAATGCTCTGGACCTGGGCTTTCTCCGGCGGATTCTCCAGGTATTCGCCGTAAAATTCAATATCCACCACCGGAGGCAATGCCCCATCGGTGACCGGGACCATGGAAATAAAGTTGTCAGCCTGGGTCTCCCCGGGGCTGTCATAGCTGAGGAAGTGGTAGGCGCCGGGCCGGACTCCGGCCTCCAGGGAGCCCTTCCAGTTGGAGGCAAACTGCTTGTCCTGAAGGAGGGAACCTTCCGTAGCCTTGATAAAGGCAAAATCTACCCCCTGGCTGGCCAGGGCGTGCCAGTCCACCGTCCCCTGATAGGAGGATACGTCCACACCGAATACCTCCCACTGGTCCGGGTTGGATTCGTGGGAGTACAGGATCAGCCCGCGCCAGCGCAGGAAGAAAAAGCCCAGCAGGAGGATTGCTCCCACCAGAAGAAGGATCAATATCGTGCGCCGCAGAATGCGGAAAACTCGTCTCAAAAAGCATCACCAAACAGGATAGGGATTCAATAGACAATATGATACCCGTATGCGTGGGAAAAGGCAAGCAAAAACCAACGGGATACCGCGTTGGCGGTATCCCGTTTGGGAAAGGTTACTGCTTTTTAGGGGACAGAAGCAGACCAAGCAGGATGCCCACAACGGCGGGGAGTACCCAGCCCAGCCCCATGGAAGCCAGAGGCACATAGGTCAGGAAGGAGAGGGGGAGGCCAATGCCCTGGAGGGCATAGAGCAGGCTGGCCACGCCGGTAAACAGAATGGCCACCGGATAGACCAGCCGCTCTCCTTCCAGCCAGCGCTGGAAGAAGGATAGGGCAATGAGCACAATAGCCATGGGGTAGAGCACCCCCAGCACGGGGGCGGAAACGGAAATGATCTGGGCCAGACCGGCATTGGAGATCACCATGCTGACCACGGCAAACAGAATTGCCCAGCCCCGGTAGCTGAGACGGGGGAAGAGCTTGTGGAAGAACTCGCCGCAGGAGCTGATCAGACCGACGCACACATTGAAGCAGGCGATGATGAAGATGGCGGCCAGCAGGGCGTTACCCAGAGGACCAAACAGCAGACCCACCACATTGGTGAGAGCGGCAGCACCGTCAGTGGGGTTGGGGACTGCGCCGCCGGACAGAGCGCCGATGTGCGCCAGCATGGCATAGACCACCAGCAGCATGGCCCCGGCAATGAAGCCGGAGCGGATGGTGCCTTTGACCACAGCTTTGTCCTCCCTGACTCCTCTGGCTTGGATATTCACCGCGATCACAATACCAAAGGCCAGCGCGGCAATGGTGTCCATGGTCTGGTAGCCCTCCAGAAAGCCCTTGACCACCGGGTGGGTCACATAGTCGCCGGAGGCGGCTCCATAGCCGGACAGGGGGTTGACCAGGCAGCCGGCAAAGGTGACCACGATGAGGAGCACCAGGATGGGGCAGAGGATCTTGCCCAGCCGGTCGGTGAGCTTTTCCGGCCGCAGGGCAATGACCAGAGCGGCGGCAAAGAACACCAGAGAGTAGATCAGCCGGAAGAGGGACAGAGGAGCATCCGGTCCGGCAAAGGGGGGCACCGCCATCTCAAAGGAGGTGGTGGCGGTACGGGGAATGGCCAGGCAGGGACCGATAGCCAGATAGGCGGCGATGGTAAAGGCCTTGGAAAAGAGAGGATGGACCCGACTGCACAGGGTATCCAGACCACCGGCGCGGGCCACTGCCACCACGCCCAGCACCGGCAGGCCAACAGCGCTGATGGCCAGGCCCAGAAATGCGGGCCAAGTGGCGGTTCCGGCCTGGGCGGCAATGCCGGGCGGGAAGATCAGATTGCCTGCTCCGAAAAACATGGAGAACAGCGTGAGGCCCACCAGAAGCAGGCTTTTGCCCTTAAGCTGCATAATATCCTCTCTTTCTGCGGGAGAGGGCCTTACCGGCCCCAATGTGGATTTGGTATGGAAGTAAAAACAGCGGCATACCAGTGGTATGCCGCTGTTTTCTTACGTAGTGCGTCAATTAGCCCTGGGAAATAGCACCCGTGGGGCAGGTGTCGGCACAAGTACCGCAATCGATGCAGGAACCGGCGTCGATCACGTAGTGGTCATCGCCCTGAGCGATAGCACCGACGGGGCAAGCGCCCTCGCAAGCGCCACAGCTCACGCAAGCGTCGCTGATGACATAGGCCATTGGATACACCTCCAAACTTCAAAGCTAACGATATTGTATCATAACTTTTCAAAATTGCAATGCTAAAATGTGTGTACCATGGGTATATTTTTTTCTGGCGGGAAAAATGATAACTGCGATGCGCAGCCGGAAGGGAGCGATCCGATGGACAGAACATCGAGGTTCCGCATGGAAGCGGCAGGGGATCTGACCCCTGAGCTGAACGGGGCTCCGTGCAGCGGGGCCCATCCGCATAGAACAAAGGAAAAGGGGCGTGGCACAAGGTATGAAGCCCGTCAAGAAAAAACGCAGGCTCTTCCCCTGGAGGAAGGGATGGCGAAGCGCCGGCATGAATGAGACCCGGTTTACCCAGCGGGCCCAGGCCGCGCTTCGGCTGGCTCAGGAGAGCGCGGCGGAGCTGGGCCATGGCTATGTGGGCAGCGAGCACCTGCTGCTGGGGCTGGCTGGGGAGGGCCGTGGCGTGGCCTCCAAGGTGCTTTTGGCCGCCGGCCTGGAGCCGGAGAAGCTGAAAAAGACCGTGGCCCAGCTGGTGGGGGTGGGTACGCCGGGCGCTGCCCCCTCCCAGGGACTGACCCCACGGTGCAAGAAGATCATTGAACTCTCCCTCACCGAGGCGGTGCGTCTGGGCCACCAGTATGTGGGCACGGAGCACCTGCTGCTGGGTATCCTCCGTGAGGGGGACGGCGTGGCGGTCCGGGTGCTGGACGCCGCTGGGGTGGAGCCCCGCCGTCTGCGGGGCGACCTGTCCGCCGCCATGGGAGGGGAGGCGCCGCCGCCTCCCTCCTTTCGGGGCAGCGGCAAGCCCCGTACCGAGCGGGATTATCCCGGCGAGTCCAAGGTGCTGGAGCAGTTTGCACGGGACCTGACCCGGTTGGCGGCTGGCGGTCAGCTGGACCCGGTGGTGGGGCGGGACAAGGAGATCCGGCGGGTGATCCAGATCCTGTCCCGGCGGCAGAAGAACAACCCTGCCCTCATCGGAGAACCTGGCGTGGGCAAGACGGCGGTGGCCGAAGGCCTGGCCCGAATGATGGTGGCCGGAGAGGTACCGGAGGAGCTGCAGCGCAAGCGGCTCATCTCCCTGGACCTGTCCGCCATGGTGGCGGGGACCAAGTACCGGGGCGAGTTTGAGGAACGGGTCAAAAACGTCATGTCCGAGGTTCGACGGGTGGGGGATGTAATCCTCTTCATTGACGAGCTCCATAACATTGTAGGGGCAGGCTCCGCCGAGGGGGCCATCGACGCGGCCAATATCATCAAGCCTGCTCTGGGCCGGGGAGAGATCCAGGTCATCGGCGCCACAACCACCGAGGAGTACCGCAAATATATTGAAAAAGATGCGGCCCTGGAGCGGCGGTTTCAGCCGGTACTGGTGGGAGAGCCCGATCAGAAGACGGCGGAGGCCATCCTCTTTGGCCTGCGGGATCGGTATGAGGCCCACCACCGCATCACCATCAGCGATGGGGCGATCACCGCTGCTGTGGCCCTGTCCAGTCGGTATATCGGGGATCGCCGCCTGCCTGACAAGGCCATCGATCTCATGGATGAGGCGGCGGCCCGGGTGCGGCTGGACCGGCTGGCGGCCCCTCCCGATCTGCGGGAACTGGAGAGCAAGGTGGCCCGGGCCAGAGGGGAAAAGGAGGAGGCCATCCGCAGCCAGGACTTTGAGAAGGCCGCCATGCTCCGGGACGCGGAGGAGGATTTCCGCCGGGAGCTGGACCAGCAGAAGGCCCTGTGGCGGGCAGGCCAGAATACCGGCGCCGTAACCGCCGAGGATGTAGCGGCGGTGGTATCGGGGTGGACCGGCATCCCGGTCACCACCCTGACCCAGGCCGAGAGCGATCGCCTGCTCAAGCTGGAGGAGGACCTCCACCGCCGGGTGGTGGGACAGGAGGAAGCCGTCAAGGCGGTGGCTCGGGCGGTGCGCCGGGGCCGGGTGGGCTTGAAGGAGCCGGAGCGGCCCACTGGCTGCTTCCTGTTCCTGGGTCCCACCGGCGTGGGTAAGACGGAACTGAGCCGTGCCCTGGCGGGGGCCCTCTTCGGCAGCGAGGAAGCCCTGTTTCGATTTGATATGTCGGAGTATATGGAAAAGCACGCCATCTCCCGGCTCATCGGCTCCCCGCCGGGCTATGTAGGCCATGAGGAGGGAGGACAGCTCACCGAGAAGGTGCGGCGGCGGCCTTACTGCGTGGTGCTCTTTGATGAGATCGAGAAGGCTCACCCTGACGTGTGGGGCATTCTGCTCCAGATCATGGAGGACGGTGTGGTCACCGACTCCCAGGGCCGCAAAGCCGACTTCCGCAACGCGGTAGTGGTGCTTACCTCCAACGTAGGTGCGGCCAAGATTACCGCAAAGGGCAGCAAACTGGGCTTTTCCGCTGCCGAGCACCGGGACGGTGAGACCCGCACCCCGGAGGAATTGCGCAGTGCAGTGCTGGAGGATTTGAAAAAGGTATTTCGACCGGAATTTCTCAACCGTCTGGACGAGACCATCGTCTTTACCCAGCTGGGCCGCAGCGAAATCAAAGCCATTGCCTGCCGCCTGCTGTCCCGGGTGGGGGAGCGGCTCAAAGCCCTTGGGGTGACGCTCACCTGGACTGACGGGGCGCTGGAGGTGCTGGCCAGGCTGGGATTTGACCCTGACTATGGGGCGCGGCCCCTTCGCCGGGCCATCCGTACCCAAATAGAGGACCCGGCAGCCGAACTGCTGCTGGGCGGCAAGGTTGGCCGGGGAGATACCCTGGTGGTGGATCAGGCCGGTAAAAGTCTGACCCTGCACAGACAGGAAGCAGAAAAGGAGAAGGAACCATGCGAAAACAACTGATGATCCCTCTGGCGCTTCTGATGCTCGTCATGGCGGGCTGCGGAGACAAACAGGAGGAGAAAAAAGACCTGACGGCGGAGGAAAGGACTGTGCTCTATCAATCCGCCATTGAAAACGCCAGGGATGCGGAAATGAACGAGGCGGTGCCTGCCATAACCTCGGAAGAGGCGGATCTGGCCCCCGCCATCTTTGGCCTGATTGGTGTGACGGAGGGGGATATGCAGGCCTATGCCATTGCCATCTCTCCCGTCAATGTCAAGGCCTATGGCATTTCGGCCATTCTGCCCGCCGAGGGCCGGGAGGCCGTGGTGGTGGACGGATTGCAGGCTTTTATTGACCGACAGAAGAGCAATTTCCAGACCTACCTGGCCGATCAGTATGCCATCGCGGAAAAAGCCAGGCTGGAAACCCTGGAGGACGGCACAGTGCTGATGGTTATGTGTGAGGATTCCGACCAGGTGCTGGACACCATTAAAACGGCCATAGAGGCCGGTACCTGATCAGAGGGCAACCCTTGAAAGCCGCGGCTTTCAAGGGTTGCGGCTTTTTGGGGGATGTAATATAATAGGAACGTCCGTAATCAATGAAGTGGAGGCCTGTTTATGCAAGCAAGAGCCAGCGGGATCCTGCTTCCCGTATTCTCCCTGCCGGGGCCTTACGGCATCGGCACGCTGGGCAAGCCGGCCCGGCAGTTTATCGACTTTTTGGCGGCTGGAGGTCAGAAATTCTGGCAGATCCTGCCTCTGGTACCGCCGGGCGGGGGTAATTCCCCCTATATGTCCCCCTCGTCCTTTGCCGGAAACCCCCTGTTTCTGGATCTGGATGAGCTGGCGGAGGAGGGACTGCTGACCCAGGATGAACTGCGGTCTGCCTGCCGGGACAATCCGGACCGGGTGGATTATGCCTGGCTTCACGAGACGCGGCTGCCTCTGCTGCGGAAGGCGTTTGAGCGGGGACGTGCAAAGTATGCCGCTCAGTTCAAGGAATTTGAAGAACAGGAGGGGGACTGGCTGCCCGATTACGCCCTCTTTTTGGCGCTGAGGGAGCACTTCGGCGGCAAGGAACTGGCTGACTGGCCTGACGAAGTTCGACTGCGTCAACCCAAGGCCATGGAGCAGTACCGGGTGGAACTGGCGGAGGAGTGCGCCTTCCAGGTTTTCCTGCAATATCTGTTCTTCCGCCAGTGGAAGGCGGTCAAGACCTACGCCAATTCCAAGGGCATCTCCATTATCGGGGATCTGCCCATCTATGTCTCGCCTGACAGCGCCGAGGTGTGGGGCAATCCGGAACTCTTCCAGCTGAAAAAGGATATGCGCCCCTCCGGCGTGGCCGGTGTGCCTCCCGACGCCTTCTCCGACAAGGGCCAGCATTGGGGCAACCCTCTGTACGACTGGGATTATCACAAAAAGACCGATTTTGCCTGGTGGAAACGCCGGGGCGCCCATATGGCCAAACTGTATGACGTGGTGCGTATCGACCACTTCCGGGCCTTCCACACCTACTGGTCCATTCCGGAGGACGCCAAGGACGCCCGGGAGGGCCACTGGGAGAAGGGGCCTGGTAACGCCCTGCTGGATGTGCTGAAAAAGGTACCCGGCCTGGCTCTCATTGCCGAGGATCTGGGAGACCTGGACGCCGACGCCCTGGCGTTTATTGCCCAGAGCGGCCTGCCCGGCATGAAGGTGCTGGTCTACGCCTTTGATCCGGTGGGGGAGAGCGCCTATCTGCCCCACAACTGTCCCCGGGATGCGGTGATGTACACCGGCACCCATGATACCCCCACCTTTGTCCAGTGGCTCTTTACCGAGGCCAACCCGGCCGAGCGTCAGTACGCCTTCGATTACCTGCGCCTGCGGGAGGATGAGGGCTTCGGCTGGGGCGCGGTGTGTGGGGCCTGGATGTCTCCCTGCCGTCTGGCCATCGCTCCCTTCCAGGATCTGCTGGGTCTGGGCGGGGATGCCCGGGTCAACGCCCCAGGCACCCTGGGGGATCAGAACTGGTCCTGGCGGGTGCGCGCCGATGCCCTTAATCCAACGGTATCTGGAAAGCTGGCCGGGATCACCCGTACGTATCGGAGATAACGTCAAAAACTGCCTGCCGCAGTCCTGCGGCAGGCAGTTTTTTGCTTATTGGGAAGCTATCAGAGCATTGGACAAACTGGAGATTGTCTTAAAGTTTTAATACGGCAATCTGTTCCTCTCCGTCTTTTTCTCCGGTCTCTATAAATCCAAAAGAGGCATACAGCGCTTTGGCTACCACATTTTCTGGCTCATATGACAGCCAGCAGTAATCAGCTTTACCGCAGGGAAATGTTCGGATAAAACTTAGCGCAAGTTCTAGCGCCTGTTTCCCGTATCCCCTGTTTTGATGGTTCTTATCAATCATCAATCTCCACAGGTTATAATTCCCATCTGCTATGGCAGGCGCATCTTTCCAGTAATCATCTTTATCATAACCGATCATCACAAAGCCGACGGGATTATTACCTTCAAAAATTCCAAACGGGAAAGCATATCCATTGGATGTAATAGCGATATACGCTTCGATCATGCTGATATCATTGCTGGCAACAAAACTTTTCTGAATATCTGAGACATTTAACTTTAAAATGTCCCAGATATTTTCACCGTTTATTTTTTCCAGATGAATCATTTTATTTACCTCTGCAAATCCCGATTCTCTGCTAGAAAAGTCAAATATGATCTCAACAGAAAGACTCATTGAAATTCCAGACTGACATCTCCTGTGCCGCTGGTCAGGGAGAGAGACCGGTCCCCATTGCCGCCCGTGGCGGTAAAGGTGAAGGGAGCCGCTGTCTCCCCATTCAAGCGGATGTCGCCGGTGCCTGTGCTCAGCTGCCAGGCGTAGTCGGACTGACTGCCTGTGACCTTCAAAGTTACATCGCCTACGCCGGTGGAGAGGTCGGCCGTCCCCAATGGAGCCGACACATCCAGATCGCCTACGCCGCTTTCGACGCTCAGCTTGCCGCTGACGGTGCAGCCATCCCAGTCCACATCGCCCACGCCGATGCCTAGATCCGCCTGCTCCAATGCTGTGCCCTTTGGGACAGTGATCAGGATCCGCACATCAGGAGAACTTTCGCCGGAGGCGATGTTGTCCGAGACGCTCCAGACAGAGAGGGTATCGCCGTTCTGGCTGTACTTCAATTTCTGTGTGGTGTCGTAGCGGCTGTCCCACCCACGGTTGATCAGACGCAGGTGCCACTGGTCGCCTTCCTCCACCTGAACGTTGCCCAGGCCTATTGAAATGTCCAGTTTTGTGAAGGGGTCCACTTCGCCCTCCCAATCGCCCTGAATGTCAGGGGTTTGGACGGCGTCCGCCGTTTGGCCGGGAAGGAGGACAGAGTCGGAGGGATCGGGCCGGACCAGGAGAAAATAGAGGAGAAGGGCCAGAACGACAGCTCCGCAGAACACTATGATTGGTAAGAAAGCCCGATTTCTTTGCTTGCCAGGTTGGGGCGCAGGCACCTCTTCGGTCGGCTCATTCCGATCCTTCAGCACTTGCTCCGCCACCGAGGCGGGGGAGCCCAGACGCTCAGCAACGGTCTCCTCATCCTCTTCGGAATCGGCAAAATAGGCCTCATAGTAGGAGAGCACATCGTCCAGTTCCTCCGGCGGCAGCTTGCCCGCCAGAATGTCATGCAGTTCTTTTAAAAATTCTGCCTTATTCATGGTTCTCCTCCTTTTCCCCCAGCAGAAGCGCCTCGATCTGGCTGCGGTAGCGTACCCATTCCTCTCGATAACCGGACAACAGCGCCCGGCCGGCCGGTGTGATGGCGTAATAGCGCCGGTTGCGGCCCTGAAAGGGCTTGTCGTAGACGGTGAGGCAGCCGCTCTGCTGCAGCCGCCTGAGGACGGGGTATAGGGTGGATTCCGATAGCTCCACCTGTTCTTTCATGCGCTGGGTCAGACGGTAGCCATAAGTGTCCCCCTCATCCAGAACTGCCAGTACACAGGCATCCAGCAGAGGAGCGCCCAAAGGAAAGGTCATATCCAAGGCCTCCTTTCATTCTAATAATATTATATAACGTATAATATTGCTTGTCAACATAGATGCTGCGGTCAGAAGGCGTTGGTAAAAATGCGTCAGCGGCCTAGGATAGAAGTCGGATTTTTAGGCACAATTCTTTCCGGATACGGAACATCCTGTATTTTCGAGGTTTGGTCTTGTAAAAAAATTTTTTTTGTTATATTATGATGGATACGAAATTCTTTATAATAAGGATACCAGGTGAATCTATGAGTCTGCGGATTGGAATTGACATTGGTTCCACCACGGTAAAAGTGGTGGTGTTGGACGAGGAGAACAAGCTGCTCTTCCGCTCTTATGAACGGCACTACTCCAAGGCCAGAGAGCGGGCAGCGGAGACTCTGCGTTCCATCGAAGAAAAGCTGCGGGGCCAGCAGGTGCGTATTGCCATCACCGGCTCCGCCGGTCTGGGCGTGGCCAAAGCGGCGGACATCGACTTCGTGCAGGAGGTGTACGCCACCGCTGCCGCTGTCAACACCTACATACCGGATACGGATGCCGTCATCGAGCTGGGCGGCGAGGACGCCAAGATCATCTTCTTTGGCGGTGCACTGGAGGAGCGGATGAACGGCTCCTGTGCCGGCGGTACCGGTGCTTTTATCGATCAGATGGCCACTCTGATGAACGTCACGGTAAACGAGTTGGATGAACTCTCTCTCAAACATGAGAAGATCTATCCCATTGCCTCCCGCTGCGGCGTGTTTGCCAAGAGTGACATCCAGCCTATCCTGAACCAGGGCGGACGGAAAGAGGACGTAGCGGCCTCTATCTTTCAGGCGGTGGTGGACCAGACGGTGGCCGGTCTGACCCAGGGCCGTGAGCTCAAGGGTAAGATCGTCTTTCTGGGCGGCCCCCTCCACTTCCTGCAGGGCCTGCGTCAGCGCTTTGTGGAGACCCTGAAGCTGGACGAGGCCCACGCCATTTTCCCGGAGGACGGCGATTGCTTTGCCGGCATCGGCGCAGCTCTGTGCGCCACCGATTTTGCCGAGTGCTCCTTTGACGAGATGCTGGACCGGCTGGAGAAGAGCGTGGATAATGTGGGTCTGGTGGATACCATGCCGCCTCTGTTCCAAGACCAGGCCGAGTATGATGCCTTCCTGGCCCGCCACAATGCCATGCATCCCCCGGAGGTGGACATCAACACCTATTCCGGCGATGCCTGGCTGGGAATTGACGCCGGCTCTACCACCACCAAGATGGTGCTGATCACTGCCGATGGCGGTCTGCTGTACACCTACTACCACTCCAACCTGGGCAACCCGGTGGCCATTGTGCTGGACCAGCTGAAGGAGCTTTACAACCTGTGTGGTGACCGCATTGTCATTAAGGGTGCGGCTGTCACCGGCTACGGTGAGGATCTGATCAAGAACGCCTTCTCCTGCGATGCCGGTCTGGTGGAGACGGTGGCCCACTACAATGCCGCCCGTCACTTCAACCCCGACGTGGATTTTATCATCGATATCGGCGGCCAGGATATGAAGTGCTTTAAGATCCGCAACGGCGCTGTCGATTCCATTATGCTCAACGAGGCCTGCTCCTCCGGCTGTGGCTCCTTTATCGAGACCTTTGCCAAGGCGCTGGGCTACAACATCGCCGACTTCTCCAAGCTGGGGCTGCTGGCCCAGCACCCGGTGAACCTGGGCTCTCGCTGCACCGTGTTCATGAACTCCTCGGTGAAGCAGGCCCAGAAGGACGGTGCCAGCGTGGAGGACATCTCCGCCGGCCTGTCCATCTCCATCGTGAAAAATGCCGTGTATAAGGTTATCCGCGCCGCCAATGCCGACGACCTGGGCAAGCACATCGTGGTACAGGGCGGTACCTTCCATAACGACGCGGTGCTGCGCGCCTTTGAGCTGGAGCTGGGCCGCAATGTGACCCGGCCCACCATCGCCGGCATCATGGGCGCTTTCGGCGCGGCACTGGCTGCCCGGGATCTCCATCTGGACAAGAGTTCCATCCTGACGGCGGAGGATCTGAAGACCTTCTCCCACACAGCCAAGCCGGTGACCTGCAACCTGTGCACCAACCACTGCTCTTTGACCGTCAACACCTTTGACGGCGGTCGGCGGTTCATCTCTGGTAACCGGTGCTCCCGGCCTCTGGGCAAGGAGCGTACCGAGAATCCTGACCTGATGCACTATAAGTACAAGCGGCTGCGGGCCCTCCACGGCAAGGGCGCCGGCAACGGCGTCCGGGGCCGGATGGGCATCCCCTTTGGCCTGAATATGTACGAGAACCTGCCCTTCTGGTTTGAGTTCTTTACCCGCCTCAACTTTGAGGTTGTGCTGTCCCCTGAGTCCTCCCGCAAGCTCTATCTAAAGGGTCAGCACACCATTCCCTCCGATACGGTGTGCTATCCTGCCAAGCTGCTCCACGGTCATGTGGAGGCCCTGGTGGAGGAGGGGGTGGACGCCATCTGGTACCCCTGTATGTCCTACAACAACGACGAGGGTATCGGTGACAACCACTATAACTGCCCGGTGGTGGCCTATTACCCTGAGCTGCTGGCTGCCAACGTGCCCATGCTCAAACAGACCAGGTTCCTCAATCCCTATGTGGGCCTGTGGCGCCATAAGGACTTTACCAAACGCATTGCCGTGATTATGGAGCAGGAGTTCAATATCCCCAAGCGGGAGACTGAGGCGGCTGCCAAGGCAGCCTACACGGCCTATGACACCTACCTCCACGATGTGCGGGAGACGGGCAAGCGATACATTGAGTATGCAAGGGCCCATGATATGCCCATCATTGTGGCCTGCGGCCGGCCCTACCACATTGACCCGGAGATCAACCACGGGATCAATGATCTGATTACCTCTTTCGGGTTTGTGCTGGTTACCGAGGACGCCCTCAGCTATCTGGAGGGCTACGCGCCCCGAAAGGTGCTCAATCAGTGGACCTTCCAGTCCCGGATGTACAATGCCGCCCGCTATGTGTGCACCCAGCCTGATATGCAGGTGGTACAGCTGGTCAGCTTCGGCTGCGGTACTGACGCCATTACCACCGATGAGATGCGCGACATTCTGGAGAGCGGCGGTAAGCTGTACACCCAGCTGAAGATCGACGACATCAGCAATCTGGGCGCCGTTACCATCCGGGTCCGTTCTCTGATGGCGGCTATGGACGCCCGAAAGCACCAGGACTGAGAAAGGAACCTTCGTTACTATGGCAGAACTGATTTATGACAAGACGGGGCGGCTGTTGTTCACCAAGGAGATGAAGGAGGAGTATACCATCCTCTTTCCCACCATGCTGCCCGTTCACTTCGGCCTGATCGCCCGGATTATCGAGCGGGAGGGCTATAAGCTGGAGATGCTCACCACCAACCACCGCAACATCGTGGACGAGGGGCTCAAGTACGTCCACAACGACACCTGCTACCCCGCCCTGCTGGTCATCGGCCAGCTCATTGACGCAGTGAAGAGCGGCAAGTACGACCCCCACAAGGTGGCCCTGCTCATCACCCAGACCGGCGGCGGCTGCCGGGCCTCCAACTACATCCACCTGCTGCGCAAGGCTCTGGTGAAGGCGGGGCTGGAGTATATCCCCGTCATCTCCCTGAACCTGTCCGGCCTGGAGCACAACCCCGGCTTCAAGCTCAATCTGGACATCATCCGCAAGGCCATCTTTGGCCTGATGTATGGCGATATCATCGTCCAGTCGGCCAACCAGGTCCGCCCCTACGAGGTGGAGGAGGGCCAGACCGAGCGCACCATCGAGGAGGTGGAGAACCACCTGCTGGAGGAGATGGAAAAGGGCAAGGGCCTGTCCTTCAAGAGCATGGTGGAGAACTTCGACCACATCGTGGCCGCCTTCAAGGCCATCCCGGTACAGGGCGAGCCCAAGGTCCGGGTAGGCGTGGTGGGGGAGATCTACATCAAATACTCCCCCCTGGGCAACAACAATCTGGAGCAGTTCCTCCTCTCCGAGGGGGCGGAGCCGGTGGTGCCCGGCCTCACCGACTTTATCATCTTCAAGATCTATAACCGGGAAGTGGACGTGGATATCTACGGCGGGAAGCTGGCCAAAAAGGCCGCCTGCGCCGCCCTGCGCCACTACATTGAGAAGTGCCAGCGGGCCATGATTGATGCCATGAAGCGAGGCGGTTTCCGTGCCCCCGGTACCTTCCAGGATCTGCGCCGGCTCATCAAGGGCTATCTGGGCGAGGGCAACAAGATGGGGGAGGGGTGGCTGCTTACCGCCGAGATGCTGGAGCTCATCCACTCCGGCACCCCCAACATCGTTTGCACCCAGCCTTTCGGCTGCTTGCCCAACCACATCGTGGGTAAGGGCATGATCCGCAAGCTGAAGGACGACTATCCCAGCTCCAACATTGTGGCCATTGACTACGACCCCGGCGCCACCAAGATCAACCAGGAGAACCGTATCAAGCTGATGCTGGCCAACGCCCGGGCTCTGGCCCGGCAGGCAGCTCAGCAGGAGCCCGAGACGGCAGGGGAAGAGGTCCATGTCTGATCCCCTGCGCTTTGTAGATGCCTGCTCAGAAGTGCATTTTGCCGCCATGAGTGCCATCCATTGCAGAGGCTGGAGGGCGGCCTATCCGGGCTTTGTGCCGGAGGACTACCTGAGCGAGGTCATCACGGAGGAGCATTGGATTCCGTTTTTCCGGGAAGACTACGCCACCAAGAGATGCAAAGGGCTTTTGCTTTACGAAAATGATATTCCTGTAGGGTGTTGTAATTACGGCCCCGTCCGCAGCGGCCCCAGTCCCCGCCAAAGCGAAGGATTGGTAATTGATTCCTCCAACTACAGCGGATGGGGTGAGGTGATTTCCCTTTACGTTGAGCCTGCCAGAACCGGTTGCGGGTATGGAGGATTGCTTCTGGAGGAGGCGGCTCGTCGCCTGAAAGAGGCGAGCTATCCAGGCTGTACGCTGTTTGTTCTGAAGGAGAATGAAGGGGCCCGCCGGTTCTATGAGCGGCACGGCTTTGCATGGGACGGCACCATTCAAAAGGTGCCCTTTCCTCATGATATGGTGTGCAATGATTTGCGGTATATCAAAACTTTATAAGTATCCAGCGGGCTGCCACGCCGCTGGAGGAGAATAGATCGGGGCGTGCGTCAGCACGCCCCGATTTTTACAGAAAGAGAATCATTGGAGGAATTTGGGTGGAAGAGAACAAGATGGCGGTGATGCCGGTACGCCGGTTGCTGATCAATATGTCCTGGCCCATGATGCTGTCCATGCTGATCCAGGCCCTGTATAATCTGGTGGACAGCCTTTTTGTGGCCAACCTGAGCCGAGACGGTTTTGAAGCGCTGGCGCTGGTATATCCGGTGCAGACACTGATGATCTCGGTATGTGTAGGCGTAGGTGTGGGCTTCAACGCGCTGCTGGCACGCAGACTGGGGGAGCGGCGGCAGGCGGAGGCCGATCAGGTGGCGGCCAACGGCTATTTTGTCTACTTTGTCTGCTGGCTGGTCTTTCTGATCCTGGGAGTTGGTTTTGCCCGGCCTTTCCTGTGCCTGTTCTCAGATGTGCCTCAACAGATTGAATATGGAGTGCAGTACCTCTCCATTGTCACCGGCCTCTCCATCGGTGTGTGTATGCAATTTGCTGGCGAACGTACCCTGCAGGCCACAGGAGATACCGTGGGGCCCATGATTATTCAGGGTATCGGGGCGGTGGTCAACCTGATTCTGGACCCGCTGTTCATATTCGGCATCGGCCCCTTCCCGCGGCTGGAGGTTGCGGGGGCCGCTTTGGCTACCGTTCTGGGTCAAATTGTGGGCCTGGTGGCCAGCTTCTGGATGGTGCGGCGCAGCAAGGTGGTGAAACTCTCTTTCCGGGGCTTCCGGCCCAACGGGGAGATCATTCGTATTATGTTCAAGGTGGGCTTTCCTGCCATTGTCATGCAGTCGCTGTCCAGCGTTATGAACGTTGGCATGAACCTGATCCTGCGCCTGTTTACTCCCTTTGGCGTCTTTATCCTGGGTGCTTATTACAAGATCCAGTCCTTTATCTTTATGCCGCTGTACGGCATGAACAATGCCTTGGTGCCCATCGTCAGTTTTAACTACGGCGCCAAGAGCAAGGAGCGCATCACCGGCACGGTGCGCTTTGCTATGGTGCTGACGGTAATCATTATGGGTGTGGGGACCTTGTTCCTGATTTTCCTGGCTGGACCGCTGATGACTCTGTTTGACGCCGACGGTGAGCTGCTGGCGGCTGGTGCGGTGGCCCTTCGTATGGTTGCGCTCTCCTTCCTGTTTGCCGGCATTTCCATTATCCTGTGTTCTGCGCTGCAGGCCCTGGGATCTGCCAACGCCAGTCTGCTGATTTCTTTGCTGCGGCAGGTGATTTTGCTCTTTCCGGCGGCGCTGGCCTTCGGCTGGCTATACACGGATCTGATATGGCTGGCCTTTTTGGTGGCAGAGGTGATTTCCTGCGGAGTGGCGCTGCTGCTCTATCGGGTGGTCTATCACAAAAAAATATCCGTATTGCAATAAAAAATGCTGGCCCGCGCAAATGCGCGGGCCAGCATTTTTTATTGTATGAACGATCAGTTACCGCCAAACTCATGGAAGAAACGGTCGTGGATGACCTGCACGGCCCGATCCGCCTCAGGCAGATCCACCAGGACGGATACCTTGATCTCGCTGGTGGAGATCATATTGATATTGATCCCGGCGTTATACAGAGCCTCGAACATCTTGGCGGCCACGCCGGGGTTATGGATCATACCGGCGCCCACAATGGAGACCTTGGCAATGGAATCATTGACGTCGATATGGTCAAAGCCCAGCGCACCCTTGTGGGCCTCCAGAATCTCCTTGGAGCGATCCATATCCTGCTTGCCCACGGTAAAGCTGATGTCCTTGGTGTTGTTGCGGCCGATGGACTGAAGGATAATATCCACGTTCACCTTCTCTTTTGCCAGCAGAGAGAAGATCTTAAAGGCGATACCGGGCTGGTCGGCCAGCCCCACAACGGCCAGACGGGCCACGTTCTTGTCGCAGGCCACCCCGCTGACGTGCATTTTTTCCATGGTTTTTGCAACCTCCTTGACTTTGGTGCCGGGCTTGCCGGAGAAGCTGGAGAGAACCTCCAGATTGACGCTGTAGCGTTTGGCCATTTCCACCGAGCGATTGTGCAGGACCTGAGCGCCCAGAGTAGCCAGTTCCAGCATTTCATCATAGGTGATCTCTTCCAGCTGGAAGGCGCCGGCCACATGGCGGGGATCGGCGGTGAACACGCCGTCCACATCGGTGTAGATCTGGCACAGATCAGCGCGGAGGGCAGCAGCCAGGGCCACGGCGGAGGTGTCGGAACCGCCCCGGCCCAGCGTGGTGATGTCGTCGTACTTGTTCAGACCCTGGAAGCCGGTGACGATGACGATGGCCTTCTTATCCAGCTCAGCCAATACACGCTCGGTGTCCAGCCGCTTGATGCGGGCGTCTCCGTAGACGGAGTTGGTGCGGAATCCGGCCTGCCAGCCCGTCAGAGAGATGACAGGATAGCCCATGGCCTCGATGGCCATGGCGCACAGAGAGCAGGAGATCTGTTCGCCGGTAGAGAGAAGCATATCCATCTCTCGCTTGGAGCCGTTGGGGTTGATCTCGGCGGCCTTGGCGATCAGGTCGTCGGTGGTGTCCCCCTGGGCGGAAAGCACGGCCACAACACTGTGGCCCCGGCGGTAGGTCTCGGTGATGATGCGGGCCACGTTGCGGATGCGGTCTGCATCAGCCACGGAGCTGCCGCCGAATTTTTGTACAATGAGTCCCATTGGCGTTTGTACCCCCTAAATCAGGTGAAATCTCTTACGATATCCTATGCGCTCAGTCCAGCACACGGAACACAGAGCAGGGCTTGAGCCCCGCCAGCTGGCTGTCCAGTGCGGAACGGGTCATGGACGGTGTCAGGAAAGCAAATTCATTTTCCGGTGCTCCGGCACGGGGCAGCAGAGCACAGTCGGGGAAGGCAGCCTTCACGGCCTCCAGCGTGCCCTCCACCCGGACATACCAAACGCTTTCCAGGTCGGTGGGGGGAACGGCCACATCGTCGCCGCCCTCGGCCCATACCATCCGTTTCTTGGCGTCCTTATGGCGGGCGGCATCAATGACGTCGGCCACCACGGCGGAGGCAGTGGGAAGCTTACCGGCGCCCCGGCCGTAGAACATGACATCGCCGATGGCGTTGCCCTTGACGGCGATGGCGTTGAACACATCCTCCACGCCGGACAGAGGATTCTCCACATCTACCAGGTGGGGAGCCACAAAGGCGCACACCTTTCCATCGGGGCGACGGATGGCGCGGCCCAGCAGTTTGATCTTCTTGCCGCAGGCGTCGGCATAGGCCACATCGGCCAGCGTGACGCCGGTAATGCCCTCGGTGGGCACTTGGCTGGGATAGACGTGCCGGCCAAAAGAAAGGGAGGAGAGGATGCAGATCTTGCGACAGGCGTCGTGACCTTCGATGTCGGCGGTGGGATCCTGTTCGGCGTAGCCGTTTTGCTGGGCTTCTTTCAAAGCGGCATCAAAGCTGAGACCGGCCCGGATCATCCGGGTCAGGATATAGTTGGTGGTGCCGTTGAGGATGCCGGCAATCTCCTCGATCTCATTGGCGGCCAGACACTGGTTCAGGGGGCGGATAATGGGGATACCGCCACCTACGCTGGCCTCAAACAGATAGCTGACGCCCTTCTCCTGGGCCAGCTTGAGCAGCTCACAGCCGTGCTCGGCCACCAGCTCCTTGTTGGAGGTGACAACGCTCTTTCCGGCGGCCAGAGCCCGGCGGGTGAAGTCCAGGGCTACCTTGGCGCCTCCGATGGTCTCCACCACAATGTTGACCTCGGGGTCGTTCTCGATGATGCTGAAATCGTGGATGACCTTGTCGGCAAAGGGACTGTCGGGGAAGTCCCGTACGTCCAGAATATACTTCAGGCGAATCAGATCGTCCACCTTTTTATCAATGTGAGGGCCGTTGGTGGCCAGGACCTCCGCCACACCGGAGCCTACTACGCCGAAACCCAGGATTGCTACATTCACCATTATAATGCCTCCTTACTCCAAAGGTATTACCCTGATATTACTTCGCTGCGCAGGACGCCTTCCACCTTCAGCAGCCGCTCCAGCAGCTCCTCCATGGAGATCTGAAGACCAGAGGTCTCGGCGCCAATGGTTACTGCTGCACAGCCGCTGACCGGGATGGCCTGGTTGATGGTTAGAATATTTCCGCCGGTGATGGCAAAGATATTCAGGACCGCGGACAATACGCCCGGCTCATCCTTCAGTACGATCTGGAAGGTGACGATCCGTCCGTGGAGCATATCGTTGAACGGCCGGACCGCATCCTTATACTTATAAAAGGCGCTGCGGCTGATCCCGACCCGGCGTACGGCCTGATTGACCGCTCCGGCCTCGCCGGTTTCCAGCAGACGCTTGGCTTCTGCCACCTTCAGAAACACTTCAGGCAGCGCGCTGGCCTCTACAATGAAATAGGCTGGTGCCTTGCCCATTCTATGGACCTCCTCTTGTCCGTGACAGAAAAGCATTTGTTCTTGTATTGGAGCCTATTTTAGCACAATAAAGTCTTGGCTGCAAGGGCCAAGTTTTTCTGACGCGCCGATATCTTCCAGATTTTTGGCGAGATTTTCGTCATATTATACATAGTTCGGAAGGAGGGCGTCTTTATGAGGGAGGACAGGTACCTGCGGCGTGTGATCCGCCTGTTGTGGATCGGACTGGTTTTGGCGGCGGTTTGGGCGGGCGCACGGTGGGTATTGCCCTGGTTGGCGCCCTTTTTGGTGGCCGTGGTACTGGCATGGCTGCTGGAACCGGTTGTGGGTTGGCTTATCCGGTCCCTGCGGTTGCCCCGCCGGTGGGCAGCTGCCCTATGTGTGCTGGCTGCGGCGGGAGCGGCAGGAGGCCTTGCGGCATTGCTGGCCTGGAGGCTGTGGTATGAGCTGATGGGGTTGCTGGGACGGCTGCCGGGGCTGTTGACAGAGTTGAATGGCTGGGCAGAACAGGCGGAGGTATGGCTTTATCGTCTTTTTGTGGCGCTGCCTGCGGAACTGCGGGAGCCAGCCAGACAAGCGGTGGAAGAAGCGGTCCGGGGCATTCTGGCATTTCCGTCCTGGGCAGGGGAGACCCTGGCAGAAGGGGCGGGCGGACTGCTGACTGCACTGCCGGCCGCAGGGCTGTTTCTGTTTACTGCCTTCCTGGCGACTTATTTCCTCATGGCAGGCCGCCCCGGTCTGCAAGCGGCTGCCCAGCAGCTGCCGACGGCGTGGCAGGAACGGATGAAACGCTGGCAGCGGGCAGCGTCCGGAGCGGCAGGCAGTTGGCTGCGAGCCCAGGGAATTCTCATCCTCTTTACCTTTGGAGAACTCTCTGTAGGACTTTTGGTGCTGCGGGTGGAGCCGGCACTGCTGCTGGCCGGGATGATTGCCCTGGTGGATGCACTGCCCATTTTCGGAAGCGGAGTAGTGTTGCTGCCCTGGAGTCTGGTTTCTCTGTTGGCAGGAAGGACACCCTTAGGTCTGGGGCTGCTCCTTCTTTATGGGGTGGTCACACTGGTTCGAGGGGCGCTGGAACCACGCTTGCTGGGGAAACGTATCGGGTTGCCGCCCCTGGTGTCGCTGGTCAGTATGTATGTGGGATTTCAGACCTTTGGTGTGGCAGGTATGATCCTAATGCCGGTACTGACTATGATTGCCTGGCAGATTTGGCTGGACCGGGATGTGGTGATGGATAAGAAAGAGGGACGGCCTTGAAGCCGTCCCTTGCACGCCTTGTCATAAAGAACTCAGCGCTGCCCGATGCAGAAGAAGGTGAAATCACCGGTAGCCAGCAGAGCTCCGCTTTCATCTGTGATTTCAACATCAGCCTGACAGGTACTGCGGCCCCGGTGTCGGACCACGGCCCGGGCGGTTACGGTACCGCTGCGGGCGGAACGGATGAAATTCAGGCCTCCGTGCAGGGTGACGTAATTTCTTCCATCGGTACGGCAGGCGGTTCCGCAGGCGCTGTCAGCCATCGTATAATAGGCACCGCCATGAAGCAGGCCGTAAGGATTCAGGCTGTCTGGTCCCAACGTGAGTACAGACTCGCCGTGGTCTGGACCGGAAGAGCTGGAATGAATGCCGTTGAAAAGTGCAAATGCGTTAGGCAAAAGTGCGTTGGTGGTGTTTTCCATGGGGGTCTCCTTATGCTAGAATGATTTGACCGTGCTCAATGGCCTGTACAGTGGCCAGGGCTTCGACCCGGATTCCCATCCGACGCAGGACACGGCCGCCCTCCCGCATGGACTTTTCGATAGCAACGCCCACACCTGCGACTTCTCCACCCGCTTTGGATACCAGCTCCAGAAGGCTGAGCATGGTCTGTCCGTTAGACAGGATGTCGTCGACCAACAGAACCTGATCCTCTTCGGTCAGATATTTCTTGGATACCCGCAGGGTGTAGGACTTGTCCAGAGAAAAGGAGTGGGTGTCCGCAGAGTAAACGTCAGGATCGATGTATCCGGTTTGAAATTTTTTGGCGTAGATCACCGGCACACCCAGCGCCCGGGCGGTAAAGCAGGCAAGGGCGATTCCGGAACTTTCTGCTGTCAGTACTTTTGTAATGTGCTGACCACGGTATCGCTTGGCAAGGGTGGCGCCCATACGCTCCATCAATTCCATATCCATGCAGTGGTTGAGGAACATATCCACATGGATAATGTCGCCTTCTCCCACGATCGCTTCGCTGAGTATGCGTCGTTTTAGTTCTTCCATGATCTCCTCCTGCATATATTGCCAGGTTGCTTACATACAGCACTGATTATATCTTATTTCATACCTGGCTGCAATATTGACAAGCGAACAAAAATGAGGTATCTTATACATTACGGCGCCAAACCAGATAGTGTTGGCGAAGTGAATTTAGAAATGCAGCGGTATCGAAGTGGTCATAACGGGGCTGACTCGAAATCATGTTTCCACTTTGGAAGTCCAAACTGCCGAAAAGCCAGTAACCATGCGGGTTTGCGGGCAAGTTCAAATTGTGAATTGGGGTCTGTTCTATCCTGTTGTTCTTCCCAATTTCCACGGCTTGAATTTTGCGGGAAAATGGCTATAATGAGAGCAGCCATCTGACAGCCACTTTGAGAGGTATGTTTTGGGGTTCCGTAGTTACCGCTATCGTCCCTGATTTACCGTCATCATCCAAGTTGGTGTAATGATTCGAAATCAGGTTTCCTATGCGGAGTGCCAAACGGCTGAAACCCTTGGAACCATGCGGGTTCCAGCCGAGTTCAAATTGAATAATGTTGCTTGTTCTATCCTGTTGTTCTTCCCGATTTCCACCAGCTGAATTGGTCGGCGGGTCGGGACCAGGGATATAACATAAATTTGGAGATGTACCCAAGCGGTTGAAGGGTCCGCACTCGAAATGCGGTAGGTCGGCTCAAAACCGGCGCGAGAGTTCGAATCTCTCCATCTCCGCCATGAGGTCTGCCAGCGAAAAGCTGGTAGACCTCTTTCCTTTTTACGGAGAAACCGCCGATAGGTTTTGCAGCATGGGTGCCACAATGTCCTGCTCAATGGCTGCGGCGGATTGTTTTTTTGTGGCATATTGCAGATGCCCGTAAATATCCACCGTTGTTGAGATCTCACTGTGTCCCAGCCACTCCTTTACCTGTTCCATCGGGACACCGTTGGCCAGCAAAAGCGAGGCACAGGTATGGCGAAGATCGTGGAAACGAATGTGCCGTAAATTGTTCTTGGCAAGCAACTTTCCAAAGGTCGAGGACACATAGTTGGGTTTAATAAGATTGCCAATCACATCGACACAGACATATCCCAGATATTCTTTGTTGTAGGAACGCCCGCACAGCTTGCGATTTTCTTCCTGCTGTTTCTTGGCCTCCAGCAACCGCTCTTTCAAAAAAGGAATCAATGGATAAGTCCGCAGACTGGATTTGTTTTTTGCCTTGTCCTTCTTAATTGTGACCCGTTCTCCCTTTACATTGCAAGTTGTTACCGTATGCCGGATGGAGAAGCAGTTATGGTTGAAGTCAAAGGCACTCCATTTCAGACCGATAACCTCACTGCGGCGCAGGCCGTAAAAAGCAGTCAGAAGAACTACCAGTTCGATCTTATGCCCCTTGATGACTTCAAACAGATTCAGGACTTCCGAATCCAGGTAGTAGTCACCCTTGAAGGGTTCAGGCTTGGAAATGATAATCCGGTCAGCCGGATTGCTTGGAATCAGATTTTTGTCAACCGCATAATTCAACGCCCCATGAATCAGAGCGTGGTAGTGTTTAACGGTGGTCGGCTTGACCCGTTCCAATTCTTTCTCATAAAAAGCGAGAATATCTTGTTTGGTAAGGTCACAAAGGGCGACAGGATGCTCTCGGAAATACGGGGCGATGGGGTTATTAAGCTGCTGTTCATATCCCGAATAGGTCGAGAGTTCGATGGGCTTGCTGTCCATCACCCGTCCGGTAGCAGACTTGTACTTGTGCTCAAGCCACTGATACAGGAAATCCACAAAGGAAATCTCTGCGGATGACGGGCCAGACGGAGAAGCCGACTGCTGTGAGGCCGTAGCCTCCTGAAGCAGCTTTTCCGTCCATTCCTTTCGGATGGTGGGAAGCATATTGTTTGCCCAGGTCTTGTTGCCCTTGGCTTTCTTATGGGTGGGAATCCATTTGGGCTTTCTCTTACCGTTCTCATCGGTAAGGTTTAGAACCCAATAGAGATACCCTTTTTTCTCGGCCACATGGCCGGAGATTAGTTTGCTGTTTTCTTGCAGGTGTACCGCTGGCATACTGATCTGTTCCTCCTTTTGCGGTAT